>CALCTH010000635.1 GCA_937893795.1 uncultured Myxococcales bacterium | reverse complement strand
GGCGGCCTCCTCCGGCGCGTCGGCCTGCGGGGTCGCCTCCGCCGGCGACAACGCGGGATCGGCCGCCGGAGTGGCCGGGCTGGCGACGGGCGTCGGCGCGGGGTCGCCCTGCGCGCTCGGCTCCTCGCCCGTTCCCTCCTCTCCCCCGCCGAGGGCCGCCACGCCGGCGACGGCGACCAACAGCAGGAGCAGCACCGCGACCACGAGGGGACCGCGGCTCGACGAGGTCGGCAGCACCGGCGGGTCCTCCGGAACGGCGCCGGGGAGGCTCGCGTCGGGCGGCCGGGGGCCGGGGGCCATCGACGACGCGGCGGCACTCTCTGCCGAGACGGCCGGCATGGGCGCGCTGGACACGAAGCGCATGCGGGAGCCGACGCCCGTCTCCTCCCAGCGATGGAGATCCCAACCGAGCGAGGCCGCCACCTCGTCGAGGCGCGCACGCATGGACTGCGGGCGCGCGGCCGGGTCCTTCGCCAAGCATCGGTCCACGACGGCCGCGAAGGCGGGCGCGAGGCCCGGGCGCTTCGTGGCGATGGGCGCCGGGTCTTCGGTCGCGACCTTGATCACCAGGTGCGCGAAGCTGTCGGCATCGAGGGGCTGGGTGCCGGCGAGGGCCTCGTACATGACCGCGCCGAGGGCATAGATGTCGGCGCGCGCGTCCACGTTGCTCGCGTCCCGGAGCTGCTCCGGCGCCATGTAATAGGGCGTCCCCATGGCCGTGTTCGTGGCCGTGAGGCTCATGTCCTGCGGCCCGCCGACCTTGGAGATCCCGAAGTCGAGCACCTTCGCGAACTCCGGCTGCCCAGGCCGCGCCTCGCAGATGAAGATGTTGTCCGGCTTGAGGTCGCGGTGAACGATACCGGCATCGTGGGCCTGAGCGAGGCCGTGCATGATGGGCCCGAGGAGCGAGATGAGCTGCTGCGGCGCCATCGGGCCCTGCTTCATCCGCTCCGTGAGCGTCTCGCCCTGGAGGAGCTCCATGACGAGGAACATCGCCTCGCCGGAGGTCCCCACGTCGAAGACCTGCACCACGTTCGGGTGGTCGATGGCGCAGGTGGCCTGGGCCTCGCGCACGAAGCGGCTCATGGCCTCCTGGTCACCCGCGAGCTGCGGGATCATCCACTTGAGCGCGAAGGGCTTCTTCGTCAGCCCGTGCGTCACGGCGTAGACGGCCCCCATGCCACCTCGGCCGATCAGGTGGTCGACGACATACTTGTCTGCGACCCGCGCGCCCGGCTCCGGGAGGGCATGCGGGACGGCCGCGGCGTTCATGGCCTGACTCTACCCGAGCGGCGTCCGCGCCGCATGGTCGACGCGTGAACGCGCCTCACGCCGCGCGCGAAGGCAGCGAGACGACCTGATTCCGGCCGCCGTGCTTGGCGGCGTAAAGCGCCTTGTCGGTGACCTCGAAGAGCTCCGCGGCGCTGCCGGCGTGATTCGGGAAGGTGGCGACGCCGAGGCTGCAGGTCACCTGCAGCTCGCCGTGCTCGGTGGGGAAGACGGTCGCGCCGAGCTCCTCGCGGATGCGCTCGGCCAGCAGCACGGCGCCCGCCGTGTCGGTCTGCTCGCAGAGCACGCAGAACTCCTCGCCGCCGAAGCGCGCCACGACGTCCGTCTCCCGCTTGGCCCGGCGAAGCAGCGCCCCGAGCTCCTTGATGACGACGTCGCCCGTCGCGTGGCCGTAGGTGTCGTTCACGCTCTTGAAGTGGTCGATGTCGGTGACGAGGAGCGAGAGCTGCGTCCCGAAGCGCTGGGCCGCGCGGAGCTTACGGTCGAGCTCCTCGAGGAAGGCCCGCTTGTTCAGGCAGCCCGTGAGACCGTCGGTGGTCGCCATGGCCTCGAGGCGCCGGACGGCATCGGCGTTGGCCAGCGCCACGGCGAGCTGGTTGGCGAGGACCTCGAGCGTGGGCCGGACCGAGCCCCCGAAGGTCCCGGCGGCCTTGGCAGCGAGGACGAGCGCGCCGCCGGCTTCCTCCCGGCTCACGAGGGGCAGCACGAGCGCCGACGCCATGCCCGCCGGGTTGGAGCGCCGGGTGAAGAGAGTCTGCGCACCCGCATCGAAATCCCCGCGGTAGGGCAGGAAGTGCCGGTTCCGCACGGCCATGGCGGTCAGCGACGCGTTGTCCTTGAAGCTGAGGTCCGCGAGCTTTGGCGCGCCTTCGCCGCGCGCGAGGCGGATGGTGTGGCGCCGGGTGGCCGCGTCGTAGCGGGTGATGGCCGCGAGATCCCAGCGGACGATCTGGGCGGCCGCGTCGAGGCCTGCCGCGAGCACCTGGTCTTCCGTGCGCGCGGCGCCGAGAGCCATGGAGGCGTGGTGGAGCACGGTCTGCTCGCGCTTGCTGCGCTCGAGCTGGACGAAGACGCGCTCGTTCTCGACGGCGCGGAGCACGTGACCGAGCGCGTCCTCGAGCACGGCCTGCTCGTCGGGCGTGAAGGGCCGGTCCTCGAGCCGGTCGGCGCAGAGCACGCCCTCGAAGGGCTGGCCGGCGCGGCCTTCCACGGGTACGGCCAAAAAGGACCGCACCTCCGCCGGGCCCTCGTAGTAACAGAGCCCGCCGTAGCCCGGGCGGAGCCGCTGAAGGTTCACCGTCGCCTGGCGCTTGAGCGCCGCGCCGACGGCCCCTTCGCCGGCGTCGAAGGGACCGGCCGCGACGTGCTCCGATGCGGAGGCGAGCTCGGCGATGCGCAGGCGTCCGTCGTCGCCGCGCGCGAGCAGGACGCAGGTGTGGAGGCCCAGCGTGCGCCGGAGGAGCTGGAGCGCGTGGAAGACCTGGTGGTGCACGGCCTCGACGCTCGATCGGTAGAGGCGCTCTTCGTCCACCTCCGTGCTCTCGGTGGCGCTCGCGAGGCGGAAGAGCCGGGACTCGTCGGCCACCCGCTGCCGCTCGGCCTCGAGGGCCTGCGCGCTCTGCTCCCGCACGCGAGCGATCTCTGCCCGCGTGAAGACGAGATGGAGGGCGCCGAAGACCGAGGCGTAGCCGAGATGAACCAGCAGCGGCCGGAGCTCGTCGCCGCGACCCTCGGTCACGAGGTGCACGGCGACTTCGGCGCCCATGGCCGTGGTGACGAGGGCGGGCCCGAGGGGCGCCCGGGCGAAGGCGGCGACGGCGGCGATGGCCACGAGCACGAGCGGATACGCCTCGCCCGCGAGGCCCCCGAGGAGCTGCACGAGCGCGTGCACCGCCACGAGGAGGAGAACGCCGAGCTCCGCGTCGAGGCGCGTGGGTACGGGACGACCGGCCGCCAGGTAGTGGCGCCGGCGCGCGAGGCGCCCCGCGAGCACGGCGACGAAGCCGGCGGCGGCGAGCGCATGCTCGACGCCCAGCTGATGCGGCGGCCGCGAGAAGACGCCGAGGAGCACGAGCGCGAAGCCGAGCGCAGCGGCCAAGAAGCCCGGGCCCTCGCGGAGCGAGCGGCGAATGGCGAGTACGGCACGGACCCAGCTCATGGCGGCGATGCCGCGCGATAACGAAGCGCAGCCCGAAGGGGCAACAAAGCGGCGAAGTCGGACCGCGGCCCGCGTTGCCCATGCCCCGTGAGACGGCTCGGACGTCCGGCCGGTTCCGGGTCAGGGTCTGGCTCCGGCTCCTAGCCCTCGCCCGCGCTCAGCTCCTCCATCGTCCCCGCGTCGACGAGGTCCAGGCGAACCACGCCGTCGCCGTCGCGCCACTCCATGCGCATGCGAACGCGGGGGCCTTCCGGGCCCTCCGAGGGCGTGAGCTCGACGTCGATGGCGCCGCGCGCCGTCGTGAGCCGATGGGTACGGTGTGGCCCCTCGGGCACCGCCGCGGCCGCGTCGTGATGCGGGCCCGACATCTCCTCGCGCGGGCCCTCCGGCGCGGCCATACCCAGCTCGAGCGCACAGCGGACGTAGCGCGGGTCGGCGCAGAGATCGCCGACGAGCCACGTCTTCACCACCGGGGCGAGCAGCTGGCCGGGACCTCGACCGGCCCGGGCGAGCTCGAGCATGGTGCCGAGGGAGGCGTCCGAGCGCTCGAGCACGTCGCTGATCATCGGGCGGGCCGCCTCGGTACGGGCGCCAGCCCAGGCGAGGAGCGCGGGCGAAGGCGCCGCGGGCGCGGGCGGCTGCGTCTCTCCGCCGCACGCGAGCGAGAGCGAGAAGACGAAGGAGAGCGCGACAGCGCGAGGATGCAGGAGGGCCGTGAGCATCGCCCCGTCCCAATGGCACAGCCCTCTCGTCGAGGCGAGGGGGTGCTAGTCCGGCGCCAGCCAGCTCGGCCGGCCCGTCGGGAGCCAGGAAGGCGCGGCGAGCTCTTCTACCGTCAGGGTTCGTTCCTGGCTCGGCACCACGCGACGGAGGAAGGCGGCCAGGTCCAAGCCAGGCGGGGCACCGGCCTGCAGCGCGCGAAGCTTGCCCGCCAAGCCTCGTGCGTCGGCGAAGCGCTCCTCGCGCTCCTTCGAGAGCGCGATGCTGAGCGTCGTGCCGAGCGCGGCGGGGAGCGTATCGTCGCTCTCGCACACGTTCGGTACGGGGTCGTCCATGATAGCGGAGAGGCTCGCCTGGGCCGAGCGACGCCCGAAGAGCGGACGGCCGAGGAGCGCCTCGTGGAGGCAGACGGCCAGCGAGAACACGTCGCTCCGGGCGTCGAGGCTCTCGCCACGCGCCTGCTCCGGAGAGCAGTAGCCGTACTTGCCGAGCACCAGCTCGGGCGGCTCGGAGGCGCGCCCTGCGTGCGCCACGCCGAAGTCGAGCAGCTTCACCGTGCCCTTCCAGGTCACGAAGATGTTGTGCGGGGTGACGTCGCGATGCACGACGCGGAGGGGATTGCCCACCTCGTCCGTCGCGGCGTGGGCGTGCGCGAGCGCCGCGGCGATCTGGGAGCCGAGCTGCACCACGAGTGGCCAGGGCATGCGCTCGCCGCCGAGGCTCAGACGCCGCCGGAGCTGGTCGAGCGTCATGCCCTCGAGGAGCTCCATGGCCAGGTAGAAGCGCCCATGAGCCACGCCCACCTCGTGCGTGCGGCACACGTTGGGGTGATCCAGGCGAAGGGCGATGGCGCCCTCACGGCGGAAGAGAGCCTCCAGCTCCGGATCGTCCTGCACGGCGCGCTTCAGCAGCTTCAGCGCGACCAGGTGCTTCCGCCCCAGGGGGCGGGCGACGTAGACCTCGGCCATGCCGCCCGATGCGAGACGTCCGAGCACGTCGTAGGGACCGACGCGGCCGGCGGAGGGGGCGTCGGGGTGTACCGGCCGCCGTGGATGCTCGGAGGGATAGGTGCCGGAGAGGTCGGCGATCTCCGTGGTGATGGGCGTCGCGTCCTCGCGGAACACGCGCGCCGGGGACGAGCTTTCACCACCTTCCTGCACGTCACGAGACAACGGCAGCGACGCGCCCCGCTTGGGGGCCGACGGCAAAGGCGACCGCGCGGCGGGGGTTCTCGGCTTGCAGCGCGGGTGGTCTACCCCTGCCTTGCCGGGTCTCCAGCGAGCTGAGAGCCTGACCTTGGAGGGGCGCATGATGCGAAGCACGAGGGCGGCGTGGTGGTTGGCAGTGGCCATGGCCTGCTCCGACCCGGGGCCCGTGAGCCCGGACGCCGAGACGGGCGCGCCCTGCACGGCGGACGCCATGTGCGACGACGGCCTCTTCTGCAGCGGCACGGAACGCTGCGCGCCGGCGAGCCCCGACGCCGACGGCCGTGGCTGCGTGCCGGGCACGGACCCCTGCGAGGGCGGCGTGTGCGACGAGCTCGGCCGGGTGTGCGCGCCGGACTGCGTCGACGAGGATCGGGACGGCGCCCGCGCCTTGGCCTGCGGCGGCACCGACTGCGACGACTCGGACCCGCGGCGATTCCCGGGGAACGCGGAGGTCTGTGACCCCGAGGGCGTCGACGAAGACTGCGACCCGCGGACCTTCGGCGTGCGCGATGCCGACGGCGACAGCGCGCCGGACGCCCTGTGTTGCAACGGCGAGGTATGCGGCGACGATTGCGACGACAGCCGCGCAGCCGTGAATCCGCGCCAGGTCGAGGCCTGCGACGGCCTCGACAACGACTGCGACGGGGCCATCGACGAGGGGGTGCTCGAGACGTTCACCGTCGACGCCGACGGTGACGACTTCGGCTCCGACGACCCGGAGGCGACGACGGCCATGGGGTGTATGCCCCCGCCGGGCTTCGCCGCGAACGCGACCGACTGCGACGACGACGACGGCGGGGTGAACCCGGGCGTGCCCGAGGACTGCGACGGCGGCGACGAGGACTGCGACGGCGAGGTCGATGAGGGCTGCGAGTGCCGCGTGCCCGACTCGCGCCCCTGCCCGGATGCGCTCGGGGTCTGCGCGAGCGGCATGCAGACGTGCGTGGGAGGCCGCTGGAGCGAGTGCTCGGTGCGGGGCACTCCCGAAGTGTGCGATGCGGTCGACAACGACTGCGATGGCGTCGTCGACGACGGCGTGGCCGAGGAGTGTTTCGCCGACCCGGACCGGGATGGGTTCGCCGCCATGGGCGCGAGCTCGACGCTCCGTTGCGCGTGCCGGACCGATGAGACGCCCGTGCCTCCCATGGGGGCCGACGTCGACTGTCGCGAAGCCCCGGAGATGGCCGCGCGAGACAGCTATCCGGGCGCGCCAGAGCTCTGTGACGGGCTGGACAACGACTGCTCGAGCGGAGGTGGCATCGCGTTCGCGGAAGATCGCGACGGCGACGGCTACACGCCCATCGGATTCGCCGGGTGCGCCGGGGGCCCCTTCCCGAAGACCGACTGCCAGGACGGCAACCCCCTCGTGAACCCAGGCGCGGACTACGAGACCGAGCCCTACTGCACGACGGGCCTGCTCTGTCTTTGCGGCGGCGTGCAGCGCTGCGTCACGCCGCCCTTGGGGTTCTGCACCGCGTGCCTCTCGACCTCGGGCTCCGCGCCAAACTACGACTTCGACTGCGACGGTACCGCCCGGCCCGAGCCTCGGCGGACGGGAGGCTGCGGCGGCGACGGGTGCATCTCGCCCTGCCGCCCGTCGGGCTGTGAACCGCGAAACGCGGAGCCGAGCTCACGCTGCGGACAGAGCGTCGACCATCTCTGCTGCGGCGGCTGCCCGTGCCGAACGACGACCCGTGGCCTGCCGCTCGGTTGCCGCTGACCCTGGGCCAGGCCGCCGCGCGGAAGCGCTTCGATGCACGAACGCCCCGCGCGGCGGGAGGCCGGCGGGGCGCTCGTTCACGAATCACCGGTCGTCCGCGACGACCCGCTCGCCGCGCGGGTGAAGCGCTTCAGCTGCAACCCATCGAGTTGCCGCAGTTGAGGCACTTGTAGCAGGCGCCGTTGCGGACGGTGATGTGGCCGCACTTATCGCACATGGGTGCGTCGCCCATCATCTCCCCGAGCTGCTGGTCGAGGGCCGATTCCTTGGCCGCGATGGTCGGCTCCGGCTCACCCTCGAAGCCGAAGGTCGCCTGCGGCGCGGCCTGGACCTCCAGCGCAGGAGGCGGCTCGCTGTGGACCGGACCGCCTTGGTTACGAAGCGCCGCCGTCACGTCGGTGGGCTCGAGGAGCTCGGTCTGCTCTTCCTTCGGCGGCACCTGGGCGAAGTCGTAGCGCTTCAGGTACTCGACCCCGAGCACGCGGAACACGTAGTCGATGATGCTGGTCGAGAACTTGATGTTCGGGTGGCCTTCCACGATGCCGCTCGGCTCGAAGCGCGTGAACGTGAACTGGTTCACGTAAGCCTCGAGCGGCACCCCGTGCTGGAGTCCCATGGACACGCTGATGGCGAAGCTGTTCATCAAGCTGCGGAACGCGGCGCCTTCCTTGTGCATGTCGATGAACACCTCGCCGAGCGAGCCGTCCTCGTACTGGCCGGTGCGGAGGTAGACCTTGTGGCCACCGACGCGCGCCTCCTGCGTGAAGCCCGCACGCTTCTTCGGCAGGCGATGGCGCCGGCTCTCCGGGGGACGAAGGCCCTGCTCGGCCGCCGGAAGCAGCTGGCGCACGACCGCCTGCACGGCCTGTTGTGCCACCGCCGGAAGCGCGGCCTCGGCGCTCGCCTCCTCCGTGTCGTCGCTCTCGTCGTCGGAGGTCGAGAGCGGCTGGCTGGCCTTCGACCCGTCGCGGTAGAGCGCGATGGCCTTGAGCCCGAGCTTCCAGCCCTCGAGGTAGATCTCCTCGACCTCTTCGATGGTGGACTCGTTCGGTAGGTTGACGGTCTTCGAGATGGCGCCGCTCAAGAAGGGCTGCGCCGCGGCCATCATGCGGACGTGAGCCATGGGCGCGAGGTAGCGCTCACCCTTCTTGCCGCAGCGGTTGGCGCAGTCGAAGACCGGGAGGTGCTCCGGTCGTACGTGCGGCGCGCCCTCGATGGTCATGCGGCCGATGACGACCTCGTTGAGCTCTTCGATCTGCTTGGCCCCGAGACCCCAATGCTTGAGCAGGTTGAAGCCCGGCGCGTTCATCGTGTCCGCGTCGATGCCCATGCGCTCGTAGGCCTCGGGCCCGAGCACCCACGGCGCGAGCGCGAAGCTCACATCGAATACACCGCGAAGCGCGTCCTCGGCCTTCGAGATGTCACGGTCGGTCAGACCGCGCATCTGGAGGGACTTCCTGCCGAGATGCGGCGCGCCGAGGAAGGTATTCGTGCCGGTTATGAAGCTGACGATATCCTCGACCTGCGCCTCGGTGTAGCCGAGCTTCTGGAGCGCATGGGGCACGGACTGGTTCACGATCTTGAAGTAGCCTCCGCCGGCCAGCTTCTTGAACTTCACCAGCGCGAAGTCGGGCTCGATGCCCGTGGTGTCGCAGTCCATGAGGAGACCGATGGTCCCCGTGGGCGCGAGCACCGTCGCCTGCGCGTTCCGGTACCCGTACTGCTCGCCGAGCTTCACGGCCAGATCCCAGTCCTGCCGCGCCGCGCGCACGAGGTAGTCCGGCGCACCGGCGGGACGGTCCTCGGCGATGCCCGGGCCCTGCGGCTCGTCGATGGTGTACGCGGCGTCCCGGTGCTTGCCCATCACGCGAAGGAAGGGCAGCCGGTTGCGCGTGAAGCCCGGGAAGGGACCCTTGCTCGACGCGATCTCCGCGCTCGTGGCGTAGGCGTGGCCGCAGAGAACGGCCGTGAGCGACGACGCGATGGAGCGCCCGAGGTCGCTGTCGTAGGGGATGCCGAGGCGCATCAGCATCGTGCCGAGGTTGGCGTAGCCGAGGCCGAGCGGGCGGTAGTCGTGGCTGTTCTTGCCGATGTTCCGCGTCGGGTAGCTCGCGAGATCGATGATGATCTCCTGCGCGAGGATCAGCAGACGGATGGCCTGCCGATAGCCCTCGACGTCGAAGCGACCCTCCTCGTCGAGGAGCTTCACGAGGTTGATGGAGGCCAGGTTACACGCCGAATCATCGAGGAACATGTACTCGGAGCACGGGTTCGACGCATTGATGCGGTCCGTGTTCGGGCACGTGTGCCAGTCGTTGATGGTCGAGTCGTACTGGAGACCCGGGTCCGCGCACTCCCAGGCGGCCTTCGCGATCATGCGCCAGAGGTCGCGCGCCTTGTAGGTATCCACGACCTCGCCAGTGGTGCGCATGGTCGTCGACCACTCACCGTCGGTCTCGACGCGACGCATGAACTCATCGGTGATGCGCACCGAGTTGTTCGAGTTCTGGCCGCTCACCGTGTGATAGGCCTCGCCGTTGAAGTCGCTCGAGTAGCCGGCGCCGATGAGCGCGCGTGCCTTCTCCTCTTCCCGGCTCTTCCACTGGATGAAGTCCGTGATCTCCGGGTGGTCCATGTCGAGCGTGACCATCTTGGCCGCCCGCCGCGTGGTGCCGCCGGACTTGGTCGCGCCGGCCGCCCGATCGAGGACCTCGAGGAAGCTCATGAGGCCGCTCGACGTCCCGCCGCCGCTCAGCTTCTCCTGGCGACCGCGGATCTTGGCGAAGTTGGAGCCGGTGCCCGAGCCGTACTTGAAGAGCCGCGCCTCGTTCTTCACGAGGTCGTAGATGGCCATCAGGTCGTCTTCGACGGCCTGGATGAAGCACGCCGAGCACTGTGGGGCCTGGTAGGCGTTGCGCGTCTCGACCATCTCGTCGGTCTTCGGGTCCCAGACCCAATTCCCGCCGGTGCCTTCGATGCCGTACTCGTGCCAGAGGCCGCAGTTGAACCAGACCGGCGAGTTGAAGGCCGCCTTCTGGTGGATGAGGAGGTGCTTGAGCTCCTGCTCGAAGGTCTCCGCGGCCTCCGCATCGGCGAAGTAGCCGCCAAACTCCTCGCCGGCCCGGCGGATCGTGTGCGCCACGCGGTGCACGAGCTGCCGCGCGCTGCGCTCGCCCTTCTTCGGGTCGCCGTGAAGGCCGGCCTTCCGGAAGTACTTGGAGACGGCGATGTCCGTCGCGAGCTGCGACCAGCCGCGCGGCACCTCGGCGCCCTCGAGCTTGAAGACGATGGAGCCGTCCGAGCCCGAGATCATGCTGTCGCGAAGCTCGTACTCGACGTTGTCGAGGGCGTCCTCCCCGGCCCGCGTGAAGCGCCGCTCGACGGTCATACCCCCCGCCTGCTGCGCAACCTCGGCCCGCTGAAGCGCCCCGTGGAGGTCGAGCTCCCCGGCGTCGTTCATCTCACCACCATATCGCTTCTCTAGCGCCACGTACTGCCTCCGCACCATCTCCCAGCGCGTCCCCTGGCTGGGTAAAACGAATCCTCGTCAACACCTTGCGGCGCACCCGCGGGGGCACGCCCGGCGCCCCTCGGCGCCTCTCGTCACTCAGCTCGTCTCTCGCCGCACATCGCTGCGCGTCCGTGCGCCCGTGTCGTCGAGACCCCAGCCACCGCACCCCGACCGAGCCGGGGCGGCGGGTCCGAAGACCCGCGACCGTGACCTCGACTCCGCGGCTTTTCCACCGCGTATCATCGAAGAACCCACAGGGCGTCCACAGCGGCCGCTGAGTTCCACCCACGTTTTCCCCGGCTGATCCACCGTTCGTCCACCGTAGCCACTACGGATAGCGCTGTCTTTCGCGTGACCACCACTATCCATTGGGGAGACCCGGGGTACGCGGACGCGACGCGAAGGTCAAGGGGAGATGGCCCGGTCGCCCTTCATTCTCCCGAAGCTCAATGATCTTAGGGTCTTCTGAGCGGCTGCGATCGCCCCAAGGGCCGCGCTGCGCGCAGGTCCGGAAACGAATCACGGACGAGCCGTCTTCGCCGCTGAGCTCACATGACCAGACCTGCGGTGCCATCTAGCGACCAGCCCAACATGTGGTGGTCGCCCCGTCAAAAAAGCACCACATGTCGTACAGGCACGAAACACTGTGATTCCTCAGCGATTCGCACGGAACCGCACGATTCAACGCCCGAGGGACACGGCGGAGCGAGCGGGATCGCCCTCCAATTCCGCGCCTCCCCCTAAAATCCGGTGGGTTTCGTGCGGCGGAGGGTCCGGGTCTCCCCATCGACGAGAGTGGACGCGCACCCAGTCCGACATGAGGGATCGATCGTGCTCCGTGTGATCCCTCGGGCAGCCGGATCGCCATGAGGAGAAGCGTGACCCGGGGGGGTGACACCGAGCGGTGGGCAGAGGCGCTGCGCGGCCCCGCGGGCCGAAGGGTGGAGAGGGCGGGCGTGGTCCTCGAGGAAGCGGGGCTCCCACGGGGATCGGTTGCCCCGCACCGCGCGCTCGGAGTACTTGCGGCAACGGAGGGTTGGCGATGTCAGACCTACAGCAGCCCACGAGCCCCGCGCCGGCGGCGCCGGTCCGGACGGCGCCCGTCCCGGGCGGCGCGGGTGGCGGGCCCGCGACGCGCTTCGAGATCACCCACGGCCCGAGCTTCGCCATGCTGCGCGTCGACCTTGCGCCGGGGCAGGTGGTGTCCGCGGAGGCGGGGTCCATGGTCGCGCGCCACAGCGGCGTCGGCATGGAGGTCAAGCTGAACGCCGCCGCGAGCGCCGGCTTCGTGGCGAAGCTGAAGGCGTTCATGATCGCGCTCATCCGCAAGTTCGTGGGCGGCGAGACCTTCTTCGTGAACCACTTCTCCTCGCCGCAGGGCGGCAGCGTCTGGATCGCGCCGGCGATGGCCGGCGCCATCGCCCATCGCCGGATGCAGGGCGAGACGCTCACGCTCTCCACGGGCGCCTACATGGCCTCTACCGGCGATCTGCAGATGCGCCTGAAGTTCGGCGGACTGCGCTCGCTCCTGGCGAAGGAAGGGGCCTTCTTCCTCCAGATCACGGGCCACGGCGATCTCTGGTTCAACAGCTACGGCGGCGTGCACTCGGTGCCGATCAACGGCCCCTTCATCGTGGACAATGGCCACCTCGTCGGCTTCGAGGGTGCCCTCGACTACGTCATCAAGGGCGCCGGCGGAGGCCTGATGGGCCTCGTCGCCTCCGGCGAGGGCATCGTCTGCGAGTTCAACGGTCAGGGCACCGTGTACCTGCAATCCCGCAACCGCTCGGCGCTCGTCGACTGGCTCACCCCGCTCCTGCCGCGCTGAAACCCATGCAGATCGACGTCGGATACCGTCCCGCGCCGGCCATGGCCCGCGTTCAGCTCGCCGCCGGCGAGTCCATCATGGCCGAGACCGGCGCCATGGTCGGCATGAGCACGAACGTGCACATCCAGACGGGCATGGGGAAGCGCGGCATCATGGGCGGCCTGAAACGCGTCTTCGGCGGCGAGTCCTTCTTCCAGAACACCTTCACGGCACAGAACGGTCCCGGCGAGCTGCTTCTCGCGCACTCGCTCTGCGGCGACATCGTGCCGCTCGAGATGACCCAGGCCGGCTTCCTCATCCAGAGCTCGAGCTACATCGCGAGCGCGCCCTGGGTCGACATCGACACCAAGGTCGGCGGCTTCAAGACCTTCTTCGGCGGCGAAGGCCTCTTCGTGCTGAAGGCCACGACGACGCATCCCGGCCAGATCCTGGTCGGGGCCTTCGGTGGCATTCAGGAGCTCCAGTGCGACGGCGACCTGGTCATCGACACGGGGCATCTCGTCTGCTGGGACGCGACCCTCGACTACTCGGTGGGAAAGAGCGCCGAAGGGTGGATCGCGACCTTCCTTTCGGGCGAGGGGCTCGTGTGCCACTTCCGCGGCCAGGGACGCATCTGGATTCAAACGCGTAACCCGAGCGAGTACGGCGGGCTCGTCGGGCGCATGCTGCCGCCGCGGAAACGCTGACATGCGCTACGAGCTTCTCGATACGCCCGACTTCGGCATGGTGCGCGCGGGCTTCGACCAGCCCGGCGAGGCTCTCGTGGTGGAGAGCGGCGCCATGGTGGCGCGGGACTCCGGCGTGCAGATGAAGACGGCGATGCGCGGCGGCCTCGGCTCGGCGCTGAAGCGCAAGGTGCTCGGCGGCGAGTCCTTCTTCCAGAGCACCTTCACGGCGACGGCGCCGGGGCAGCAGATCTACGTCGCCCCGGGTGCGGAGGGAGACGTCCTCCCGCTCGAGCTCGACGGCAGCTACGGCGTGCTCCTCCACAGCGGCGCCTTCCTCGCCGCGGCCTCGACGGTGAACCTCGACACCAAGTGGGGTGGAGCCCGGGGCTTCTTCAGCGGCACGGGCTTCTTCCTTCTGCGCTGCGACGGGGTGGGCCCGCTCTTCGCGTCGAGTTACGGCGGCATCCACGCGGTGGACGTCGGCCCCGAGGGCTACATCTGCGACAACCACCACATCGTCGGCTTCACCCAGGGCCTTCGCTACACGGTGACGAAGGTGGGTGGCCTCGGGAGCTTCTTCCTGGGCGGCGAGGGCCTGGTGTGCCGCTTCGAAGGCCAGGGCCGGCTCTGGATGTCGACGCGCAATGGCCGCAGCCTCGCGGCCTTCCTGCACCCCTACCGGCGCGTGCAGGCGAAGAACTGACCCGCGTGCTCCGGAGACGCCCGGTCCCGCCCGCGTGGCCGGCCATCGCGCTCGTGACGGCGATGGCGGCGACCCCCGTCGCCGCGCAGCGGGCGGCGGAGACGGAGACGGAGACGGACTCCGAAATGGACTCCGAGCCCGAAACGGACTCGGACGCGGACTCGGACGCGGACTCGGAGGCCAACTCGGAGGCGGATTCGGACTCGGATTCGGACTCGGATTCGGGAACCGAAACCGAAACCGAAACCGACCAGGACACCGAGACCGAGACCGAGCCGCTCCCGCCGCCCGAACCGCCTCCGCCCCTCCCCGAGGAGATCCCCGACGAGGTCTTCGACGCGCCGGCGGAGCCCGAGGCACCCGACGACCAGGTGCGGCTCCAGCTGCTCGGCGACGTGGTCGCGACGGGGAACGTGGCGGGTCACGTCGCCGTACCCGTCTGCGACGGCGAACGCACGCTGCGCACGGCCCCCTTCGCGCGCCGGGCCGGCACGCTCCCGGACGCCGCCGAAGGGGGCGCGCTCGTGGTCGACACGGGAGGGCTCCTGGCGCGTCATGGCGTGGCGCAATTCGCAGCCCGGGAGGACCCGGACGCGCTCGCCGAGCTGGCGTCACGCCTGGGCTACCGCGCCCTCGCCCTCGGCGAGGCGGACCTCGGCGACCCCCGAGAGCTCCTCCTCGCACGAGCCCGCGCGCTCGCCCGGCGCGGCATCCCGATGCTGGCCACGAACCTGGTCTGCACCGAACGCGGCCGGGCGCTCTGCGAGGCCCTGACCACGGGCCGGGATGGCGTCGCCCTGACGCGCCTGGGCAAGAAGCGGGCGGCGCTCCTTTCCTTTCTCGACGACGGCGTGATGGCCCGCATCGGCCCGGACCGGCGCGCCGGGCTTCGCCTCGCTCCGCTCGTCCCCGCCATGCGCCAAGCCGTCGGCGCCGCCCGCAGCCGCGACGACGTCGACCGCGTCATCGCCAGCGTCGGCGCCGGGAGCGGGCCCGGAGCGACCTCGCGCGTCTTCGAGGCCATCACGGAGCTGGAGCTGAACGAGCGGCCGGACCTCGTGCTCGCGGCAGGGCTCGGCGAGAACTTCCTCTTTGCCCGGCCGCGTCTCGTGCGTCCGGCCGTGGTGGCGCCGCCGCCCATGGGCGCCGCCCGCGCCACGATCCGCCAGGCGGAGGGCGCCTCGCGCTTCGACGTCTTCGCGGACCGG
>CALCTH010000634.1 GCA_937893795.1 uncultured Myxococcales bacterium | reverse complement strand
GCGAGCGCGAGGAGCCCGGGCAGGAGCCCGCCGCCGCCGGCACACGGCCCCGGCCGGCCAGGGCGTCCGCTCACGCGCCAGGCGGCGGCGGCGGCGTGGTCTGCTCGACGAGCCAGGCCTCCGTCGAGAGGAACTCGATGCCGTCGACCTCGGTCTTGTCGGCGAGGTCCGGGTGGTCCGTCACCACGCGGTCGAGGGATGCCGCCTTCGCGGCCGCGACGAGCGCGTCGGTCCAGGCGTCGGGACCGTGGTCGTCCTTGACGCTCACCACGTCGACGAACTGCCGGATGGTGTCCATCTGCCCACGCACGGCGTCGGCCTTGAACTCCGGGATGTTGGAGAGCATCGCTTCGGTGCGCGCGAGAATCCAATCGCTCGTCTTCACCTTCGCGTCCGGGCCGAGCAAACGGCGAACGAGATGCTCGGGCGCGCTCCCGAGGGCGACGGACGCGTTCACGAAGACGTCTGGGCCAATGATGATGTCGACCATGCGGATTCCTCGCTAGGAGTTTGCCGTACCGGGGCGCCCCACCGTCAAGGGCCAGAGCGAGACAATTCGGCGGGCGCCTCAGGCACGCGACGCGAGGTACGCGGCCACGACGGGCTCCACGAGCTCGGCGATGAGGCGGCGCAGCGCTGCGTCGTCGACGCGGGACAAACGCCCGGACCAGACCTCGACGCCGAGCCCATGGGCGACGACGGTCGCGCGCCAGGCGAGCGCATCTCGGGCCCGCGGAGAGAGCGCGGCGTAGCGCGGCACGGCCTCGAGTCCCGCGGCGAAGGAGCGCCGGAGCCCGACCCAGTCGGGCGGGACCTCGTGAGGCACGAGGAAGAGCGCTTCGTAGAGGCGAGGCTCGTCACGGGCGAAGCGGGCGAAGGCCAGGGCGCCACCCTGCAGCGGATCGCCGCCGGCGGCGTCGTCCACCGAGGCCCTGAGACGCTCGGCGAGATGCACGACGAGGGCGTGCACGAGCGCCGGCATGCCGTCGAAGGCGGCGCTCACCGGCGCCGTCGACGCCCCGAGGGCCTTGGCCACGGCGCGGGCCGTGACGGCACCGAGCCCTTCCTCCCGCGCCACGGAGAGCGCAGCGCGCAGCACGGCGTCGCGGTCGAAGCGGACCCGGGGCGGCACGGGGCGACGCTATCTCCGACGCTCGTCATATGACAAGCGTCATGGAGCTAGTCGGTGACGAGCACCCGACTGGTGCGCTCGTCGCGCTGCACGACCACGCCATGCCAAGCTCCCGGCAGCTCCGGCCAGGTCCCTGCGAAGACCTGCGCGGCGTCGCCGGGCGCGAGGTTCACGCAGCCGTGGCTTCGCTCGATGCCGAAGCGCCCGTGCCAGAAGGCGGCGTGGAGCGCGACGGAGCCGGCAAAATACTGCGTCCAGGGCACGTCCTGGATGCGGTAGCTCTCGTCCCCGGCATCCGGGCCGAGGTCCGCCATGGTGTCGGAGAGCATCTTCTTATGGATGCGGAAGACGCCGGTCGGCGTCCCATGCCCGTCGAGACCCGTGGACACGAGCGTCGCGTAGACGGGCTCCGTCCCGCGGTAGAGCACGAGCGTCTGCTCGCCGAGGTCGATGTGGACCCAGGGCTCGCCCTCCGCCACCGCGAAGGGCGGGTCGATGCGCTCGGCCACGCCCACGAACCAGCTCTTGAGGTAGCGCGGCTCCTCCCACTCGGGGCGTTCGAGGCGATGGTAGACGCGGTCCTTGAGGTTCTCGCGGCCCGCCCACTCGCCGAGGCGCTCGGGACGCTCGACACCGGGAAGGCTCTCGTCGCAGATCGTTCGGAGCGTGCCGTCGTAGCGGTCACGGTGCAGGCGGAGGCAGCTGCTCCTCCGCACCCAGGCGACGGGCAGCGGCTCCTCGCCCGCGAGCGAGACACCGAGCGCCGGCGCGCCCGTCCGCGCGTCGAGGCTCGCGAGCGCGACGAAGGCTCCGCCCGGAGTGCGGACGAAGCGCCGCTGGCCCCGCGTTCGAAGCTCCGTCGCCGCGACGTAGAACCCGCGCGCCAGATAGCGGGCGACCACGACTGGACGCTGGGGCTCCACCGCGATCTCGCCGTTCCACATGCGCCCGGCGCGGCGCCCTTTCCCCTCCGCCTTCAGCTCCAGGTAGCGGCGCGCGAAGGCTTGCGCGGCGTCCTGCTGCTGCGGCGTGGGCAGCCGGTGGTACTCGGGTGTGAGCGGCGCCTTCACGAAGAAGTACTGGTAGGGAAGCGTCGCCGCGCGGTCGGCGGGCTCGGCGCGCGCCTCGCTCTCCGGAGGCTCCTCGCCCACCTCGACGCCTTGACCGCTGCAGAGCCAGCCCCGGGGCGCGACCTCGTACCATCCACTGGCACAGCGGCGCGTCCGCGGCGGCCCCTCGTCCGGCGCGCGGAGTCGCGGTCGCTCGCCCCAGCGCACATAGCCGAGAACCGCGCCCTCGGGGTCGGGTGCATCGCGGATGGGCACCGCGGGGCGCACGACGAGCCCGTGCAGCGGATGGCTGGCGTCGACGCTCGCTCCCGGCGGCGTCGGCGCCCTCTCGGCGGCCTCGGGAGGATCCGAGACGGCGCGCGCGTCGCCGCCGCAGGCGACGAGGGCGAAGAGGCATCCGAGAAGGCGACGCACGGCGGAACGATGCGAGGCGAGGCCGGGGCACGCAACGCCGTCGCGCCGGGGCCCTCGCTTCCTCGACCGGCCACGTCGACGAAGGGACCGATGGAAGGCACGCCGGGCCTCGCGCCGCTCGCCTGCGACTCTGCGACACCCTGAAACGACCCTCGCTTCGACGCGAAACGTGAGATCCCCCCAGGGTTCACGGCGTACGCACCCGTTGCGTGCCTGGAGGTCGTTCAGCGCCCTGAGACGTGGCGAGCCGGGCACGAACGCAAGACCTGCGTCCCGACGCGACGGTACGGCGCTTGCCTTTTCATCGGGTCGCACGCGCCCACCGCGGCGCTCTGGACCCGAGGAGCCACCATGTCCGTTCACGTTCACGCGTTCTTCGACGAGCGCACCTTCACCCTTACCTACGTCGCCTTCGATCCCGAGAGCAAAGACGCCGTCGTCATCGACCCGGTGCTCGACTACGACCCGGCGCCGAGCCGCACCTGGACCGAAAGCGTCGACGCGGTCTCCCACTTCGTACGCGCGGAGGGCCTCCACCTCCGCCTCGTGCTCGAGACCCACGCGCACGCCGACCACATCAGCGCCGCGCCGCTCCTTCGCCGGCGCTTCGACGCGCGCGTGGTGATCGGTCGGGACATCACGAAGGTCCAGGAGACCTTCAAGCCGCTCTTCGACCTGGGCCCGGACTTCCCTACCGACGGCTCACAGTTCGACGTCCTGCTCGGGGACGAAGAGACCATCGACGCGGGCTCGCTCACCATCCAGGCGCTGGCGACGCCGGGCCATACGCCGGCCTGCGTCACCTACCGCATCGACGACGCCATCTTCACGGGCGACGCGCTCTTCATGCACGACTACGGCACGGGGCGCTGCGACTTCCCGGGGGGCTCCGCCGCGACGCTCTACGACTCGCTGACGAAGCTCTATGCGCTGCCCGACGCCACCCGCGTTTTCGTGGGCCACGACTATCTTCCCGGCGGCCGCGAGGCCCGCTGGGAGACGACCATCGGGGCGTCGAAGGCCGAGAACCCGCACCTGCGCGCCGAGACCTCCAAGGAGGATTTCGTCAAGACCCGGGAGGCGCGTGACGCGACGCTCGCCGCGCCCAAGCTTCTCTTCCCGAGCGTTCAGGTGAACGTGGACGCCGGACGGCTGCCGGCAGCGCGCGCCAACGGGCATCGCTACCTGAGCATCCCCGTGAACCTGCTCCACCCCGCCGACGAGCTCGGCGAGCCGAAGACGAAGGCGTGACCACCGTGGCGCCGGAGGCGAAGGGAAGCTGGGCACCGGTCGAGCGAGCTCGCGACGGGGTTCCGGAGGTGAAGGCAGCCTGGGTGCTCGGCCACCGAGAGCATCGGCTCGTGGACGTGCGCGAGGAGGACGAGCTCCACGGACCGCTCGCGGCCCTTCCGGAGATCGAGCACGTCCCCCTCGGTCAGCTCGCCGCAGCCGCCGCGTCCTGGGACCGCAGCGCACCGGTGGTGCTCGTGTGCCGGAGCGGCGGCCGCAGCGGTCGCGGCGCGACCGAGCTGCTCGCGCTCGGCTTCGAACGTGTCGCGAGCCTTCGCGGAGGCATGAAGGCCGTGCGGGCGCTCCAGGCAGGCTGAGCCATCGGCCGCACACGAAAGAGGCGGAGGGCCGAGCGGCCCCCCGCCTCTTTTCATGGCGCCCGGGACCTAGAGGCGGCCGCGGAGCATGCCGTACCAGTAGAGGTTCGGCAGCCCATGCGCCTTGAGCGCATACATGGAGTAGCGCTCTTGGGCCTGGTCGAAGGGAAAGCTCTCCTTGATCACGCCGTCGTAGCCGAACTCGGCCAGGATGACCTTGCCGTAGCCCGTGACGAGCGGGCAGCTGGCGTAACCATCATAGCTCGCGGACATGGGGCGACCGGCCCGGAAGGCCAGCAGGTTGGCCGTGAGCACCGGCGCCTGCTTGCGCACCGCGGCGCCGGTCTTCGAGCAGGGGAGGCTCGAGCAATCGCCGAGGCTGAAGACGTTGTCGTGACGCACGTGCTGGAGCGTATGCTTGTCGACCTCGACCCAGCCCGCATCGGACGCGAGCGGTGAGCGCGCGATGAAGTCCGGCGCCCCCTGCGGCGGCGTCACGTGAATCATGTCGTAGCGAAGGACGACCTCCTCGCCGCCATCCAGGTCGTGGAAGACGGCCTCCCGGCTCGCGGGCCGGAGCGCGACGAGGTTCTTCCGGAAGCGTGTCTCGATGTCGCGCTCGGCGACGATCTCGTTCAGCGCCGCGGCGTACTTCGGGATCCCGAAGATGCCCGCGGTCGCCGAGGCGTAGGTCACGCGGCTCTTGCCGCGGACGCCCCGCTTCCGGAAGGACTCCTCGGCCAGGTACATGATCTTCTGCGGCGCCCCGGCGCACTTGATGGGCGTGGCCGGGAAGGTGAAGACCGCATGGCCCCCCTCGAAGCCGCGGATGAGCTCCCAGGTATAGGGCACGACGTCGTAGCCGTAGTTCGAGGTGACGCCCTCCTTGCCGAGGGCCTCGGGCAGGTTCTCGACGGCATCCCAGTTCAGCTGGATGCCCGCCGCCACCACGAGCTGCTCGTAGGTGAAGGTGGTCCCGCCCTCCGTGGTCAGCCGGTCATTCTCCGGGTCGAAGCTCTTCACGGCGTCCCGGACGTGGTTCACGCCACGGGGCATCACCTGCTGCATGGTCCGGCGCGATGCTTCGCGGGGCACGATGCCGCCGCCGACGAGCGTCCAGAGCGGCTGGTAGTAGTGCACGTGGGCCGGGTCGATGATCGTGACCCGGGGCGGCTCTTCGCTGGCCAGAAGCTGGCTCGCGAGGGTGATGCCGGCGGTCCCCCCGCCGACGATGAGGACGTCCGTGTTCTCTTCGCTCATGTCTCTCTCCTTGTCGTCGTTCGGGGTCAGGCGAGGCGCTTGACCTCGCGGCGGAGCGCACGACCGAAGCCGCGCGCGAGGCGCAACGTGAAACCGACGGTGCGCTGCACGTCGCCGTCCTTCAGCGCGCGAGCGGCGCCGAAGAGGCCGAGCTTGGGCGGCTCGGTTTCGTTCGCGCGCGCGACGGCCTGGGCGGCGAGGCCCAGCGTGTGGAGCGCCTGCGGGTCGAGCATGCCGGACTCGCGGAGCGCGCGAAGCTCGGGGCTCGTGGTCAGCTTCAGGAGCCCGAAGACGAGCTGCTTGGTGTCTTCGACGAGGCGATGCGGCTCGATGCCGTACTCCGCGGCCTCCGCCACGGTCTCGTCGGCGATGTCCGTGAAGGTCGCTAGCATGTTCGGCGCCTCCTCGGCGATGTCGAGGGCGGCCCGGAGCGACGCGAGCATGCCGGGTCGCGTCACGCGCTCGAGCACCTGCTGGAGGCCGAGCAGACGCTGGTCCGCGTCCCCCACCTCCGCGGCCCAGGCGTCCGCGATGTCCCCGCGCGTCGCGCCGAGCTTCGGCGCCTCCGCCGTGAGCGTCGCGATGGGCTCGAGGGTCTTCTCGATCCGCCCGAGGCGATCCTCGAGCCGCGCCACGGTCTCTTCGAGCGAGCGTCCGCGCGGCGGCGCGTCCTCGCCCGCACCGCGGCGCGAGTAGGTCGTCATGGTCATGTGGGGTCCCCTTTCGGCCCGAGAGCCGGAAGCCGCCTCGCCCGCACCCCGCGTGCTCGGCGTGTGTCGCGTGCCCGGCACCCGAAGGCCCTCACCGGACGGGGACGGCTACTGCAACGCGAGTGCCGACGCCCTTCTCCGGGAGTTTCCGCCCGGGGCCCCGCCGTGACTGCCAATCGCGGCAGCCGTGGCGGCAGCGCTGCCGCCATGGACGTCAGACGCAGCGCGTCATGGGGACCGGCGAGGGCGAGCCGCGACCGGGCGGCGCCTACTGGCTCTCGTCGTCCTGCGCGCGCGCGTCGCGCAGACGCCGGTAGAGGGTCCGCTCGCTGAGCCCCAGCGCGTCCGCCAGGCGACGCCGGTCGCCGGAGAGACGCGCCGCGGCCCACCGCACGTAGCGAGCTTCCACCTCCGCGAGGGGCAGCACGTCGTCCCCCCACGGCCAGGGTCCCGCAGTGGACAGCGCCCGTGCCTCCGGCACCCGCCCGCCGAGAAGGTGCCGCGGCTCGATGAGCTCGCGGTCCGCCAGGAGCACGGCGCGCTCGAGCACGTTTCGCAGCTCGCGCACGTTCCCCGGCCAGTCGTGGGCCCGAAGCACGGCGAGGCCCGCGGGACCCACGCGCTTGCCGGTGCCCCGCAGCAGCGCTTCCGTCAGCAAGGGCAGGTCTTCGCGGCGCTCGCGGAGCGGCGGCATCGGAACCGGGAAGGCATTGATGCGGAAGTAGAGATCCCGGCGGAAGCGCCCGTCGGCGACGCGCGCGTCCAGATCCCGGTGCGTCGCACACACCAGGCGGAAGTCGGCGCGGCGCGGCTGTACGTCGCCCACGGGCCGGTACGTCCCGCTCTCCAGCAGGCGCAGCAGCTTGACCTGGAGCGCCAGGGGAACGTCGCCGATCTCGTCGAGGAAGAGGGTCCCACCGGCGGCCGCCTCGACGAGGCCCGTCTTGCGCGCGTGGGCGCCCGTGAAGGCGCCCCGCGCATGCCCGAAGAGCTCGCTCTCGAAGAGCCCTTCGCCGAGGCCGGAGCACTCCACGGGGACGAAGGGGCCTTCCCGGCGCTCGCTGGCGGCGTGGAGCGCCCGGGCCGCGAGCTCCTTGCCCGTGCCCGACTCGCCCAGGAGCAGCACGGGGACCTCGCTCGGAGCCGCGCGCTTCAGCAGGCCGAGCACCTCGAGAAAGGCGGCGCCGCGCCCGACGAAGGCGCCGGCCGCCCGCGCGGACGCGAGCGTCAGCGGTGTGATGATCTCGAGGAAGAAGCGCACCTCGCCGGCATCATCGAGGATGGGCCGGAGCTCCACGTCGACGTGCTCGGGACCCTCGGCGTGCTCGTGCACGTGAAAGACCCGCTCCGTGGCGCGGCTCGCGAGGCTGGCGCGGAGCGGACAGCTCTCGCCGTTCTCGTCGCAGGGCGACTCGTAGCCGTGCGACACGGCGAAGCAGCGGTCGACTCCGGCCTTCGGCCGCGTGCCGTAGTGCGCCGCGTAGGCGGCGTTCGCGGCGAGGATCCGATAGTCGCGGGAGAGCAGGATGGCAGGCTCGGTGATCGCCTCGAGCTCTTCGCGAAGCTGCGGGCTCGGGCGAGGTGTGCTCAGCTGCGCTTCAGGGACCAACGCCACGGCTTCAGCGTCCCGTCCCGGGCGCTTCCGCGTCCTCTTCGAGCGCCGCGTCGTCGAGCGCCGCGTCCTCGAGTAGCCCGTGCTCGCGCATGCGACGCCACAGCGTGCTCCGGCTGATGCCGAGGATGCGCGCCGCGTTGCCGCGATGCCCCGCCGCGCGCTCGAGCGCCCGCGCGATGCGCCGCGCCTCGCCGCTGGGGAGCGCGTCGATGGGTCCCGGCACGTTCACGCGGAGCGCCGCCGGGTCCTGGCCCAGCAGCTCCGGCGGGAGGTCGGCCTCGCTGAGCACGGGGCCCTCGCCCATGGCCAGGGCGTACTCGACCACGTTCTGCAGCTCGCGCACGTTGCCGGGCCAGTCGTAGGCCTCGAGGGCCAGGAGCGCGCCGGCGCTGACCTGCGCGATGCGCCGCTGATCGTCGCCCAGCTGGTCGAGGAAGCGATGGAGGAGCAGCTCCACGTCGCCCTGACGGTCGCGGAGCGGAGGGAGAAAGAGCGGCACCACGCGGATGCGGTACATGAGGTCCGCCCGGAAGCGTCCCTCGCGAACACGCGCTCTCAGCGACGCATGCGTGGCGCTCACGAGGCGCACGTCGATGGGCACGGGCTTGCGACCTCCGACCGGGATCACCGTGCGCTCCTGGAGGACGCGGAGCAGCTTCGCCTGAAGCTCGAGGCTGAGCTCGGCGATCTCGTCGAGGAAGATCGTGCCGCCGGCCGCGCTCTGGAAGTGACCCAGGGCGTCCCGCACGGCGCCCGTGAAGGCACCGCGGACGTGACCGAAGAGCTCGCTCTCGAGCAGGTTCGGCGGCAGCGCCGCGCAGTTGATGGCGCGGAAGGGTCCCTCGCGACGCGGTGATGCGTCGTGGAGCGCGCGCGCGACCAGCTCCTTGCCCGTCCCCGTCTCACCGCGGACCAGCACCGTCGTCTCCCGGCGCGCCACCCGCGCGACGTCGCGGAAGAGCTTCTTCATGGCCGGGCTGCGGGTCCACATCCCGTGCATGACCACGGCCTCGCCGTCGGCCGTGCTCTCCCCGGGCGTGGCCTCCAGGACGACGAGCCAACCTGCGGCGCCTCCCTCCTCGCCCGCCAGCGGCGACGCACGCACATGGAGGACCTGGGCCGCCCCGGCCGGGCCCGGGCGCGGCACCTCTGCGCTGACGGCGCGTCCGGCGGCGAGCGCCTCGGCGACCGGCCGCTGCTCGCCCTCGCCGCAGAGAACCCGAGTGATGGGCACCCCGACGCGGAGGCCGTCGAGGAGCGCCTCCGCGCGCGACGACCAGCCGGCGATGCGCAGCTCGGCGTCGAGGACCACGGCGGGGCCGACGGTGTCCTCCAGCGCACGGAGCGCGATCGCTCCGCCCTCGCTACCGAGCGACGCGGTCGCCCCGTGGATCGGGAGAGGGGACGTCATCCGCCGAGCAGCGCCTCCGCGGCCGGGCCCCGCGAGCGGGGGACGATGGCCGTGTCCGGCCGCGCCTCGCGGCCGTCGAGCGCGCGCATGGCCTGGTGAACGCTGATGGCCCGGCCCTCGGGACCGAGGGCGTGGAGGAGACCGCTCCGGTCCATCACGTCACGGACCGGACCGCGAGCCGCGGCCAGCACGAGGCGAAGCTCTCGAGCGCGATAGCCGGCGTGAAGCTCGGCCAGCGCGGCCTCCGCGGACGAGTCCAGGCGCGTGACGGCGCTCATGTCGAGCACCACCGCGCGCAGCGGCGTGCCCGAGCGGCGGACCACCGTCTCCTCGAGGTCCGCGAGGAGCTGCTTCCAGAAGGACACGTTCCCGAAGTAGAGCTGCGCGTCGATGCGGACCGCAAGCACACCGCGCGTGGGCTCCGCCTCCGGGTACCGGAGCACGTTCCGGTAGGTCTCCGTGCCCGGGAGGCGTCCGAGCACCGCCACGTGCGGTCGCGTCGTGCCCATTACGAAGGTCGCCAGCGACGCGCCGACGCCGACGAGGATGCCCTCGCCGATGCCGAGGCCGAGCGTCGCCGCGAAGGTGAGCGCCATCAGCCCGAGCTCCGGGCGCGCGACGCGCCAGAGATGCCGCGCCTGCGCCACGTCCACGAGCCCGATGACGGCAGTCATGATGATCGCCGCGAGCACGGCCTTGGGGAGATCGTGGAAGAGCGGCGTCAGGAAGAGGAGCGTCAATGCCACCAGCGCGGCGGTCACGACGCCCGCCAGCGGCGTCCGCGCCCCCGCCGCGGCGTTCACCGCCGTGCGCGAGAAGCCGCCGGTGATGGGGTAGCCCTGGCTGAGACCCGCCGCGAGGTTGGCCGCGCCGAGCGCGAAGAGCTCTTGGTTCGGGGTGATCTCGTAGCGGAGCTTCTGCGCCACGGCCTTTCCCACGCTCATCGCCTCCATCAAAGCCACGAGCGCGATGGGCCCGGCCACGGGCAAGAGGTCGAAGAACCTCTCCGGCGCCACGTCGGGGAGCCGCAAGCGTGGCAAGCCCTCGGGGACCGTGCCCACGACGGCCACACCCTGCGCCTCGAGGCCGAGGAGGCGAACGCCGAGCGTAGCGGCCACGACCACGACCAAGGCGCGCGGCACCCGCGGCGCGTAGCGCTTGAGGAGCACGAGTCCCGCGATGGCCAGCAGCGCGACGATCAGAGTCGGCCCATGCCACGACGCGAGCTGCGCCGCGGCGTCACCCAGCACCGACCACACCGCACCCCGCGGCAAGGACACGCCGAGGACGTGCGCGAGCTGGCTCGACGCGATGATGAGGGCCGCGGCGCTCGTGAAGCCCGCCATGACGGGGCGGCTGAGGAAGTTGACCAGGAACCCGAGCCGGAAGACGCCCATCAGCCCATGGAGCACGCCCACCAGGAGGGCCAGCGCCGCGGCATAGGCGACGTAGGTCTCGCCACCGAGGGCGGCGAAGGGGGCCAGGCCCTGGGCGACGAGGAGCGAGTCCATGGCCACGGGGCCGACGGCGAGCTGGCGCGAGGTCCCGAGGAGCGCGTAGGCGAGGAGCGGTAGGAGCGAGGCGTAGAGGCCGACGATGGGAGGTAGGCCGGCCAGCATCGCGTAGGCCATCGCCTGCGGGATCAGCATCACCGCCGTCGTCGCCCCGGCGATGAGATCGGGCGAGAGATCGCGCCGGCGGTAGCCGGCGATCCAGCGTGTCGCGGGCAGGGCATGGGCGAGGGTGGCGGGCAGGAGGCGCATGCGGGCACATCGGCGGCGAGGCCGTCCGCTGCGTGGGGCTACAATTTTCGAGCCACGCCCTTCCCACGCCCGGCCCACCGCCGAGGGCGGGTCTTGCGACAGCGTGAAACAACCAGTGAAACACTGCGTCTCACGCCGCGAAGGTGCCGCTACGTGTCCTCGTCCTGCGGCGCGGCGTCGAGCGGGAACTGGCCGCTGAACGCACCGATGCTCGCGTCGGCCGCTCCCACGGCGGGGGCCGCGTCCTTCTCGGCGGGCGCGAGCGATGCGTGGGACTGGCTCTCCGCCGCGGCGAAGGCCGCGAGCTCCGAGCTCGTCGTCCCGTCGCCCTCTTCCGCCGGCAGGGGGACCTCGGCGGTCGGTCGGGCTCCTTCGTCGAAGAGAACCGGCTCGCTCTCGAAGCCCTGGGAGGAGTGCACGAGGAGCGTCGTCGGGAGCGCCTCGAGCATACGGTTCATGCGATCGAAGAAGGGCGCCACGTCCCCTTCCGCCGGCGGCAGGCGGAAGCCGACGATGGCGAGGTCCGCCTTTTCGCTCTCGACCTTCATGACCTCGCTGATGCGGCTCTCGCCGCGGAGGAGCACCCGCGGCTCGGCGTCCAGACGTGCCGCCTCGAGGAGCTCCTTCAGGTTGGCCTCGGCGCGCCCCCGGTCCTCCGCCGCGTCGACCACGGTGATCACCTTCACCGAGGCCCGGCGCCAGCGATGGTGGTTCGTGAGCAGGAAGGCGATGAGCAGCATCAGCCCTCCGTTCCCCTTGAGACCGCCCCACCACACGTGCACCACCGGTCGCCGCGCGAGCTTCCGTGAAGCATCGTGCCGCACGAGCAGGAGCGACCGGTCGAGGGAGAGCAGGTCGCGGCACATGCGCACGTAGGCCTCGCCGCGCTCGCGCTTCCGCGGCCAGCCGGCCATCACGCAGTTCGCCTCGAAGCTCCCCACGCCGTAGCTCTGGGCGACCTGCACCGTGCCCCGGTACACGTCGTCCACGACGTCGACCCGATAGAAGACGTTCGGGAAGTCGTGAACGAAGTGCTGCTCCTCGTTGTCCCGCAGGTGCCGCCGGAGCGACGCGTGCTCCGCCACCTGGCCCCGGAGCAGGTGGAAGTAGGTCACGATGCCTCGGTCCTGCACGATGGCGCTTCCGAGCTCGAGGAGATGCGACCGCTTCACGGGGTCCCCGCCGAGGATGACCAGGTTCGGCCGCCAGTTGAGCGGGTGCCATTCGACGCGGCGAAGGCGCTGAAGCGAGAAGCGAACGAGCGCCGCCCAGATGCCGTGGCGTGAGTCACCGTAGGTGGTGCCGAGGGCCCGGCGACTCGCGATGGCGAAGATGAGCCCGCAGAAGACGAGCGCCGCCACCATCGCCGGCAGGTCGATGACGCTCATCACGTAGAAGCACGCCGCGCCCCCGCCGAGGCTGATCACGCTGGGCACCTTGAAGCCGGGCCGGAAGCTCGGGTTGGCGGACCACCGCTGCAGCCCGCAGGCGAAGTTGGTCACGCCGTAGGTCGCGAGGAAGAACATCGTCAGGACCGGCGCGATGGCATCGAGGCTGCCGAGGAGGAGCCCGGTCTGGGCCATGACGAAGGTCAGGACGATGCCCACGCGCGGCTCCTGGGCCGGTCCCGAGCCGCGACCGAGGAAGCGCGGCACCAGGCCGTCCCAGGCGAGCGCCTGGAGCGTCCGGGGCGCGGTGAGAATGCTGCCGAGGGCGCTGGAGAGCGTGGCGCCCCAGACGCCGAGGTAGATGAGCTGCGGGAAGGCCGCGACGCCGAAGGCCGTCTTCGGGTCGGCGATGAGCGTTGCGTTGTCGAAGTTCAGCGCCAGCCACACCGGGAAGGCGAGGTAGACGAGCAGACCGACGGTGATCGCCAGGAGCGTCCCGCGGGGAATCGAGCGCCGCGGATCGGCCAGATCCCCGCTCATGCCCACCCCCGCCATGATCCCCGTGACGGCCGGGAAGAAGATGGCGAAGACGGCGCCGAAGCCGACGCCGTCGGGGTTGAACCACTCGATCTCCCGCGGGAAGTCCGCCGTCTGCCCCCCGAAGAAGCTCACCAGCGAGAGCACGATGGTGGCCATCACGAAGTACTGCGCCTTGATGGCCAGGTCGGCGCTCTTGAGCGAGAGCGCCGTGAGGAGCACGTTCACCACCGTGCTGATGAGCAGCGGCGAGAGGACGGCCTGCAGCGCCTCCGGCACGAGGGGCATGAGCGCCTCGGTGAAGCCGACGATGTAGAAGGTGACGCTCAGCCCCTGCGCGAAGAAGAGCGGGATGCCGATGGCCGCCCCGGCCGCCGCGCCGAGGCTCCGGCTGATCATGAAATAGGCGCCGCCCGCGCCCACGGTGCGGTTCGTGGCGATGGACGCCACGCTCAGCCCCGTCGCGTAGCTGATGAGGTGCGCCACGACGACGACGACGAGCGTTCCCGCCAGCCCCGCCTGCCCCGTCACCCACCCGAGGCGCAGGTACATGATGACGCCGAGGATCGTGAGGATGCTCGGCGTGAAGACGCCCCCGAAGGTACCGAAGCGCCCGGCGGCGCGGTCGCCCGCGGAGGTCTCGGGGCTGGCGGCCGTCACGAGGGCTGGAACGTGTCACGGCCCGCCACGAAGGCGCAATCCACGGCGTCCATCGAGGGCCGCTCAGGCGCCCAGCGCGGCCAGCGCCCCGTCGACGCTCCCGAGGTAGCCGGCCCCGAAGAGCGCGACGTGCACGAGGAGCGGCAGGAGCTGGTAGAGAGGCACGCGCTCGGCGTGACCCGGCGCCAGGGGATGGGCCTCCACATAGACCGCGAAGACCCGCGGCCCGAAGCCCCCGAAGAGGCGCATCATGGCCAGATCCACCTCGCGATGGCCGGCGAAGACGGCGGGATCGATGAGCGCGGGCAACCCCCGCTCGTCCACGAGGAGGTTACCGGCCCAGAGGTCCCCGTGGAGCCGCGCCGGGGGCTCCGGGGGACCCACGCGCTCCGGGAGGCTGGCCACGAGCGCTTCGAGGCGAGTGACCCGGGCCGTACCCAGAATCCGAGCGTTCCGCTCCACGAGCGGCAAGAGGCGGCGCTCGCCGTAGAAGGTCGCCCAGTCGGGCGTGGGCGCGTTGTGCTGAGGCAGGGGCCCGAGGAAGTTGTCGTGGTCCAGGCCCGGCAGGGGTCCGGGACACGCCCGATGGAGCGCCGCGAGCCCCACCCCGAGGCGATCGTCGAAGTCCGGCCGCCGCGGGGCCGACGCGAGGTGCTCGAGGACCAGGAAGCGCGGGTCCACGGCCAGCACCTCGGGGATGCGGAGCGCCCCCGCTTCCGCGAGAAAGGCGAGGCCCCGGGCTTCGGCCGCGAAGAGCTCGGGCGGTGCGCCGGACTGCGTCTTCACGACGACGGTGCGCCCGTCGTCGAGGGTCAGGGCACGCACGTCACCGATGTCCCCGCCGGCGAGACGGCGCGACCGGGCCGGGGATCCACCGAGCCGTCGCGCGGCCGCGGCGAGGAGCGCCTCAGAGATCGTGGCGCTCCCGCATCGCGCGGAGCAGCCCGGCGCAGCCGCGCTCGCAGATGGCGAGCACGGTCTGGAAGCCGTCCGAGCCCCCGTAGTAGGGGTCGGGCACGTCGAGCGCATCGCCCGCGTCGGGGTCGAAGCTGCGGAGCAAGTGGATGCGGGCCTCTGCCGCCGCGTCGGGCGCCAGGCGCTGGAGGTTGGCGGCGTTGCTGCGGTCCATGGCCACGACCCAGTCGAAGCGCGTGAAGTCGCCGGCCACGAACTGGCGCGCTGCGCCGTCGACGGTGATGCCGCGCCACTCGGCGACGGTCCGGCTGCGCTCGTCGGGACGCTCGCCCACGTGAAAGGCGCTGGTCCCGGCGCTGTCGACGACCACCGCTTCCTCGAGGCCCGCGTCGGCCAGCGCGAGGGCCCGCGCACCATAGGCCCGCGCCGCCTCGAAGTCCTTGCGCGCCCGCTCGAGGGCGATGAGCACGACGAGCGTCGGCACCAGCGTCGGGCGGAGGTCATCGAGTCGGCAAAACACGGA
>CALCTH010000633.1 GCA_937893795.1 uncultured Myxococcales bacterium | reverse complement strand
GATCTCCTTCGCGTCCCCGTTCTGCACGTAGTGCACGTGGATGCGCCCCTGTCCGTCGAGGGGCGTGTCCAGCGCGCGGATGAGCTCGAGGATGCGGAGGTACGCGCGCTCCGTCGCCAGGATGATGAGCGAGTTGGTGCGCTCATCGGCGATGATGTTCGTGATGCGCGACTCGCCGCGCCGGGAGCCGATGGTCGTGGGGCCCGCGCTCGCCGCCGCCATGGCCGCGGCCGCCGTCGTCGCACGACGTGGCGTGGGCCGGGCGCGCGCCATGGCCGCCATGTCGCTCGTGGACGTCGTCGTCGAGCTCGGGAAGATCTCCTGCAGCCGCTCGGCGATCTCCGCGGCGTCCGCGTAGTTGATGGGCTCGATCCAGATCTGCTCGCCGGTCCGCGGCACGTCGATGGCCTCGACGACGCGCAGCATGCGGCGGATCTGCGTGCCCGTATCGGTGAGGATGAGCGTGTTGGTGGGCGCGTAGGCCGTGACGTTGCCCGCCTGGGATTTGAAGCGCGCCAGAAGCGTCGCCACATCTTCGGCGCCGACGTTCTCCAGCCGGTGGAGCCGCGTCATGAAGCGGTCCTGGCGCGGCGTGACGCCGCTGCCGTCGTTGAGCGGGATCGGCTGATTCTCGACGCCGCTTGTCTCCATGATCTTGAGGTAGCGACCCGCCGGGACGACGGTCATCCCGTTGACCTCGAGGATGGAGAGGAAGGCGTTGTAGGCTTCGCTCACGCTCACCTTCGTCGGGGCGAAGACCGTGGCCTTGATGCTTCGGAGCTTGCCCGGGAGGATGAAGCGCTTGCCCGTCAGCGTGCTCACGAGGCGCACCAGATCCGGCAGGTCCGCGTCCTCGAGGTTGAAGGTGACGCGGGTCCGCGGCGACACGGGCTCGAAGTCCGTGCCCGTCTCGAAGGGCGCGAGGGCCTCGCCCTCACCCCCCTCGCCGTCGGCGCCGGGGGCCGGCGTGCCCGGTGGGCGCACGCGGACGTTGCGCTGGGGCTGCGCGGCGGCCTCGGCGGCCAGGCTGAGGGCGCCGGCCATGAAGGCCGCGGAGAGGCCGAGGAGCGGGAGGGCGTAGCGGAGTCTCACGAAGCGCTCACTGGATGTTGTAGTCGATGGTCATCGCCTGCCCGCGGCGGACGACGCTCAAGGTCAAGTGGTCGGCTTCGCGGAGCCGGGCGTAGGCCTCGAGGGCGCTGTCCGGGCTGCTCATGTCGTAGCCGTTGATGGTGCGGAGCATGTCGCCGTTCTGGACGCCGAGGCGCCCGAGCAGGCTGCTGCGCCGGATGCCGTACATCTTCACGCCGACGACGCGGCCGTTCTCCTCGTGCGGAATGATGCGCGCCGTGCGCATCAGCTCGGCCTGGTTCGTCAGGATCTGGTCGACGAGGGAGCGCTGGATGTTGAACTGCGTGTCGCTCACGCGGTTGATGCCGGCCTCGAGGTCGTCGTTGGAGATGGCGCCCTCGCGCGTGGCCCGGCGCGCGGACGCGACGGCGGGCGGCGGCGGCGGGGGCGGGCGCGGTGGCGCCGCGGTCTCTTCCTCGCCGAACATCGCGATGTAGCAAAGCCCCGTGGGACCGGCGCGGAGGTAGACCTTCTTGGCGCCGACGAAGGCGACTTCCTTTTCGTCGATGCTCTGGCCCGTGCGGTAGAGGCGCGCGGTGCCGGCGTTGCCGATGATGGCGGCGAAGGACCAGGCGTCGTTCGCCGGGTGCACGACGGAGGCGACGAGGCGGATGCTGCCCTCGCAGGGCGTCGGGTCGCCGTTCTGCAGCGGCACGCAGTCGCCCTCGTCGTCGCGCTGCTGACCCTCCGGGCACTCGCCGTCCTCGGTCTCGACCACCGGCGCGGTGCAGAACTGGCCCTGCTCGCTATCGAAGATGTTCCGCTCGCAGATGCCGTCGATGCTCTTCTGCTCACGCCGCGGCGGCGGCGCCTGGCTCTCGTCGAGCGTGAAGCTGCGGTCCACCGAGAGCGCCGACGCCGCCACGAGGCGCGTCGTCCCCTGGGCGAGGAAGAACGCCGTCATCGCCAGCGTGGCGAGAACGAGGAGCACGGTGGCGCGCTGGGAACGAGAGGTGGGCACGTCAGTGGGTGGGGGGGCGAGGGAGAGGGGCCGCGGCGTGGGGAGCGAGGCGCCGAGCGGAGACGCCGCTCCACGCAGCAGAGCAACGCTCGTGCCTAGCGGACGGTGAAGGGGGCTTCCAGACGAAATCCCCGACGAAAATAGGGGTGCGGCCCGTACCGGAGCGCGCGCCGGGGCCCGCCGCTCGACAAGATGGCGAGGTCCTGCGGAGGCCGGGCTCGGAGCCTGACAAACTGACACCGCGGCGCCGGCCATCGAGGCCGAAAGCTTCGAGTTTTGGCCTCACGAGCGCGTCGTGCCCTTCGCATCGCGCTCGGCGCCCACCTTTCGGTAAATGGTCCGCGCGCTGATGCCCAGGAGCTGCGCCGCGAGCTGTTTGTCACCGCCGGTGTGCGCGAGCGTCTGATGAATGACCCTCCGCTCGATCTCGTGGAGCGGCGTACCGATGCCGAAGCTGAGCTGCTCGCTCGTGCGCTCGGCCTTCGCCACCGTGGGCGGCAGATCGGCGATGGTGAGCGCCTCGCCCTTCGCCAGCACGACGGCGCGCTCGATGACGTTCTCCAGCTCGCGGACGTTGCCGGGCCAGTCGTAGGCCGCCAGCCGGTCGAGGGCGTCGCGCTCGACGCGCATCGGCGCGCGGCCGTTCTTGTCGCAGTAGAGCTGCAGGAAGTGGTCGACGAGAAGCGGCACGTCCCCCTGCCGGTCCCGGAGCGGCGGCGCCGTGACGGCGATGACGTGGAGCCGGTAGTAGAGGTCCTCGCGGAACTCGCCCTGCTCGATGGCCGCGCCCAAATCCCGGTTCGTGGCCGCGATGAGCCGGAAGGAGGCGCGCCGCGTCGTGCCGCCGAGCGGCTCGTACTCGCCCTGCTGCAGCAGCCGAAGCAGCTTCACCTGCACGGCCGGCGAGAGCTCGCCGATCTCGTCGAGGAAGAGCGTCCCGCCGGCGGCCTGGGCGACGCGCCCCTCACGCCGGGCCACGGCGCCGGTGAAGGCGCCTTTCTCGTGGCCGAAGAGCTCCGACTCGACGATGGTCTCCGGGAGGGCCGCGAGGTTCACGGCCACGAAGGCGCCCGCCGCGCCGGACTGATCGTGGATGGTGCGGGCGATGAGCTCCTTGCCCGTGCCGCTCTCGCCGAGCACGAGCACCGTGGCGGTGCTCGGCGCGGCCTGCGCCGCGATCTCGAGGGCCTGCCGGAGCGCCGGCGCCGAGCCGACGATGCGCTGGGTGCCCTGGCTCTTTTGGAGCGCCGTGAGCTGGCGTCGGAGCGTCTTGTTCTCCTCGAGGAGGCGATGGCGCTCCGCGGCCTTCCGCACCGACTTCACGATCTGCACGCGCTTGAGCGGCTTCTCGACGAAGTCGTAGGCGCCCTCGCGCATGGCCGCCACGGCGGTCTCGATGGTGCCGTAAGCGGTCATGACCACGGCCTCGGCGTCGGGTGCGACGGTGCGCAGGGCCCGGACGAGCTCGAGCCCGTCCATGCGCGGCATCATGAGATCCGTCAGCACCACGTCGACCTGGTGCTGCCGGCAGAGCTCGAGCGCCTCCTGGCCGCTTCCCGCCGTGAGCACGCGATAGCCCTCCTTCACGAAGAGCTTGCGGAGCGAGACGAGGTTGGCTTCCTCGTCGTCGACCACGACGAGCGTGGAGGGCGCGAGGGGATCGGGGGTCGTGAGGGACATGGGCGACGAGGCGCCGTGGGAAGGCGCAGCAGTGAGACGCTCGTGACGCTTCGTCATTCGTGACATCTTGTCATCAGGCACGCCCCGAAGGGATGACAAGCTGTCATTTGGCGAAGGGAGAAGCGGAGATTGCACGGGATTCACGGAGGAGAATGCGGGTTCGCCCCCCCGTGATTCCAAATGCGTGCCAGGCCCCTGCGGGCCGCCTCAGCAGGCGCAGTCGTCGTCGGCGCAGTCGGTCAGGCCGTCGCAGTCGTTGTCTTCGCCGTAGACGCAGTACTCGCGGAAGAAGCGGCAGCAGCCCGGGGCGCCGACGAAATCGACGACGCAGAAGACGACGGAGCAGTCGCAGTC
>CALCTH010000632.1 GCA_937893795.1 uncultured Myxococcales bacterium | reverse complement strand
CGCTGGTGGCGCTCGGTGAGCTCGAGGACGCCGAGCCGCTCCTCGCCCGTGCCGTGCATCACGCCGAGGAGGTCGGCGCGGCGGACGGCCTCGCGCTCGGCACGCACACCCTCGCGCTCCTCGCCCACCTTCGGCGGGACTACCGAGAAGCGCTCCACCTCTACCGGCGCGCCGCCGCCGAGACCCGCGTCGTCGGCAACGACGGGCTCCTGGCACAGGTCGCCGTGAACCTGGGCGAGCTCTATCTGACGCTCGGCGATCACGACCAGGCGCGCTCCACGCTCGCCTTCGCGCATCGGCACGTGGGCGCCGACCTGAGCGTGTTCTTCCGCCGCAACTTCGCCTTGCTCGTGGCACGCTTCGCGCGCGCCCGCGGCATCGTCGTGCTGGCCACGGCGGCCCTCGACCGGGCCGCCGAGCCCCCGGGCGGCGCCAGCTTCGAGCTGGGCGTCGAACGAACGCGCATCGCGCTCATGGCCGGGCACGTCGACGACGCCAGCGTGGCGCTCACGGCGCTGCCGCCACCCACGCTGCTCAAGCAGCAGGTCGAGCTCCGCATCCTCGAGGCCCGGCTGGCCATCGCCCGGGGACGCGGGACGCGCGCGGCCGCCGACGCGCTCCTCGCCGCGGCGAGCATGCTCGACGATGACCAGCGCGGGCTCGACGCCCAGCTCACGGCGGCCGAGGCGTACATGGCCGCCGGGGAGCGGTGCCTCGCCGCCCCCGCGCTCCAGGCGGCGCAGCGCTGCGAAGAGCGGCTCACGGAGCAGGTACCGCGCGAGTGCGCGCAGCCCTGGCTCGCGCGACCCGAGCGCCGGCGCCTGGACGCGCTCTCCGTGCCCGGCGAGCTCAGTGTGCTTCCGCGGGGCGCGGAACGACGCGCGCCGGGCGCGGAGCTCCGCGAGCGCTTCCCCTCCATCGTCGGCCACTCGCCGGCCATCGCGCAGCTCCTCCGGCGCATCGACCGCGTCTCGGCCTCGACGGCCACCGTGCTCATCCGCGGCGAGAGCGGCACCGGCAAGGAGCTGGTGGCGGAGGCGCTGCACCGGCAGTCCCCGCGCGCCGACCGGCCGCTCGTGAAGGTCAACTGCGCGGCGCTGGTCGAGACGCTTCTCCTCAGTGAGCTCTTTGGCCACGAGCGCGGCGCCTTCAGCGGCGCGAGCGCGCGGCGCAAGGGGCGCTTCGAGACGGCCGACGGGGGCACGCTCTTCCTCGACGAGATCGGCGACATCTCGCCCAAGACCCAGGTGGCGCTGCTCCGGGTGCTCCAGGAGCGCACCTTCGAGCGCGTCGGCGGCACGACGACCTTGAGCGTCGACGTGCGCATCCTGGCGGCGACGCATCAGGACCTCGAGGCCCTCGTCGCGGCCGGCCGCTTCCGCCAGGACCTCTACTACCGCCTCCGCGGCATCGAGATCCGGACGCCGCCGCTCCGCGCGCGCCGGGAGGACCTGCCGGACCTGCTCGCGTGCATCCTGGGGCGCGTCGCCAAGGAGGCCGGCGTGGGCGTGCTGCGCTGCACGCCGGAGGTGCTCGCCGCGCTGCAGGCGCACGACTGGCCCGGCAACGTGCGGGAGCTCGAGAACGTGCTCCGGGCGGCGGCCTACTTCGCCGAGGACGGCGTGCTCGGTCTCGAGAGCCTGCGCGCGGTGCACGCGCCCTGCCTCGACCCGTCGGCGCGCAGCGTGGGCCGGAGCGGCGACGCGCACGACCCGGGCCGCTTCCTCTACGCGCGGGTGCGTCGCGGCGAGCTGAGCCTGGCGGACATGAAGAAGGAGCTGGAGCGCGAGTGCATCGAGAGCGCGCTCGGCGAGGTCTCCGGGAACATCTCGGCGGCGGCGCGGCTCCTCGGAATGAAACGGCCACGGCTGAGCCAGCTGGTCAAAGAACACGGGCTTCGCGGCGCCACGGCGCGCTGGAAGACGCGGCCGGGAGACGAAGCGTGACGAGACTCGAATGCTGGACCTGTGTGCTCGTCGTGAGCGCCTGCGCCGCCCCCGTGGACGACCCGGCCTCGCTCCGCGCGCCGCTCATCCGGAAGTCCGTCGAGGCCACGGACGTCGCCCTCGGCGATCTTCCCGCCGGCTGCGAGGACCGGCTCGGCGACGACGTGGCGATCGAAGTGCTCCCGGAGCACCCGGACCTCGCGGTGGCGCGCGTCGACGGCGCGGCCGCGTGCGTCGACGCCGTGGCCGCCCACAACGAGGATCAGGTGGAGGACGACGAGGCGGCCGAGGAGGTCGCGCTCGCGCGCTACGAAATGGTGCGCGACGAGCGGGTGCGCGACGAGCTGGCGCATGACGAGCTCGACGACGACGAGGCCGACGCCGGCGACGTGGCCGCGGCGCCCGATGCGCCCGCGGAAAGGCCCGAGCCCGGCCCGGAGGCCGGCGGCGGCGACCCGCACCCCGTGCCCTTGGATCCGCGGGAAGACGTCGAGACTCAGAGCCTCCCCGACGCGAGCGAGGGTGACCCGCACCCCGTCCCCATGGACCGCGAGGACATCGAAGCGGAGAGCCTCCCGGCCCAGGCGAGCGAGGGCGACCCGCATCCCGTCCCCATGGACCGCGGGTCCGAGGCCGTGCCCGGCAGCGACGCCGAGGGCGATCCGCACCCGGTCCCCATGGACCGGCCGGAGGACACGCCCCGCGACGACGACTCGGAAGGCAGGGGCCTCCCCGGCCAGGCCGACCAGGGTGATCCGCACCCGGTCCCCATGGACACGCCGCTCGAGGCGGAAGCGGAGAAGGCCCCGCCGACGCCCTGACACGGTGCTGACGCATCCGATCCCATCGCGTAGCGTCCCGAGGTGGCCTTTCACCTCCTCCGCGGCGACGCACCGCTCCTCGTGAGCATGCCCCACGTCGGGACCACGCTTCCCGAAGGGCTCGAGGCGCGCCTGGCACCGCCGGCGCGGGCGCTGCCGGACACGGACTGGCTTCTCGTCGAGCTCTACGACTTTCTGCCAGAGCTCGGGGTGACGCGGCTCCACGCGGAACACCCGCGGCAGCTCATCGACCTGAACCGGCCGCCGGACGACGCGCCGCTCTACGCGACCACGACGACGGGGCTGATCCCGGCGGAGCTCTTCGACGGCGTGCCGGCGTGGCAGCCCGGCGAGCAGCCCGACGCCGCGGAGCAGGCCGTGCTCCTCGATCGCTACTGGCGCCCCTACCATGACGCGCTCAGCCAGGAGCGGGCGCGGCTCCGCGAACGCCACGGCGAGATGCTGCTCCTCGACCTCCACTCGATCCGGAGCGAGGTGCCGCGGCTCTTCGAAGGCGTGCTCCCGGACTTCAACCTCGGCACGAACCGAGGCCACGCCTCGCCGCCCTCGCTCGCGCGCGCGCTGGAGGAGGCGCTCGTCGAGGGGCCCTACACCCAGGTGACGGACGGGCGCTTCCGCGGCGGCTACATCACGCGGCGCTACGGCGAGCCCGCCAAGGGGCTCCACGCGCTTCAGCTCGAGCTCTCCCAGGCCACCTACATGGACGAGGCGGCCCTCGCGCCGCGCATCGAGGACGGGCGCGCGGCGCAGGTGCGGCCGTGGCTCCGCGCCGTCGGAGAGACCGCGCGGCGGGGGGAAGCGGCGCGGACGCGGGGGGCGATGTAGCCGGCCGTGTCGTGGATGGACAGCGGGCGGAGCTGCTTGGCCA
>CALCTH010000631.1 GCA_937893795.1 uncultured Myxococcales bacterium | reverse complement strand
GCGGCGCCGAGGGCTCGGCGGAGGAGCGCGCGCTGCCAGCGCTCCGTCGCCGCCAGCTCCGCGGGGGCGTCGTTCGGGAGACCGGACCGCCCCTCGGCCCACGCGAGCACGAGCTCCGGCCGCGCGTGCCCATACGCCTCGAAGAGCCGGCCGAGGCGCTGGGCCAGCTGGACGCGGCGGCGCTCGAGGCCGGGCGCCGGTCCCTCCGCGTCGGTGTCGCCGAGATAGGCGCGCACCTCACCGTGCGCGGGAGCCGCGAGAAAGGCGGGGTCGTGGAGCGCGTCGAGCACGCGCCGCTCGAAGCCGCGGCGACCGAGCACGTGCACCTCGCCGTCGGCGGCCGCGGCGAGCTGCCGGGTGACGAAGGGCTCGAGGCGGTGGAAGCGAAGGTGCGCGGCGATGCCGCGACGCGCCGCGAGACCCAGCTCGACCTGCCGCTCGACGAGCGCGTTGGGCACGACCACGTGCACCGGCACGAGCGCCGACGCCCCGGCTTCCCGCGCCGCGTCGAGGCGCTCGGCGAGCGCGTCGAGCAGCGCCTCGCTGCCGTTGCCGTAGACCAGCTCGATCATGGCCCACCCGCACCTAGCAGGCGGGTGCGACGATCAGAGATCCCGCAACGAGACGCGGTACGTGCCGCTCCGGCCGTTCTCGCCGTAGACCTCGACGTAGGCCGGGCCCTGCCATTCGACGGCGTCGTTGTTGGCGATGGCGTTGCTTCCGCCGAGGCGCTCGCCGTCCACGCTCCAGAGACGGAGGTCGACGTTGCGCGAGGCGGGCTCGGGCTCGGTGAAGAGCGACTGGAAGAGGTCGAAGCGCCACGGGCCCGGGCGGTCGACGAAGTAGAAGTCCGGCCCGTCCATGCACACGCCGCCCTCGACGTCCGTGCCGACCTCGACGGGCGAAGCGGTCTCGAAGGTGTCGTTGGGCTCGCCGGCTTCCTCGTCGCTGGGGCCGCACTGCGCCATGAAGGGCGGCCGGACGGGCTCCCAGGCCTGCTCCGGGTCCGCCGCGAGCGCCGTGAAGTTCAGGCGGAAGGGCGTGGCGGCCTGGTCGGCGACGATCTGCATGTCGCGCCGGCGCACGAAGTAGGCCGAGGGGAACTGGCGCACGGACTGCCGGATGCCGGCCTCGCTCGTGCGGTCGGCCTCGCCGGTGCGAAGCCCCGCGATGAAGGTCTCCGGCGCCACCGAGCGATCGATGAAGGCCGCGGCGTCTTCCGCCGTCGCGTCCTCGAAGTCGGCGGTCTCGACCTCGATGTAGACGAGCAGCGAGCCCTCGGCCGCGAGCTGTCCCGCGACGGAGTTCGTGGCGGCGAGGTAGTCGGGGCACGCGCTGCACCAGCCGGCGCTCACCACGACGAAGACGGACTCGAAGGCGTCGAAGGCGTCGTCGCAGAAGAAGTCCTCGAAGGAGAAGTCGAGCGTCGAGCCGTCGACGTCGAGCACGTTCGTGTAGGCGAGGTTCGGGAAGGTCTCGCCGATCTGGAGCTGCCCCGAGAACTCCGGGTAGGCGCAGAGCGGCGTGTCGACGCTGCCGGTTCCTTCGCCGTCTCCGCCGCCGTCACCGCAGGCGGCGAGGGGCGCGAGGGCGAGGCAGCCGGCGAAGAGCCGGGCGACGAAGCGGTGCGAAAGCATGGTCGTAGCCTACGCGGGACCGGGAAGAATCGAAACCGCGGCCCCGACCTGGACTACCCTCCGGGCATGGCTTCTCTCACGCGTGTCTCGCTCGTGCTGGGCGCCCTCGGTCTCGCCGGCTGCGGCGAGGCCGGTTGCCCGGAGCCGCCTGCGGACGAGACCCCGCGCCTCGAGCCGGGACCGGGCCTCGCCGCACTGGACTCCACACCCCCGGTGGCGTGTCCCGCGTCCTTCCTGGCGGCGGCGACCGGCGCCGTGATGGACCAGGCAGGCGCTCCGGTCCCCGGCGCCCGCGTGCAGCTCTGCGTGCGCACGGCGCCCGGCGGCGCGCTCCTCTGCCTCCGCCCGCCGACCACCGACGCGGAGGGACGCTTCGCCATCCCCGTGGACACGCCCTCGGCGCGCTGCATCGAGGAGCTGACCGTGCGGGTCCGCGTCCCGGGCCAGGCCGCGGCGACCACCTACTGCACGGTCCCCCCGGCCACCGACGCCGACGGCGTGATCGCCCTCGACGCGGCGCTCCCTTTCTTCCGCTTGACCCGCCCCGACGGATGCGCGCTGCCGCCCGAGGGCGACCCCGAGGCGCCGCGGGACGTGATGCTCGGCGAGGGGGTGACGCTCCTCGGGCTCCGCCCGGCGCAGCTCGACGACTACGACGAGCTGGCCGCCGGGGCCTTCCCGCTCGAAGGCACCTGCCTCGCACCGCCCGAGGGCACCGTCGCCGCCTGGGGCTTCGCGCCGGAGGGCGCCGTGGAGGGCGGTGTGGCCTTCGAGCTCGAGAACACGACGGGGCTCGCGCCCGGGACGCCCGTGGAGCTCCACCTCGTGGGCGGCCTCGATACGGCGCTCGGCGACGGTCGCGTGCTCGAGGAGGCCGAGTGGGCCCGCTTCGGGACGGGCCGGGTGAGCGCCGACGGCGCCGTGATCACGCCGGACCCCGGCGTGCGGCTGCCCGAGCTGACGTGGCTGGCGCTGGTCGCGCCGGGCGCCTCGGAGTGAGCGCCGTGCCTGCTCGAGGAGGCGCCGGTTGACGGGGCCCCGTCCGCCGAGGACGGTCTCGTCATGGTCCGCCCCTCCTTCGTCGCGTCGCTCGTCACCGCGTGGTTGCTCAGCGCGTGCGGCGGCGCCGAGCCCGTCGGCCGCGCGACTTCGCGGCACGGCGACCCGCTCTTCACGGGCTCCGTCGACGAGGCGACCTTCGCGTCCTTCCACGCGCACGGAGGCGAAGCCCGAGGCCCCTACTTCGGGCAGGAGGTCCGCGTGGGCGAGGCCAGCTTCTACCAGGCGCTCCCCCGCTCCGAGGGTCCGCACCCGGGCGTGATCGTCATTCACGAGTGGTGGGGCCTCAACGGGCACATCCGGCACTGGACCGACCGGCTCGCCGCGCTCGGCTACGCAGCGCTCGCGGTGGACCTCTACGGCGGCGAGACCGCGACGACGCCGGACGAGGCCATCGCGCTGGTGCGCAGCGTCGACGACGCCGGGGCCCTCGCCACGCTTCGCGCCGCGGCCGCGCACCTCCGGGGAGCCGGCGCCACGAAGCTCGGGGTCATGGGCTGGTGCTTCGGCGGCGGCTGGAGCCTCCGCACGGGCGTCGAGGTCGAAGGCATCGACGCCACGGTCATGTACTACGGCCGGCCGATCACGGAGGTGGAAGCGCTCGGGAGCTTCCGGGGCCCGCTTCTCGGCATCTTCGGCAACGAAGACGAGAGCATCCCGCCGGAGACCGTGGACGGCTTCGGCGAGATGCTCGCCCAGGCCGGCGTGGACCACCGGCTGCTCCGCTACGACGCGAGCCACGCCTTCGCCAACCCCTCGAGCGCTCGCTACGACGCCACGAGCGCGGAGGCGGCGTGGGCCGAGGTCCAGTCCTTCTTCGCGCGACACCTCGCCGAGTGAGGGGCCGCGGCGTCCCGGTGTAAGCGCCCGCACGGCCGAAATCGCCAAAGGGGTCCGGGCGTGTTAGCGCGAAGCCATGCACTTCCCGTCCCTGCGTTCCGCGAACGCTCGCGTCGGATGGACCGCGCTCACGTGCGTCCTGCTCGCCTTCGGCTGCGTGGACGGCACGCTCTCCTCGCCGGGCGCGGGCGGCGGCCGCGCCCCCGGCGCGCCGATCCTCGACCTCGGCGCCGGCGGCGGCGACACGCCGGGCGGCGGCATCGGCGGCGGCGAGGTGGACCCGGGCGGCGTCACGCTTCCGCCCGAGGAGTACTGCGCCCCGGCCGCGACCTGGCCCGGCGCCGCCCT
>CALCTH010000630.1 GCA_937893795.1 uncultured Myxococcales bacterium | reverse complement strand
GGGTCGCCCGGCGTGGGTCACTTCGAGGCCCTCCTCTTCTTCGCGGTGCGGAAGCTATCGACGTCAAACTCGAGGATCACCGAGTGGTGCACGAGGCGGTCGACGGCGGCCGCGGTGGTCATGGGGTTCTTGAAGATCTGGTCCCACTCGCTGAAGACCAGGTTGCTCGTGATGAGCATCGAGCGGCGCTCGTAGCGTTCCGCCATGAGCGTGAAGAGGACCTCGATCTCGTCCGCGTCCTGCTGCACGTAGCCGATGTCGTCGAGGATGAGGAGCTCGTAGGCGTCGAGCTTCCGAAGGGCCTTCGGGAGCGCGAGGTCGCGCTTCGCCGCGAGCAGGTCCTGCACCAGCTTGTACGCGGGCGTGAAGAGGACGCGATGGCCCTGCGCGACCAGCGCATGCCCCACGGCCGCCGCCGCGTGGGTCTTCCCGGTGCCCGGCAGGCCGAAGGCCAGCACGTTGATGGCGTTATCGAGAAAGTCGCCCGTACGGAGCTTCTGCAACTTGCCGGCGAGCGGTCGTGGAAGCCGCTTGTCGTCGAGGGTGTCGAAGGTCTTCCCGTGCGGCAGGCGAGATTGTTGCCTGAGGCGCTCCACGCGACGTTCGAGCCGGTCGTCGGCCTCGGCGACGAAGACCTCATGCACCAAGGTCAGAGCGTCTTCGTGGCCTGCGTCGAGAAGGCGAGGCGCGAGCTCCTTGGAGATGGTCGGGAGCCGAAAGCTGGTTGCAAGGCGCCCGAGCTCCTCCTTCAGCTCGGCCGTGCTCGGCGCCGTCATCGCGCCGCCTCCAGGAGCTGGTCGTACTGCGCGAGGTCGGGCGCAGAGATCCGCACCTGCGGCACCGATGTCGGGGTCGGCGCGGCGCAGTCCTTCACATCGAGGTAGTCGAAGGGACGACCCGTCTCGAGGAGCGTCGTCAGCGCGCGCTCGACGGTGCTCTCCATCGTGCTCGCGGCGAGGTGCAACACGCGCACGTACTCGACATCGGCGCGCTCGCCTCGATGCGTCTTGAAGACGCCGTAGGCCGCACGGAAGACGGGCGTCGGGAAGAGCTGCTCCTGGTAGCGGTAGAGGCGGAAGGCGCCCGGCTTGCGGACCAAGGACCAGATGACGTGCCGGTAGTCGATGCGGGCGTCGTCGGCCCCACGGAGTCTCGGGAGCCGCTCGACCAGCACGCCCTTGTAGCGGACCTCGAGCTCGTTCGCGTACTGACGGACTTCGACCTGGTGCCCGATCAATCGCGACGGCACCGAGTACACGCGGCCGCCGACGCGGACCGTGCTGTAGCGCCGCACCTTCGGATGCAACGTGGTGTAGTTCGGCAGCGGCGAAGACGGCAGCGGCCTCAGCGCCGCTCGCTCGACCTCGAGCCGCTGCCGTTCTCGTCGAGACAGTCGCGCGGCCACGGATTGGACGAAGGCGACGTAGGCGGCCTGGTTGGCGAAGTCGCGGCTCCCCCGAAGCTGTAGCGCTTGCTCGAGAGCACGCTTCAGCAGGTCATGGCCCTTCTCGACGATGCCGTTCTGATTGGAATGGCCCGGCCGAATGCGCCGCGGCGTCATCCCGTAGTGACCCAGCACCGCGGTCCAGCGCTTGTTGAACCCGCGGCCGGCACTCCGCTTCAGCTCGTGCGTCGCGGCGGAGAGGTTGTCCGTACGCGCGGCTCCGGGCGCCCCGCCGAGCTCCCAGAGCGCGCCTTGGAGCCCCTCCACCAACGCCTCGAAGGTCTCGCTGAACGCCACCGTCGCCCAGGTCCATCCGCTGAACGCGAGCCGGAAGACGAAGAGCAGATGAACGAAGACCTCGCCGGCCACCGTCACCCGCAACGAGCTGCCCTCCGTGAAGTCGAGATTGGCCTGCTCGCCCGGCCGGTGCTCCTGCGCAAAGAACACCTCCTTGCCCGGCCCGTGGAGCGCTCTCCAGTCGCGGAAGCGTCGCTGGAGCGTCCGCGCCTGACCCTCGTGAAACTGCCCCGGGAAGCGCTCGATCAGCTCGGCCAGCACGGCCTTCGCCTCGAGCACCCCAGCTTCGTCCGCTTCGAGGAGCGGCACGACCTCCGACTCCCACACCGACTCGAACGGATCCTTCCGCGTACGCCACGTCCTCGGTGACTTCGACTCGGAGGGCAACGGGCCCTGCTCCCACTTGCGCGCCGAGCGCACACTCATCCCCGCGGCGGCTGCCGCCGCCTCCTGCGTCCTGCCCTGCATTCGCTTCGTCCTCAGCAGCCTGACTTGCTCGTCGGTGACCACGCGCCCTCCTGGGTCGCGCCTAGCCTCCTGCGTCAGGTCGCCTGCGGGCCGGCAGATCTAGTTGTCGCTGACCGGCAGAAGTAATCGTCGCTGATCA
>CALCTH010000629.1 GCA_937893795.1 uncultured Myxococcales bacterium | reverse complement strand
TGGTGATCGTGGGCGACGTGCGCGACCAATCCGACGATCGCCTCGCGCCGCGACTCCTCCCGCAGCTCGCCGGCGAGCTCGCGCGTAATGTCACGCAGCTCGACGGCGTGGCCGTCTTCGCGTCCGAGGGGGCGCTCGGGCGTGATTCGCGACGCGAGATCGCGCGACGGCGGCTCCCCGTGCTTCGCCTCGAGGCGGAGCTTCGCACCCTCACCCGCGCCCGGCAGGACGCCGACGTGAGCCTGCGGGTCGAGGTGACGGTCATGCTGCTCAGCCGCGAGGGCGCCCTTCGCAGCCTCATGAGCGGTGCCGCCACCGGTGCCGAGCCTCACCGCGGGCCGGACCGCGGCCAGGAGCTGCGCCTCGCGGGCCAGGCGCTGGCGGCCGCGGTTCAGAGCGCGATGTCGCGCGTTCCGAGCGCGCTCCGCTCGGCCGCTGAAGCGGGCTAGCCACGCCGGGCCGATGAGCGAGCTCGACTGCCTTCAGTGTGGCGCCTGCTGTCGAACCGGTCACGACGGGCGCATTCTGGTCCCCGAGGAGGACCTGCTTCGCTGGCGCCGCCTCGGCCGCGACGACGTGGCGCGTGCGGTACAGCCAGGCCACTTCGGTCTCGTCGCCTTCGCGACGCGCCCCGATGGGAGCTGCGTGCATCTGGGCACGGCCCAGGGGCCCCACGCTTGCGCGATCTACACCATACGCGGAACGACCTGCCGCACCTTCGCGAAGGGCAGCCCGCAATGTCACGAGTTCCGGCGGGACGCGGGCCTCGAATAGGCCTTCAGCCGTCGGCGAAACGCTCGGCCAGGTCCCGGACGAAGGCCGCCATCCAGGGCTTCATGGAGGCGAGCTCCTGCTCGAAGAGCCCCCGCGTCACCACCTCGAGCTCCACCTCGTCGAGGGCCACCACGCTCGCGCTCCGGCGCCCGGCCGCGCGGAAGAGAGCGGTCTCCCCGAAGCCCTCGCCCACGCCCATGATGCGGAGCGAGCGGCGGGAGCCGTCCCGCTCGCTGTACGCCTCGCAGCGTCCCCGAAGGATCCGGTACGCCTCGTCGCCTTCGTCGCCCTCCCGGAGGATGATCGTGCCGGCAGGGACGACGCGGCGCGGGAAGGTCACCTCGCCGCGGAGGAAGCGCACCAGCTCCTCGCGGAGCGCTTCCACGCTCGAGAAGCGCGCGTCGGGGTCGCTGGCCATGGCGCGCCGCACGATGGCGGCGAGCGTGGGCGGCACCGGGCCCGGCGCCGTCTCCTCGAGCGCAGGATGCTCGGCGAGCGCGGCCTGGCAGAGCGTGGCCCACACGCTCTCGCCGCCATAGGGAGGCCGGCGGGCCAGCACGTAATAGAGGACGGCGCCCAGTGCGAAGACGTCGCTGCGCGCGTCTGCCGGTGCACCCGCCGCCTGCTCCGGCGCCATGAACGAGGGGGTGCCCACGACGTTGCCCGCGAGGCTCGCGTCGCCGGGCTGCGAGCCCACGTCGGCGTAGACACGTTCCGCCGAGGGGCGCTCGGACTCTCCCACGCTCGCCGGCGGGTCGGGTTCCTCGAGCACCTTCGCGAGGCCCCAGTCCATGAGGTAGACCTCGCCGAAGTCGCCCACCATCACGTTGCTCGGCTTGATGTCGCGGTGGATGACGCCGCGCGCGTGGGCGTAGGCGAGGGCGTGGCAGACCTTCACGACGACGTCGAGGAGGTCCATGAGGTCGTCGCGGGCCAGCGCGCCCTCGGGCAGCCCCTCGATGCGCTCCCGGAGCGTTCGCCCCTGGACGAGCTTCATCGTGAAGAAGAGCCGCCCGTCGGGCCCGAGCCCGAGCTCGTGCACCGGCACGACGTTCGGGTGATCGAGCTGGGCCATCACGCGGGCTTCACGGAGGAAGAGCCGCCGCGTCGCCATGGACTTCCAACGCTCCGCGTGGATGGTCTTCATCGCCGCCGTGCGCCGGAGCGCGCGGTCGTGCACCCGCCGGACGAGGCCCATGCCACCGCTGCCCACGGTCCCGCGCACCCGGAGGCGATGCACGGCCCGGGCGTCGAGGGTGGGGAGGACGTGGGCGACGGGGTCGCTCTGTGCCGGCTCGTCGGCCGCTCTCGGGTCCGCCTGCGTCGGGAGGACGCCCGAATTGCGTGCGCGCACCGGCCCGGCGTCGCCCGGCTCCGCCGAGGCGTTCGGGTCGTCGAGGGTACGTATCCCTGGGGCGTCGCTCCCGTCCTCGGCCACGGCACGAGGGTAGCACCGGAGCCGTCCCGGGGACCGCCGGTCGGGTTCGGGCTGGCGTCCCGAGCGCTCAGCCCACCCCGTCGGGGCCGTGGATGCCGTAGACGACCTTCTGCATATAGACCCCGACGAGCGCTCCGCGCAGACGGTGCTCGACGCGGGCGAGGTAGAGGGTTCCGCGGTAGCGCAGCCACGCGACGGCTGCGCCGTCGTCGGCGAGGGCGTGGCCTCGGACCGAGCCGGGAGCGGCGTCCCGAAGCTGGCGCACCAGCCCCGGCGTCACGAAGGCCGCGGGGGGCTCCGCCTCGAGCACGTCGAAGTCGGTCGATCCGGCGACGATGGCCGTAGCCTCGTCGTTCAGGTGCGTGTGCAGGCTCTCGAGGACCGTCGCCATGGCTCTGGTATGGCGCCGCGCCGCGAGCGCCACCAGGTCAGCGCCCCAAACGGCGCGCCGCGCGGGAGCTGCTACACCGCGCCCATGGCGCGCTCCCTCTTCGTGCTCGGCCTGGTCCTCCTCGCTGCGCTCGCGCCTCACGAGGCCGCGGCGCAGGTCATCCGAAGCGGCGGGCGGCCGATCCAGGGCATCCGCCCCGACGTGCACGTGAGCTTGGGCTACGGCGACTTCGGCGTCGGCTTCCGCCTCGACATCCCGCTCATGCAGCCCGGGCCGCTCCGAAACGCGCGGAGCCGCGTCACCGACGAGCTCGCCGTGAGCGTGGGCCTCGACCTCATGTTCGTCGACTTCGACGACGAGCTCTGCCTCGACGGCGACGGCGAGCGCGTCGACTGCGACGACCTCGACATCGGCGTGTGGCCCGTCGCGGTCGTGCAGTGGAACGTGTACCTCAACGAGCGCTGGTGCATCTTCCCGGAGCTCGGCCTCGCGCTGCTCTTCGGTGAGACGCGGTCGGACCGCGCGGGCGACGACTTCGACATCGAACCGGTCATCAACTTCGGAGCGCGGCTCCATACCCGCGGTCGCTTCGGGCTGCTCCTCCGCGCGGGCTACCCCACGGCGGTGCAGGTGGGCATGACCTTCTGAGCCGAGCTCAGCGCTCGCGGAGCAAGAAGGTCACCTGGTAGGCGGCGCCGTCTTCCAGCTCGTCGCCCCGACCGACGAAGGGATCGAAACCCGGCTCGTCGAGCTCGGCGACGACGTCGTAGCGCCCCGCGCAGAGCTCCTCGGCGTGCTCGGCGCGGGGCGCGAGAGCCACGGTGCGAGGACAGGGGCCGCTGAACCACACGACGAGCCCGAAGTCCGTGGCGTTGCGGATGCGCACCTCTGGCCAGGAGGCCGCGTCGCTCGCACCCTGGCTCGCCTCGAGCGGGGGAAGCTCGCCATGCCCGTCCTGGCGCCACGCCTCCACCCGCTGCGCGACGAGCGCCGCCTCCTCCACGAAGTGCGCGTTGCGCTGCTCGGCGGCGGTGACGACCCGCAGCTCGACGTCGAGAGGCGGGTCCTCCGGGGCGGGCCGCGCCGGCGCCGGCGCGCGCCGGCTGCAGGCGGCGAGGAGGACGCCCACCGTCCACGCGAGCGCGGCTCTCATCGGGCCTCCAGGGCGTAGGTGCGTCCGCCCTCGCAGCGCAGGCGTCCGCGCCAGGGGCTCCGGCCGGGCACGACGAGCTCCATACGGCGCGCGCCGGGCGCCACGAAGACTCGCCCGGCGGCCACGTCGCGCTCACCCCCGTCCACAAGGAGGCGGAGCCCGCGTGGGCCCTCGAGCTGGACCACGCAGGGAGGGTCGTCGGGGACCTCGGCCGCGAGCACCGGCGCCACGCCCGCGAAGATCTCGTCGACGCTGCCCTCGACCTCGGTCGGCCCGGAGGCGGACACCTCCAGCTCGACGCGGGCCGTGCGCAGCGCGAGCCGCCACCGGTCGCTCGCCTTGGTCGCCTGGACGAGCACGAGCGTCGGCGCGCCGAGCTCGGCAGCGACCTGCTGAAGGCAGGCGTCGTCGTCGAGGCAGGCCTCGGCGCTCCGACCGTCCCGGGTCAAGCGGCTCGTCGTGAGCTGCAGCGGGGCGACGTGGAAGCCGAGCTCCTTCAGCGCCGTGGCCGTGACCTCGAAGGCGTAGGCGCGCAGAAAGACGTCGCTCGAAGGCGAGGACGACACGAGCACCGCGGCCGTGGGGAGCGCGGGCTCCGTGTCCGGACGCTCGGCCGTGCCCCGCGAGGCGAGGGCGACCAGGGTCAACGGGAGGGCCAGGCCCAGCGCGACGCGGCGCCTCATCGCGCGGCCCTCTCCAGGTCGTCGAGGCTTCGGAGGAAGCTCCGCGTCGAGGCCCGCGAGGAGGGCGCGTCGGCCAGCGCGCCCCGGAGCGCGCGCGCCTGGCTTTGATGCACCGGCTCCTCGTCCTCTTCGAGCAGGCGCTCCACCACGGCGAGGCGCTGGGTGAGGATCTCCGAGACGGGCACGCGCGTCGCCGCCGTCGCGAGCGCGTTCAGCGCGACCGTCGCCGTGTCGAAGGCGCCGTCCCTCGCCGCCCGCTCCACGGCCTGTACGCCGGCGCGGAGCTGCGCGGCCGCGCGCAGGTCGCCGTAGCGTAGCCCTCGCCCGGCGAGCTCCGCCTCGAGCTCGCGACGGCGCTCCTCGTAGCGGCGCTGCGCGTCCCCCCCCGGTCGGGCGCTGATGGAGACGGCGTCGGGATCCGTGCGGACGTCGTCGCCCGTCCCGACGGCGAGAGCCACGGCGGGCTCCG
>CALCTH010000628.1 GCA_937893795.1 uncultured Myxococcales bacterium | reverse complement strand
TGGAGGAGCCGGAGCTTGTCGAGGTCCGCTGCGTCTACTGCGGCACCGACTTGGGGCCCTTCGACGAGTCGGAGGCGCACTACATCGAGACCCACGGCGCGCACGGCGACTACTGCGCGTGTGGCGCGGACCCCGTCGAGGAGCCCGCCGACCCGTCGCTCTACCTCGACGGGCCCGTCGCCCTCCCCGAGGCGGCGGAGTGATCCTCCGTGGCAAAGGCCGCCCCGACGGGGGCTACGGGCGCACGCCGGACGGGCGCCGCCGCATCCCCGGGGTGACCACCATTCTCGGGTCGTGGGGCGACCCCAACGGCCTGATGCGCTGGTACGGGAAGTTGGGCATCGATGCGGCCGAGGCCGAGGCGGCACGCACCGCCCACGTCGGCCATGCGGTGCACGACGCCATCGAGCTCGAGCTCCACGGCCAGGACCACAGCGACCCGCTGCTGGCCATCGAGGACCACGCCTCGCGCGACCAGGCGTGGAAGGCGTTCGAAGCCTGGACCCGCTGGCGTGATGAGCTCGGCGGCGACCTCACCTTCCTTGCGACGGAGGTCGCGATGTCGGACGTCGCCACGGACACGCCGTTCGGCGGGACGGTCGACGCCATCGCGCGCGCCGCCAACGGCGAGCTGCTCGTCATCGACTGGAAGACGTCGAAGCGGCTCTACCCGAAGCACCTGACGCAGTGCGCCGCCTACGCGGACCTGTGGGAGGCGCGTCCCGAGCACGACGGCGAGCCCATCCGCGGCGCCCGCATCGTGCGCGTCGACCGGGAGACCGGCGACTACGAGCAGTGCTTCCCGCCCGACGCGGTGTGGGAGGCGGCCCGGGTGCAGTGGCGCGTCTTGCTCGGCGCCTTCTACCGGGAGCGGTCGATCGTCCAGGCCACGGGCCTGGGGCAGCGGAGGAGGGGTGCGGCGTGAGTGAGCTACGAACGAAGCTGGACGAGGCGATCCCGTCCGACGCCATCCAGACGAAGCCCGGCAAGGGGAGCCTCTCCTACGTCCGCGGCGGCTGGGTGACGGACCGCGCCAACCAGGTCTTCGGCCACGACGGGTGGAGCTGCGAGACGCGCTCCATCCGCTTCCTCCACGGCGGCGAGCCGCTGAAGGTGAAGGACAAGGCCATCGTCCTGGCCGAGGCCACGGTCCGCGTCACCCACCTCGCGTCCGGCGCCTTTCGCGAAGGCACCGCGGTGGGTACCGGCGAGATGAGCGACCCCCGCTCCGCCTTCCACAACGCCGTCGGCGAAGCGGAGACCGACGCCCGGAAGCGCGCCCTCGCCTGCTTCGGCCGCCACCTCGGAGGCCAGCTCTACCTCGGCAAGGAGGACGCCCGCAGCAAGCCGGGTCCCGCGGAGGGCCAGTCGAGGGCGAACGACGCGGCGCGCGCCGCAGCCGTGCAGGCAGCCAAGGACGCGCTGGATGTGCTCGAGGCCGCCACGTCGCGACGTGAGGCGGCCATGGCGTGGAGTGACGTCGGCAAGGTCTGGGGCCTGCTCGACGACGAGCTGAAGGAGCGCCTCACGAAGGCGCGGGACAAGGCGAAGGCGCGCATTGGGCGCGAAGGGCGGGCGGCTTGAGCGACGTATCGACATGGACGGGGACGGGCCGCATCGGCGCCGACCCCGAGCTCAAGAACGCAGGCCAGTCGCAGGTGCTGAAGCTGCGCATCGCCGTCAGCCACTACCGCGGTCCGAACAAGGACCGCGAAACGTCGTGGATGAACGTCGAGCTCTGGGGGCGTCGTGCCGAGCCGTTGTCGCGTCTCCTCCGCAAGGGTGGGCGCGTCGCCGTCTCCGGCGAGTTCAGCCTGCGCGAGTACGAGAAGCGTGACGGCGGGCGTGGCTACTCGGCGGAGGTTCGCGCCGACCGCATCGAGCCGATGGACCCGAAGCCCGAGGGCGGCGGCAACAGCTCCCGGCAAAGCACCCGCAGCCCGTCGTTCGACGACTTCGGCGGCGCCGGCGACTTCGGGGACGACGACATCCCCTTCCGCCCGCTGGGAGACGTCTGGTGAGTGTGAACGTCGTGCTCTGGCGCTCGCCCTGCGGGCAGCTCTACCTCACGGAGGCCGACGTCCGCGAGAAGCGGGGCGCCATCTACCTGACCGTCCGCGGTCGCACCGGGGTCCAGCCCGTCTACGTGCTCTCGTGGGGGCAGCGCTCCGGCTACTGGAACACCGACAGCTCCGACTTCCGGGCGTTCCGGCTGCGCAAGAACGCGAAGCGGTCCCTGACCTCGTGGACGCGGGAGCTGTGGCGCGCGCGGAGGGCGGCGTGACCGTCCCCATCACCTGGACACCGTACGCCGAGGGCGCGGTCGGCTGGGTCGGCGACACCCGCCAGTGGACCGTCATCGCGCGTGAGAAGCGGTTCGTGCTCATCGACCCCGACGGCGTGGCGTCTGTCTGGGACACCGTCGACGAGGCGAAGGCGGCGGCCGAGGCGCGGGAGGCGGAGCGCTGATGGCCTGCTACGACGACGGCCTCGCGACCGTACTCCGCGGCGACGCCCGTG
>CALCTH010000627.1 GCA_937893795.1 uncultured Myxococcales bacterium | reverse complement strand
CGCGCAGAGCGGCACGGCGGCCTGCGGGTGGGGCTCGCGGTGCACCGTCTGGGCGCGGTAGAGCAGCTCCGTGAGCGGCAGATCGTGGATCTCCCGGGCGGCCTTTACCGTCCAGCGCGGGCGGGTGGCGGGCGCGGCGTCGCGAGGAGCCGGAGGGTCGAGGGTGACCGTCATCGAGCCCGGCGTAGCGCGCGGGCCGGCGCCGAGGCAAGGGGCGGGGCCCCGCGTGATTGCCGGGGCCCGCTGGCGGCGGTAGCGTGCCGCCGCTGGCGCCCGGGCGCCGCGACCGGGTGGACTAGGCGAATGAGCGAGGCAGCAGGGAAGCTCACGAGCGCGCCGCCCCTCGCCGGAGTCGCCGCGCTGAGCGCCTTTGCGGATTTCGCCGTGACCCGCCTCGCCGTGCGGCTGGCGGCCGCCGGCGAGAGCCCCGCGGACCATCAGCTCCTCGTGCGCCTCGCGACGGTGGGCGAGCTGCTCCGGAACCTCGCGGCGCTCGCGGGGCTCATCGCGCTCCTGACCATGGTGCTCGACTTTCTCCGGCCGGAGCGGCCGCTTCCGCTCGCGCAGCGGCTGGGCGTGGCGGGCTTCGCCGGCGTGTTCTTGCCCACGGTGCTGCTGGCGACGGTGCTGCCCGTCGCCCGGACGACGCCGCAAGTGGTGGTCTTCGCGCTCGCCGCGGCGAACCTCATGGTGGCGCTCCTCGGCCTGACGGCCTTCCGGCACTGGGCGCCGCGGCCGCTGCGCATCGGCCTCATCGCGCTGGCGTTCACCTCCATCGCGGCGGTGAGCGCGGGGATTCTGCAGCTCCTGGCGCCGGTGCTCGGCTGGGCCTTCCCCATCTCGCAGGCCTTTCGCCGCGCCGGAGAGGTCACGTGGCTGGTCAGCCTCGGCGCGCTCGCGCTGATGGCCGTGCCGACGCAGCTCCGCCCCTCACGGCGCGCCCTCGCGATCGGTCTTGGGGCGGCGGCGGGCGCGGTGCCGCTCGGGTTGGCGCTGGCGCTCCGGCCGCAGGACGCGGGGACGGCGTACGAGGACGTGCTCTACGGCGCGACACACCTCGAGCTGCTGCTCGGCCGGACGCCGACGCTCTATCTGACGCTTTTGGCCTTCGCGCTCGCCGGAGCCTTCTCGGGGCTCTTCTCCCCGTCGGCGGGGAGGCGGGCGCTAGCGCTCGGGGTCGTGAGCGTGGCCGCCGGTGGCTACGCCCCGTCGACGCCCTCGACGCTGCTCATGATGGTCGTGGGGGCAGGGCTGATCACGCGCGCGTATCTGAGCACGGCGCATGCGGCGGCTCCCTCGCTGCTGGAGCTTCAGCGGGAGCTGGACGAGGCCGGGTGAGCGTCGGGGGCGCGGTGCGCGGTTCGGTGGGCAGGGGCAAGGGCACGGGCACGGGAGCTCAGCGCGGTTGCGCTTCGCCCGGGTCAGACCCATCAGGGAGGCCATGCGCCGCGTCGTCTTCTTTCTGCTGACGAACTTCGCCGTCTTGATCGTGCTCGGGATCGTCATGGCGGTCCTCACGAGGCTCGGGGTGCTTCCGGAGCTCGGGGGCCGCGGGGAGTACGTCCCGCTCTTCCTCTTCAGCCTGGTCTGGGGCTTCGGCGGCTCGATCATCAGCCTCTTCCTCTCGAAGGGCATGGCGAAGCGCTCGGTGGGGGCGCGGACGATCACGCAGCCCTCGAACCCGACGGAGGCATGGCTCCTCGAGACCGTCGGGCGACAGGCCCAGCAGGCGGGTATCCAGATGCCCGAGGTGGCCATCTACGACGCGCCGGAGATGAACGCCTTCGCCACGGGCGCCAGCAAGAACTCGTCGCTCGTGGCCGTCAGCACGGGCCTGCTGCGGGGCATGACGCAGGAAGAGGTCGAGGGCGTCTTGGCCCACGAGGTGATGCACGCGGCGAACGGCGACATGGTCACCATGGCGCTGCTCCAGGGCGTGCTGAACGCCTTCGTGATCTTCGCGAGCCGGGTCATCGGCGGCATCATCGACTCGGCGCTCTCGGGCAACGACCGGCGGCGCGGCCGAGGCTTCGGCTACTGGATTTCGGTGATGGTGCTCGAGGCGGTCTTCGGCATCGCGGCGACCATGGTGGCCATGTGGTTCAGCCGCCGGCGCGAGTTCCGGGCCGACGCGGGCGCCGCGCAGCTCGAGGGGCCGGACAAGATGATCGCGGCGCTTCAGCGGCTGCAGAGCTCGGCGCCGCCGCAGCTCCCGGCAAGCGTCAGCGCCTTCGGGACCCTGGGCAACGTGAAGTCGCTGCTCGCGTCGCATCCGCCACTCGCGACGCGCATCGCGGCGCTGCAAAGCGTGCCGAAGCGCTTCAACTGAGCGCGTTTCGAGCGAGCGCCCTCACTCGAGCTTGCCGAGGGCCTCGGCGATGCGGCGAAGGCCCTCCTCGATCTGCGCTTCGCTGCAGGCGTAGCTGATGCGCACGTGCCCGGGCGCGCCGAAGGCCGTGCCGGGAACGACGGCGCAGCGCGCCTCCTCGAGGAGGTAGCCCGCGAGCTCGATGTCGTTTTCGAGCACTCTGCCGGCGGCCTTGCGGCCCACGTGCGCGCTGACGTCCGTGAAGGCGTAGAAGGCACCCTCGGGCATGCGGCAGCTGAGGCCCTCGATGGCGTTGATGCCATGGGTGATGAGGCTCCGGCGCGTGGTGAAAGCGGCGAGCATCTCGGCGACGGCGTCCTGCGGACCGCTCAGCGCCTCGACCACGGCGTACTGCGCCGGCGTCGTGGGGTTGGTCGTGGCCTGGCCCTGGAGCTTGTTCACGTCCTTGGCCACGGCGGCGGGCCCGAGCATCCAGCCGATGCGCCAGCCGGTCATGGCGTAGGTCTTGGCCACGCCGTCGATGAGGATGATGCGGTCCTTCAGCTCGGGCGCGACCTCGATGACCGACTTCTGCGCGAAGCCGTCGTAGACGAGCTCGCCGTAGATCTCGTCGACGAGGATCCAGCAGTCGTGCGTCGCGAGCACGTCGGCGAGCGCGCGGAGCTGCGCCTCCGTGTAGGCCGAGCCCGTGGGGTTCGAGGGCGAGCAGAGGATGACGGCCTTGGTCTTCGGCGTGAGCGCGGCCTCGAGCTGCTCCGGCGTCATGCGGAAGCCGTCCGCCATGGTGGTCTCGACGACGACCGGCGTCGCGCCGGTGTAGCGCACCTGCTCGGGGTAGCTGACCCAGTAGGGCGCCGGGACGATGACCTCGTCGCCGACGTCGTAGAGCACGAGCGCCAGGTTGAAGAGCACGTGCTTGGCGCCGACGGAGCAGACGACGTTCTCGCGGCCGTAGTCGGTCCCGCGGCGCACCTTCGAGCGCGCGCAGACGGCGTCGAGCAGCTCCGGCACGCCCTTGGCCGCCGTGTAGCGCGTCTTCCCCTCGTCGATGGCCTTCTTGGCCGCCGCGGCGATGTGCGCGGGCGTATCGAAATCGGGCTCCCCGCCGCTGAAGGAGAGCACGTCGATGCCCTGAGCCTTCAGCTCCCGCGCCCGCTGGGCGACGGCGACGGTGGCGGAGGGCTGAAGCAGCCCATTGCGAGCGGCGTGGGTGCGCGGCATGCGTCGGTGCGTAACTCGCACGGGCGGCCGGGAACAAGAGGTGTGGTCGGTCCAGCCACGAGCGAGTCACGCCTCGGGCTCCGCACCCGACGGGTGGGTGGGCGTCCGCTTCGCGAGTCCACGCGCGCTAGAACTTGTCCTGGCCGGTCTCGACCTCGGCTTCGTTGGCCGCCCACGCCACGGCATGGAGGTAGAGCTCTACCGTGGTCCAATCCAAGCGATTGAGGGGCATCTGTGCGCGTATGACGAAGGTATCGTCGTCTAAGACGTACCCACCCGCACCCATGGAGAAGCTGCGTTCGAGGGCTTGCTCCGCTGGAAACGCATCGGACGCCGCCACCCCGGAGGTGAAGTCCACCCAATGGTGGCTCATCGACTCGTAGTGCGCGACGGTCACCGCCTGAAGTGTGCCGCCGTCGTACTCGAAGACGATCTTGCAGGAGTCCTCTTCCTTCTCCGCAAGTCGGTAGCGAAGCTCGAGCTCGGCGAGGAGCTCGGACCAGTCTCGGTAGGTGACGGCCGGATCCGGCCGCTCCCTCTTCTCCATCCACGTCACCGTGGCCACGATGCCAACGCCTACTCCGGCCAGCCCCGTGATGCCCAGGAGCACGACGATCCAAAACTCCTGTCTGCTCATCTTTGAGCAGGATTCCAACCCGTGCCGCGACGACGCAAGTGCGGTTGGGAGACCCGATGCCGCCGGCGGGTCGTCTCGCGCGACGCGTCGAGTCCGGGGCAATCGACGATGCCGTCAACTATTCCACGCCGTGCTTCTCCCGCAGGGGTGCCGACAGAAATCGACCGTGTCCGGCTTGGATCACCTGTTCCGCGGTCGCCAAGTAGCCGTCTCCGTTCACGCCGCCGAGGTAGTAGAAATGCCCGAAGGGCACGTCACAAGACGGGCAGGCCAGTCGCTGGCTGACATCCGATAGAAACGAGCTCCGAACCTGAATCAGGTCGCCAAGATCGACGTACCAGGTCGAACACTCGTAGCACTCGACCCAGATGTGTCCGCAGTGCCGGCAGCGTAGGAAGACGAGGTCTTCGTCACCGCAGCAACGGAAGGGTCCGTAGTCGACATCGAGGTCCGTGAGCAGCGAGGGGTCGTTCGGCTCGATATGGCTCATTGGGCTTCACCCTCGGTTGGCGCCGCAGCGATGGCTGCGCCTGGTGGCCACGTGGCCGGTTCATCTCACGTGTGTACGGCGTCACTGTCTCCCGGCAGACCCTACCCCGCCTACCGTCCATGAACGCACGCCCGAACGACTCGTCGGCGGCGAGCTGGTTGTGGGTCCGGCATCGCAGCCGGAGGTTCGCCGCGGTCGACACGCCGCCCTTGGCCCACGGAATCGCGTGGTCGAGCTCGAGGCAGCCGGTCTCCGTGCAGCGTCGTCCGCCCGGCGACACGTAGGTGCACCGGCCGCCATCGCGCCGCCAGACCTCCCGTACGACGGCAGCCGGCGCGCGCCGTCCAGCCGCCTTACCCGCATCCTCTGCCGCATCGGGCGCAGTGCTCCGCGGAGGCTCGTCGCGCTTCTTCGAAGGCGACCTCGGCTTCCTCTCCTTCCGTACCGCTCGCCGCTTCTCGGACAGCGCGAGGCGAATCGCGCGCGCCACCAGCGGCGCCAGGTCGCGGTTGGGCTGCTCGTGCGCGGACAGGTCCTGCAGCTCGCGGAGCGCCGCGGCCGTCTCCGCGTCGAGAGTCACCGTGAGACGGAAGCGACCCGGGCTCAGCGGCTGGGGGTCGCGAGCGCGCTGCGGTGCCATGCTGGTCGGCTTCGCTTCAACCGAGGGAGCGACCAACGACGTCCGACGACCGCTCGCCTCCGGGACCGTCGCGACCACCGATGCGCGCGCGGCCGGAGCGCCCGTCGCCTCGGCCTTCCTCTCGGGAAGCCGCCGCATCGAAGACGCGACGTCCGGCCGCGGCCGAAGCTCCGCGGCGAGAGCCTCGAGCTGACGCACCGTCCTCCCTTTGGCTCGTGCGAGCACGGCCGCCGCGTCCTCGCACTCGTCGAGCAGCTTCCCGAGCACGTGAATGCCCCCGAGCCGTAGCTCGCCGTGCCGCAGCATCGCCAAGAGATGCGGATGCCGCCGCGAGAGCCGGGCCGCCCGAATCCGCTTGGACGCCTGCGACTCGCTCATACCGTGCGCCTCGACGCAGAACGCGAAGAGCGACCCGTATCCGGCGACCGCGTAGAGCTTCGCCTCGTCGACGGCCCGAAGCACCCCGAGCAGCTCCGCCTCGAGCTCCCGCGAGCCCTTCACCAACGTCGCGAAGCGCTTCAGTAGCGCCTCCTGCCCGGGCCGCCATGCGGCTCTCTCATCCATACTGAACGTTAGCACAGACTACCCGCGGTAGCGCGCATGAAATGAACGAATTTCAGGCACTTAGCCCTCCACGAGGAGGGCCCGAAGAGGCCACGTGGCCTACGAGTTGCCGCGTAGAGCTGGACCGCGCTTCGAGCGCGAGCCGGGGCGGTCTCAGTCGTCCGCCGCGGCCACGCGCCGCTCGTCGCGCACCGCCTCCACCTCGAGCTCCGCCGCCGCGTCGGCGCCGGTGTCCACCCGGACCGCGACGCGCTGCTGCGCGCGCTGGTGGTCGAGCTCGTCGGCGGCGCGCTGCGAGACGTCGGAGAACACCGCGCGAAGCTCGACGCGCCGCTTCTCCACGGTCTGGCGAAAACCGGAGCGCGTCGCGACGTAGACCATCCCGAGCCAGCCGACGCACGCCGGCGCCACGGCGATGCCGCCGACGAGCGCTCCCGCGACCGGACCCACGCTGCCGCGCCCACCGCCGCCAGCCCCGCCGACGATGCCGCCGAACATGGCGCCCGCGAGGTTGCCGTAGCTCTCGCGGAGACGAAGGCGCGTCTTGCCGCGGCGCGCCTCGATCTCGAGCTCCACGAAGCGGGTGGAGTTGCGGTTCCCGCTCGTCCAGGTCGTGGTCCCGCCGAAGCTCTCCAGGCGACCGGAATCCCCGATCTCACGTCGCAGCACCGCGATGAGCTCGGCCTGGCTCTCCTCGTCGAGCTCGCCCTCGAAGGAACGCTCCCACGCGAGCTTCGTCGGGGCACCGAGAAACACGTTGACCGGCCCCGGCTGCTCCCCCTCGACGGCGCGCTCCCGCGCCCGACGGAGCGCGGCGACCTCCTGCTCCAGCTCGTCGACCCGTTGCCGGAGTGCCTCCCGATCGTCCCGGTAGCTCACGAAGGAGGGGTAGCACCAGGAGCGCGGGACTTCTCGGTCTGCTTCTGCTCGGGTCAGGTTAGCCTCGCGCCATGGGGGAGGATAGGCGAGCGCCGCTCACCGTCTCCGGGCTTGTCTCGGACGCGATGGCCTCCGTGGGCACTCGGGGAGCGACGGTGGTCGGGCTCACGTTCGGACTCCTGATGGTGCCCGCGGTCTTCGACGTCGGTCTCCGCATGTGGGCGCCGAGCGGTCTCACGTGGAGGGAGTTCGTCCGAATGCGGACCACGCTCTACCTCGCGTTCCTCTTCCTCGCGCTGGGCGGCGCGGCCGCCGTCCTCGGGACCGTTAGCGCGTCGGGGCCCGAAGCGACCCGATCATCGGCGCTGCACCGACTGCTTCGACGTTCGCTCCCGATGATCGTTCTCGGTGCTCTCGTCGTGTTCATCTGCTTCGTCGCGTCGCTCATAGGGCTCGGCATGCTCATGGGGTTCCAGGAGATGGGCGCGCCCTTGGCGGCCAAAGTCGTGGTGGGAGTGCTCCTCGTCGGCGGCCCGGTGCTCTGGGTCCTCGCGAGCGTGGGCGTCGCCGCCCCCATGGTGATGCTCGAGGCGCGCGGCCCCATCGCCTCGTTCTACGCCGCGATGGAGCTCACCCGGGGACATCGCGTCCGCATCGCTGCCGCCCTGCTAGCCGTGCAGCTGCTGGTGGGCCTGGCGCTCGGCGCACAGGCGCTCTTCTACCAGCTCGTTGGCATCGAGGTGGCGGGCGGCGGCAGCGTCACGGGCTGGTCCCTGGCCGTGGTGCTGACCCTCGGGGAGACGCTGCTTCGGACCGTCTGGGTGGTCGTGACCGCGGCGCTACTGACCGCCGCCCACGGTCGCCTCACGCCGCGTTCCGTGGAAGCCGATCCGGCGGCGCTGGCGGACGTCTTCGCGTGAGCACAGGCGTGGTCCGATGCATCGCGCTGAGCAAACGAGTCCCCACCTTCATCGGGACGGTCGTCACGCCCGACGACATCGGGGTCGCACTCAAAGAGCCTCAGCTCCACACTGTCGCCATGCCGCCGAGCGCGAAGCTCCTGGAGAAGCGAGCCACGCTGCTCCTTCTGATCGAGATCGGCGCGCGCGTGCGCCGAGAGCATGGGGATCCGCGAGACGACGCGGAGTGGGAGGAGCTCACGCGCTCGTGCACTCGGCAGGCATCGGTCGCTCAGCTCCAGCGCGACTACCTGGTGGAGTGGAACGAGCGTGTGGGCGCCGTGGTGGAGGCGTTCTGGCAGGAAGTGGAGCGAAAAGGGCTCGACCTCGAGCGCCGCAACGACGTTGTCGTGGAGACGCTCCGCCGTGGCCGCGTGCTCCATCCGGGCCAGTTCCACGCGCTCGAGGACCACTTCGAAGAGCTACAGACCTGCGGGAAGATCAGCCGCGAGGAGGCGAAGGCGCTCGGCGAGATGCTCGATCGCTTCGAGGCCGACCCCAAGAGCTTCTCCTGGGTCAGGACACGCTTCTAGCGGGTCTCGCGGGACGGCGGGACCCGAGCCGTCCACGTAGGCTGACCCGGTGAGGGTCTACCTCGACGACTGCCGGACGCCACGGCTCCCTCAGCCCCGTCAGCCGCAGACCCCCACCGTGCGCTGCCGGTGCCGCCCCTTCGTGAGCTCTCCCAGAAGGAACCGTGCCACGGCGCCGCGGGACACGGCACGCGGGTCCTCTGGGAAGCTCTCGACGCCCAGCCGTAGCTCCGCGTCGTCGCCGTCCTTCAAGAAGCCCGTCCGCACGATGGTCCAGCCGAGATCGCGGGACGTCACCCGCACCTCCATCTCCTGGGCGCCGTCCACGATGGGTCGCACCAGCGCCTTGAGCATGCGCGTGGTCCACGCCGGCGTGGGGAAGAGGAGCGCCGAAGAGGTGATCAGCACGCGGTCGATGCCGGCGGCCGCGGCGGCGTCGGCAATCGCGGCGCCGGACTCGGCGTAGACCGCCGCCGCCGCGCGGGTGGGCCAGCGGGGACCGAGCGTCGAGACCAGCGCGTCGTGGCCGAGGGCGACCCGCGTGAGGAACTCCGGGTCGCAGGCGCTCCCGACCCGTACCTGGAGGCGCTCGTGCGCCACGTCGCCCAGACGGTCCGCGGACCGGACCACCGCCGTGACCCGGAACCCCGCGTCGAGGGCGCCCGCGAGGACCAGCCGGCCGGTGCGCCCGTTGGCGCCGAGGAGGAGAAGGCGTCGATTCGTCATGCCCGGAGAGATAGGCGTGCGATGTCGCCCACGGAATAGGCATGAAGAGGACTGATGCGTGCAATCATGCACATCGATGGACTGGGACGACCTAGAAGTCGTGCTCGCGGTGCACCGCGGGGGGAACCTCGTGCGCGCCGCGGAGACGCTGAACGTCGCCCACACGACCGTGGGACGGCGCCTGGCCCGGCTGGAGGAGCGGCTCGGCGTCCGGCTCTTCGACCGTACGCCTTCGGGTCTGGTGGCTACGCCGTCGGGCGCGGACGTCGCCATGACGGCCGAGCGCGTCGAGGAGGAAGTGCAAGGGATGGAGAGCCGCGTGCTCGGCCGCGACGCGCACCTCTCGGGCCCGCTCCGCGTCGCCACCGTCGACGTGATCCTCGCCTGCTTCGGCGACGCCCTCGGCGCCTTCGTCGAGCGCTATCCGGACGTCGACCTCACGCTGAGCCTCTCGCGGGAGACCGTGTCGCTGGCCCGCCGGGAGGCCGACGTGGCCATCCGCGCGTCGAACGACCCGCCCGAGACGCTGGTCGGCCGCCGCCTCGGTGCGATGCAGTTCGGGGTCTACGCCGCGCGATCGCTGGCGGCGCGCGTGGGCGAGGACGCGCCGCTCTCCGCCTACCCGTGGATCGGCTGGGGAGGCGGCCCGAACCTGGCGTGGTTCCAAGGCTGGCTCGCGGAGAACGCGCCCGGCGCCCGGGGCGTCCTCACCCTCGACGACCGCGGCGTGATGATGGCCCACGCCGTGCGCGCGGGCATCGGCGCCCAGCTCCTGCCCTGCGTGCGCGGCGACGCCGACCCGGAGCTGGTCCGCATCGCGCCGCTGGATCCGCTCTTCCAGGTCGGCCTGTGGGTGCTGATCCTCCCCGAGCTCCGCACGAACCGCCGCGTGCGCGCGTTCATGGCCCACATGGGCGACGCGCTGAGCCGCCAGCGAGCCCGCCTCGAGGGGCGGTCGCAGAGCGCCTGCTGAGGCTGGCGTGAATCAGGAGCACCGGCCACGTGGCCACGTGGCCTATGGCGCGCTCGCGGGACGGCGCCGGGCCCGGCCGCCCGCCGTCCCGCAGGACCGACCTACCGCGCGTCCGCGAGCCGCTCCACGAGCGTGCGCTCGGCCTCCGCGATGCCACGAACCTGCGCCGCCAGCTCGCGGAAGAGCGCCTTCGCCGCCTCGCCGCCCAGGGCGCAGCGCTCGGCCAGGCCGTCGCGCTCCGCGTGGTGCGCGCGCATGCGCGTGTGGAGCGCGTCGAGGTCCTCTTCGCCGGCG
>CALCTH010000626.1 GCA_937893795.1 uncultured Myxococcales bacterium | reverse complement strand
GGCGCGCTGCGTGTGTCTCCCTCGCGTTGGAGCCCGAGGCGCTTGAGCGTCTGGTCGATGGCCCCGGCCCGGGCGATGGCGCTGGGCGGGGGGGGGGCGACGACGAGCCCCTGGGCGAGAACGGCGCGGAGCACGGCGGACCCTACGCCGCGACGGCCGCGGGTGCACGGTCGCGCGCCTCGCCGCGAGCCGCCCGGTGTACAAGAGCGCGATGCCCGTCGGTCCTCGCCTCCGCGCGCGCCCGCTCCCGGCGCCCCTCCGGGTAGTGCTGGTGGAGCCCGAGATTCCGCCGAACACGGGGGCGGCGGCCCGTACCTGCGCCGCCACCGGTTCGTCGCTCCACCTGGTCGGCCCCCTCGGCTTTCGCGTCGACGAGCGCGCGGTCCGCCGCGCGGGCCTCGACTATTGGCCGCTGGTCGACGTGCACCAGCACGGTGACCTGCCGGCCTTCGAGGCGGCCTTTCCGGAGGCGCGGCTCCACCTCTTCGCCGCCGGCGCCACGCGCAGCTACCTCGATGCCGACGTGCGCCCCGGCGACGCGCTGGTCTTCGGCAAGGAGTCCGTCGGCCTCGGCGCGGACGTCCTCGCGGCCTACCCCGAACGCGTCTACGCCATCCCCACGCTGGGCCCGGTTCGTAGCCTGAACCTCTCCAACGCCGTCGCCGTGGTCGTCTTCGAGCAGCTGAGACGACTGGGTGCCCTGGACGAGGCCTTCATGGCCGACGACGCGGTTCGGAAGGGCTGAGGCGGCGGCGGCGGCGGCGGCGGGGGCGGAGGCGGAGACACACCGCGACGCGCGCCGCGGCAGAGGCCTTCCTAGACGCTCATGTCCGGGGGATCCGTCGCCAGGGCGAAGATCTCGTCCGTCGCCTCGAGCTGGAGCGCGGGCTCCGGGGCGAGGCGGTGGATGCCCGAGCGCAGGAGGCCGACCACGGTGACCCGACGCGCGAGCAATGCCGTGGCCATCTCGCCGTAGGGGCGGCCGGCCCACGCCTCGCACGGCGCGCGATAGAGCTCCACCTCGCCCTGGGTGTTCGAGAGCATCTCTTCGACGAGCTCGCCGACCCCGAGGTCCTGAATGGCCCGCACGAGGAGCGACGATGCGAGCGCGCCGGCATCCACCACGGCGTCGCAACCGGCCGCTTCGAGGTGCTCACGGTTGGCGCTGTGCACCAGCTCGGCGCTGATGAGCACGTCCGGGTTGAGCTGCCGAAGCATGAGCACGGCGAGGGCCGTCCGGGGATCCGCGCGCGGGTCCGCCGGGTCCTCGGCGAAGGCGATGGCGACGGCAGCGTCTCCGGCCCCCGCACGCTCGAGCGTCTCGCGGTGGCCCGGCACACCTCGCACGTAGCTCACGTCCGCCGTGGGGAGCGGAGACTCGGGCAGGTCCGCGACGATGCACACGGGCCGGCCCGCGTGCCGGGGGTCGGCCCGAAAGTCCTCCACGGCGCGCCGAGCTTTGGGGTTCCAGCCGAGGACGAGGAGGTGCTGCTTCATGCGTGCCTTGCCGAGGCCGCGCCGGCCGCGCTCGCGGAGCTCGACGAACGCCGTGGCGATGGTACCCGCGAGGATGCCGAGCACCCCCACACCGAAGATCATCGTTCCGACGGCCACGACGCGCCCGCCATCGGTGACCGGGTAGAGATCACCGTAGCCCACGGTGGAGAGCGTGGTCATGCTCCACCAGAGCGCGTCGCCGAAGCCGGTGATGGACTCGTTCACGCCGTCCTCGAAGGAGAAGAAGGACCAGGCGGCCAGCGCCCACACGAGGGTCGTCGCGAGGACCAGATTCACGAAGGTCTGCGTCGGGGCGACGGGCAGGTCGTAATGTCGGACGAGCCGCCTTCCGAGAACGGCCAGCCGCGCGAAGCGCAGGATGCGCACCAAACGCATGAGCCGCGCCGTGCGGAGCGGACCCACCAGCGGAATGGCCCCGAGCAGATCGAGCCAGTTGCGTCGCAGGAAACGGAGCCGGTCATCCCGAGCCATGCGAAGCCGGATGAGGAAGTCGGCGAGGAAGAGGCCGCAAAGGACCACGTCCACCACCTCGAGCTGCTTCGCCGTCCCGTCGCTCAGCTCGGCGACCTCGAGGGTCAGGAGCAGGCCGATGGCCACGACGGTGAGGACGATGATCATCCGGTCCCACCACCAGGGCATCGCAGGCTCGCGGTAGACCGGTGCGAGGCGGCGCACGGCGCCATCGTGCCACCGGGCAGAGCCCGGCGTGAACCGGCGTTGACGCCCGGAACCTCGCGTGGGGCGATCGGAAGCCCAAAGAGCCGTCTCGTCGGCGCTTTTGGCTGGTCGGCGCGCTGGCACGATGCGTGCTCTCATCGAGGTGACTCATGAAGAGCCGGCGCCTCGTCGGCGTCCCTTCGAGAGCCCGCGCCCGCGCGCGGGCTTCCCAGCCCCACCGCCATCGCATGCCGACACGTACCCCTCTCTTCGCCCTTCCCCTGCTCGCGCTCCTCGCGGGCTGCCCGATCTACGGCGCGAGCAACGACGACTGCGCCAGCGACTTCGATTGCCCGGCAGGCGCTGCGTGTCGTGACGGCTTCTGCGTGGTGGTCGGCGGCGCGAGCTGCCGGGACGACCGCGACTGCCTGAGCGGAGAGATCTGTGACCGCGGCTTCTGCCGCGACGCTCCGCCCCCGCTGGACATGAGCGTCGACCTGGACCTTCCGGTGCGCGACCCCGCGTGCACGAACGACGCGGCCTGCGGCGGCGGCGAGCGCTGCGTCGAGGGCAACTGCCGCCCCGAGAGCGACGTCTGCCAGTTCGAGTTCGAGTGCGCGGGCGTGCCGGGCGGCGCCGTGTGTCTGAACGGCGGCTGCAGCCCGGTATGCGGCAGCGACGCCGACTGCGGCGCCGGGACGACCTGCGACGGCGGCTTCTGTCGCCCCATCGCTGGCGAATGCGACGCGCGGACGGCCTGCCCCGGCGCGGAGGTCTGCGTCGGCGGCCGCTGCCTCGCGGAGTGCACGGTGGACGGCGAGTGTGGCGGCCTCGACTTCTGCGACGTCGACGGCCTCTGCCGACCCGACTGGCGCCGGCAGCCCTTCTGCACGACGAACGCACAGTGCGCGGCGGGCAGCCAGTGCGTCGATGGCGCCTGCCGCACCCCCTGCCCCGACGGCCTGGACGCCACCTGCCAGATGACGGATATCTCCCTGACCGTCTGCAGCGCCGACCTCCTCTGCCTCACGGCCACGGAGGCCGCCCCCGAGTGCGCGGCCCCCACCGACTGCACGGGCGACCGCGACTGCGTCAACGCCATCTGCCGCTGAGCGGTACCGAGTCACCGGAGACGGAGACGGAGACCGAGACGGAAACGGAAACGGAGACGGCCCCCACCGCTCCTAGCGCTCGCTCCGCACCGCCCTCAGCGTCGCCTCCAGATCGTAGGTCGGCCGAAACCCCAGCAGATCCCGCGCGCGCCGGTCGTCGACCATGCACACGAAACGCACGTGGTCGAGCTCGGAGGTCGGGAAGCTGCTCAGCCGCAACCGAAAGAGCCTGTCGAGCCCGGCGCGGGCCGCGAAGGCGGGCACGACGCGCGGCCGGCGGCCAGCCCGCGCCAGGAGACGCGAGAGCGGGAGCTCGCCCGGGCCACGCAGGTTGAAGATTCCGCGCACCCCCGCGCGGAGGCTCTTGATGAGCGCGGTCACCACGTCCCGCTCGTGAATGACCTGCACCATGGGGTCGTAGCCGAGCACCGTGAGCGGGCGCTCGAGGCGCAGGTAATTGCTGGCCGCGTTCCGAACGCCCCCGAGGATGTGGCACGGCCGCAGAATCACCGTCTCCGTGGCCGGGTGCTTCCAGAAGAAGGACTGCGCGAGCATGTCCATCTCCACGAGGTCCCGCATCGCGCCCACGCTGCGAGATCCCTGAAGCGGCGCATCCTCTCGGAGGAACTGCGGGTTCCCCGGCTGAGGCCCGTAGACGTCGGCGCTCGAGAGCAGGACGAGCTTGGGCACGTCGTACTGCGCCACGTATTCCAGGAGCTTTCCGAAGGCGAGCACGTTCCAGTCGTGCCGCGTGCTCTCGCTCGCCCGCGGGTCGTGCAGCGCCCCCAGGTGCACGACGGCGTCGAAGCGCTCGCTCCGCAGTAAATCGCGCGTCCCGCTCCGCCGAAGATCCAGCGCGTGGTGTGCGACGTCCTTCGGGCGCTCGGGGAAGGGCCGGCGGTCGATGCCGCTCACCCGCGCCACGCGGTGCAGCTGGCGCGCCAGCAAGCGTCCGAGCCGCCCACAGATGCCCGTCACGAGCACGTGGAGGTCGGGCTGAGGCGTCTCGCGGGGCCCGACGGGGAGCGAGCTCCGCCGCGGCGAACGCGCCGGCCTGGCCTCTTCCCCCTCGTCCCCCCCGGTCACGACGGCGCTACTGCGTGTCGCGCTGGGCGTCGGCCTCCGCCGACCCGACCGCTGCGGCCTCTTCGCCCAGCTCGTGCTCCGCCGCGATGTCCTCGTCGCTGGTCACGTCGGGCGCGCTCTCGCTCGCCTCCTGCGTCGGATCCTCGACCTCGACCTGCGACTCGGTGATGGCGATCTCCGTTTCGAAGATCTCACCGCCCGCGACCGTGAAGAGGTTCTGCCCGCCGAAGGGCGCGTCCAGCCGCGGGTCCATGTAGTGCCAGCGGAGCGTGTACGCCCCGGGCACGGCGCCCGGCGCGACGTCCACGAGGCGAAGCGCGAGCCACGGCGTCCGCCGGAAGGCCTGGTTGTACCACTCGAAGATCTGGGCCCGTCCGTCGTGACGCGTGGGCTGGTCCGTGACCGTCCGGTTGAAGGGCTCGACGAGGCTCCCGTTCTGCGAAAAGAGCAGCGTGAGCGCCTGCGCGTCGCGGCGGTTGAAGTGCGCGACGTAGTGCCGGATGACCTGCTCGCCGTCCCGCTCACCCGCCCCCGGAGGCGCCGGCGCGTAGACCATCTTGACCTCGAGGCCGCCGCACCAGTTCGAGCGCTGCACGTAGACCTCGAGGAACTGCCCGCGCATGCGCACGTCGCCGGGGCGGTCGAGCTCCACCCGCGTGGTGCACTCGCCGACGGTGACGCGTGCCTCCTCGTGGATGGCCCACTCCTGGTCGGTCTCGGCGCCAGGCGTCGCGCGCTGAACCACGGTCTCCCGGCAGCCGGGCCCCTCGTCGCCCTCCCCGGGCTCGAAGGCATGGTCGTATACGATGACGAAGCCGGGCTCCGTGCCTCCGCCCGCCGCGACGGCGGGGTTCACCTCGGCGGCCCGCGTGAAGTTGGTGAGCTCCAGCGGCCCCTCGGTGCACTCCGCCTCCACGAAGGCCCAGCGCGTGCCGTAGAGCGACGTGTCCGCGGGCGTCGTGCCCTCGAGGTGCGGGCTGATGCGCGGCCCGCCCACGTCGAGGTCGTCGGATTCGTCCGGCAGCGTTGCGTCGGTCTGGGCGCCGCCGCAGGCGGCGAGGAGCGCGCCGAGGGCGTAGAGGGCAGAAAGTCGTCGCATCATCGGGCAGTCGCTCATACGGGCGGTCTCGTCAAGGTGGCCCCGCACGAAGCAGACGGCTCAGCGGAGGGCGATTCAGCGAAAGACCGCGGGCCGGGCGGAGAGGCCCTGGTGGAGGAGCCCCGCCAGCGCACCGCGGACCCGTTCGACCTCCACCCCGATCACGGCGTCTTCCTCGTCCGGATCGCCCCGAAAGCGCATGGGAGGGCCAAAATGGAGCCGATAGCGCGTCGGGAGCGGCAGCGGCATGCCCATGAGGACCTGCGGCAGAAGCGGCAACGAGGGCATGCCGAAGCGCCGCGCGACGCCCCCGAGGTTCGCGACGCTCGGGTACTGCTCTTCGGACCCGATGACGGCCACGGGCACGATGGGCGTCGCCGTGGCCATGGCCAGGCGCATGAAGCCGCGGCCAAAGGGCTGCAGCCGGTAGCGCTGGTCGAAGGTCTTCGAGATGCCGCGCACGCCTTCGGGGAAGACCAGGAGGGCCTCTTCGTTCTCGAGGAGGCGGCGCGCGTTGTCCGGCGCGCCCAGGACCTGGCCGACCCGGGGGAAGAAGGCGGATACGAAGGGCAGCTCGGCGGTCCAGCGCTCGACCATGCTCCGGGCGAAGCGCGGCGGCTCCGCGTCGAGCATCAGCGCCGTGGCGAGGATCATGCCGTCGACGGGCACCTGGCCGGCGTGGTTGCCGACGATCATGACGCGACCGAGGGGCACGTGCGTCAGGCCGAAGACCTCCGTCCGGAAATAGCGGCGGTGAAGCAGCGCCGCGCCAGCGAGGGCGACGCGCGCCGTCGCCGGGTCGAAGCCGAAGGGGTCATGGCCCACCTCGTTCCGGCGCGTTCTCACGCGCGCGAGCCGCGCGTCGATGGTGTCGCCGGTGATCGCCTCGACGCGACGCACCAGCCGGTCGGCGGCGCGGCGCCCGAAGCGTCGGGGCCGCCAGGGCGGCACGAGCGAGGTCACGGCCCTACCCTACGCGCTTTTTTTGACCGGAGCCGCCGCGATCCGCATCGCTCGATGCGTGCGTCGCCTCGTGCCATTGCTCGCCTCGCTCACGTTCCTGAGCGCCAGCTCGGCGCCCGCGCGGTCGGACGACGGCCGCGCCTCGACGGCGCGCGTGCCCGTCCCTCGAAACAACGGCCCGCGCTGGGTGCCGACGCCGCGCGGGGCCTCCGCTCGGCGGGCGGCGGAGCTCGGCCTCGGCACGCGCGACGCTGCCAATCGCGTCATGCACGG
>CALCTH010000625.1 GCA_937893795.1 uncultured Myxococcales bacterium | reverse complement strand
GGGCGGCGGCGGCGCCGCGCGGCGGCTGCCCGTCGAGGGGCACGCGGTAGCGCTCGATGCCCGCGGGTAGGGCTCCCTCGGGCGGCTACGCCGCCGCCGCCGGCGGCGGCGCCGCCGGGACGGGGAGAGGCGCCACGCCCGGGCGTACGGGCTGCACGGTCTGCGCTGCCGCCTCGAAGCTCAGCGCGCCGGCGAGCCCGGCCAGCGCCAGCGCCCATCCCCTCAAGCGTTCGCCCGCCATGCGGCCATCCTATACCGAGACATCCGCCGCGCGTCGTGCGCCGCGGCGAGGCGGCCCCTCAGGCCAGGATCTCGGCGAGCGGCCCGCGCTGGTAGTCGGGCGAGCGCCGGTTCCCGCGCTCCCGAAGGCCCGTCGTGCCCATGCCCTGGGCCAGCGCCAGCAGCAGCCCCGTGTGCTTGTGGTAGCTCTCGAGACCGTTGCCCGTCCGAAGGCGCTGCCCCGATCGCAGGTGACCACCGAGGCGCCCGAAGAGCATCACGGGCATGTCGCTGGCGTTGTGGTTGCGCCCGAACTCCATGCCCACGCTCACCACCGAGCTGTCGAGCAGGTTGCCGCGCCCCGTCCGGTCGCCGCGAAGCGCACGAAGGAGCTCGCCGATCCGCTCCGCGTACCAGTGCATGAAGAAAGGCACGTCCTCGCCGCGCCAGTGCGTATAGGAGTGATGGTCACTCCCCGAGTTGCTGTCGCCGCGCTCCCCCACGAAGCCGAGGCCGAGCGCCGGGATGGCGAAGCGGCTCGCGACGCCACCGAACTGCACGTTGACGATGCGCGTACGGTCGAAGCGGAGCGCGGCCTCGATCAGGCCGACCCAGGTCGACCACACGCGCTCGTGCTGGTCGGGCCCCGTCGCCATCGGGCCGGGCTCCGCGGGCAGCGTGAGGCCGTCGAGCGATTCGCCCTCGTCGGCCAGGCTTCGCTCCAGCTCGCGGAGACCCTGCAGGTGGTCGTCGACGATGCGCCGCCCCTCCGCCGGGAGCTGATCGCGCACGCCGTGGAGCTCCTGGTTCGGCACGTCGAGGATGCTGCGCCCGAAGGCCCAGAGCTCGTCGACGGAGCCGCCCCCCATGCGCGCCAGGTCGCCGAACATCAGCTCGAAGCCCGCCTGCGGCTGCCCGAGCTGCGCGACCGGCGCCACGGGCCGGTCGTAGCTGCGGCCGAGCGTGTAGTCCGCCGGCGTCCCGGCGAACACGCTGTCGAGGCGATAGCTGCTGCCCCGCATGCGGACGTTGAGGCTCTTTCGCAGCGGGTTCGTGATGACGCCGCGCTCGAGGTAGTCCCAGGCGACGATCTGGTCGACGCTCGGCGCCATCATGTCCTCTCCGGCGCCGCTGCTCGTCGTCCACGGGACCTCGCCGGAGTACATCACGGCGCCCGGCGCGACGTGCCCGCCGTGATCGCCGTCGTACTCCTCGCGGATGAAGGACTGAAAGCCGTACTCGTCGAAGACGATCGCGTCGCCCTTGAAGTCCGCGTAGGGCTCGTAGCCGAAGGCGAGCTCGTAGCCCATGCCTTCGCCGAGCAGGTAGTCGTTGCCGGCGACCTTCCCGTTCGGGAGGAAGACGAGGATCATCTGGCGCCGCGACGCCATGCCCTGCGCCTCGACGAGGTCGGGCCAGTAGGCCGCCACCGGCGCGAGCAGACCGGCCATGGCGGAGTGGCGAAGGAAATCGCGACGCTTCCACTTCCGCACGCTCACCCCTGCCCTTCGGCCACGGCGGCCAGGAAGCGCTCCGAGAGCGCGATGCGGCGAAAGAGCGCGAGCACGTCGGTCGCGTCCTCCTCGAAGGCCTGCTCGAGCCCTTCGAGCGTGCTCCGGTCGAGCGCCGACGAGCGGCTTCCTTGGGCATAGCGATAGGCCTGCGCGACGAAGCAGCGCGTGAGCAGCGGATGACCGGCGAAGGCCTCCACGGCGTCCTCGGTGCTCCCGAAATGCACGGGGTCGTAGGGCTCGGCGTGGAACATGCCGGCGGCCTCGCTCGCGGGGACCTCGCTCTCGGGATGCCGGCGCCCGACGTTGTCGAAGAGGTCGAGGGCGAAGCCAGCGTTCAGCGTCCGGTGGCAGTTGGCGCAGGGGTGCACGTCGAGCAGCGTCGCGAACTGCTCGCGGAAGGTGCGCTCGCCGGGATCCGCCGGCAGCTGCGCCGTCACCTCGCCGAAGTCCGGCCCGAAGCCGGTGCACATGAGCTCCGCGACCAGGAAGTGACCGCGCTGCATGGGCGAGCGGCCCGACTCCTTCGCGTGCGCCGCGAGGACGAGGGGCGTCGTGAGCAGGCCGCGCCGATCGGTCCCTTCGAGGGAGACCTCGCGCCAGCCGCTGCCCACGACGTCGAGGCCGTAGAGGCTCGCGACGCGCTCGTCGGCGAAGGTCGTCCGCGTCGTGAGCAAGGAGCGCAGGCCCCGGCGCTCGGTGACGAGCTCGCGCGTGACGAGGCGCCGGACCTCCTCCACCATCGCGGCGCCGGTGCCTTCGGGGAGCTCGTCCGCGCCGGCGCGCGTCTCGAGATCGAAGCCGTCGAGGCCGAGCCAGTCGAAGACGAGCTCGACCACCCGGGCTCCGGCCCGCGGGTCGGCGCGCAGCCGGTCGACCTGCGCCTCGTAGGCGCGCGGCTGACGCAGGCTGCCGTCGAAAGCGGCCGCCAGGAGCGCATCGTCGGGCGGCCGTCCCCAGAGGAAGTAGGAGAGCTTCTGCGCGAGCTCCGTAGGCGTGAGCCGGCCCGTACGGTCGCCGATCTCTGTGCGGTAGTGGAGCTCGGCGCTCATCAGCGCCGCCTGGATCATCGCCCGGCGCGCCCCCTCGGCCCCCAGGCTCGTGCGCGCACGGTCGAAGAGGACCACGTAGCGACGCAGCGCCTCGTCGGAGAGCCGCGTCGAGAGTGCCCGCTCGAAGCCGGCGCGAAGCTCCGCCGCGCTGCACATCGCCGCGGCGCAGGGGAAGCTCCCGTCGAGGGGCGCGGCGCTCGCGACCTCCGTGGCGAGCTGCAGCCGCGCATGGACGGCGAGGCCGCCGCGCACCGCGAGGCGCGCGGCGTCGTTGCCGAGGAAGTACTCCTGACCGGGCACGGCCAGGCCGGACACGTCGGGCACCACGCCGAAGCGATCCTCGACGGTACGGCTGAGCTCGGAGGGGGTGAGCCCGCGGATGCCGGGCTGGAGCGAGGGGCCCCGCGGCTCGAGCTGAAAGGGAAGCCCGTTCGCCCCGGGCGCGTCGGCCATCCAGCTCGGCGGCGCCGTCGGGTCCTCGATGACCCCGTTGCAGCCCACGAGGAGCAACAGGGCAGCAAGGGACGGTCGGGCTCTCGGCATGCGGGCTTCGAGCCCACAGCATGCCGCGCGCCCGGGCGACCCGCCATCCCGCGCCGCTGCGACGCGCGGGCCAGCGCCGGCTCGCGCGCGCGGGCGTCCTCCGGGCCCGCTGACTACGGTCCTCGGTGATGCGCCTCTCCCTCGCCCTCGCGCTGGCTCTGGCCTGCGCCGCACCTGAGCCGGCCAGGCCCTCGGCGCCGCGCAGCGAGCAGGGCGAGGATCTCCGCGCCGACGTCCGCCTCGCCCGGCGCGCGCTCGAGGCCGCGCACCCGGGCTACACGCGCTACACGCCGCGCGCGACCCTCGATCGGCTTTGGGAGCGGCTCGAGGCCCGCGCCGCGTCCATGACGGCCGCCACCCTCGCCGTGGAGCTCTCGCGGGTGGTCGCGGCGATCCGCTGCAGCCACACCAAGCTGGAGCTCTCCCCGGCGCTGAGCGAAGGCCGCGAGCGCACGCCGACCTACCTCCCCTTTCGCTTCGTCGTTCTCGAGGGCCGCATGCTCGTGGAGGTGGCGGCGTCCGGGGTGGCGCTCCAGCGCGGCGACGAGGTCCGCACCATCGACGGCCGTCCCGTCCAGGACTACTTCGCGGCGATTGCGCCCCTCCTCAGCGTCGATGGCGACAACGACCACGCCCGCGCGGAGCTCTTCGCGCGCTCGGAGGAGTACCTCGGCTCGGGCCTCGACCACTTCGGCCCGCTGATCTTCGGCGTGCGGGACGAGGTGGCCCTCGAGGTCGAGGGTCCCAACGGGCGGCGGACGATTCGCGCCCCGCGGCTCACGCAGCACGCCTACGACACTCTCGCCGGCGGACCCGCCCGGGACCACGACTTCGGCGACCCCGATGCGGTGCGCTACGGGCGAGTCGGCGCCTACGTGTCGGTGCTGAGGGTGAACACCTTCGTGAACTACCGGGAGCCCGTGTCGCCCGACACGATCTTCGGACCCGTCTTCGACACGCTCATCGCCGAAGGGCGAAGCCTCGTGCTCGACCTCCGCGGCAACGGCGGCGGCTCCGACGGACCGGCGCAATGGCTCGCCACGCACGTCCTCGAGGCTCCCATCGTGGAGGTGCTCGAGACGCGGCGCCGGCCGGTCCCGCTACCGCCGGACGTGGTGGGCGCCATGCGCACCTGGGACCCGAGCGCGCTCGCGCCGGACCCGGCGGACCTAGAGCCGGCCGTCGAAGGTCTCGTGCGCTATCGAAGCGGGCCGCCGGAGCCCGTGATGCCGGCGGCGACGCGGCGCTTCGCGGGCCGGCTCGTGGTGCTGACGGGCCCGCGCAACGGTTCGGGCGTGACGCACCTCTTGACGCTCCTGCGCCGTGCGGGCCGCGCGACGCTGGTGGGCGAGCCCACGGATGGAGCGCCCTCCGGAGCCACGGCGGGAACCCTCGCCTTTCTCACGCTGCCACGCTCCGGCCTCCGCGTGCGCGTGCCGCTGCTCCGCGTGGTGATGGCCGGGGGCGACGCGGTCCCGGCGCGACGCGGGCTCACGCCGGACGTGCTGGCACCCCGCACGGTCGCGAGCTTCCGCGCCGGGGAGGACCCGGCCCTGGAAGCCGCCCTCGCGCTTCTCGAGGACGGCTGAGGAGTTGGGACGCACCGGCGGGATTCGAACCCGCGACCACCCGATTCAATCGTCGATAACGACAACCGTCGGCCCGCGCCGAAACGCGGGCAAGGCGTGGAAGCCGATACTGAGGTGCTCTGACCAGCTGAGCTACGGTGCGATGTGCGCTCGCGGAGCGCCCCCGCGCGAGCGCGGGCGAAGAAGAGCGGCGGGCAAGGGGATGCCGGCGGGGGTCCGGTTTGAGCGATGACCCGCGGGCTTCGGCCCGCCGCGAATGCGCGAGCTCGGGAGCGTGTCCCCGGGCCTTCGTGGGGCCCGGGGACACGGCAATCACTCCCGGAGGAAGCGCGCCATGAAGCGCGGTGCGGCCGCATCGAAGCCGACGACGTCGAGCATGCCCGGGTCGTCCTGCTTCGCGATGCTGAAGCGCGTCGCGGTCATGCCGACCACGATGAGCTTCGCCGGGATGCCCATCGCCTGGCGGTACCGGGCGAGGGCCTCGAAGGGGTGCTCACGGCCCGCGCAGGTCTCGTTGTCCGTGTAGACGACGAAACCGTCGAAGGGCAGCCGCTGCTGGAGCGCCCACTGCATGGGCTTCGCGCAATCCGTGCCTCCGAAGGGAAGACCGGACACGCGGTCGATCACCTCGGAGAGCGCCATGCGCGGATGGAGGGTCACGGGCCGGAGCTCGCTCGCGAAGGCGCAGATGCTCCACGCCTCCTCCGTGCGCATCGTGGTCAGCGCCATGGCCGCCGATCCCACGCGCGGGGTGATGCCGGTCATGCCGGCGATCTCCGAGAAGCCCATGGACCCCGATACGTCGAGGGCCAGGCACAGGCGCTTGCCCGTGGGCTCGACACCATGGAAGGCGAGGTCGAAGGCCTCCTCGAGGGCGGCCACGATCTGCGGTACGGGCTTCCAGGTCAGCGACCCGCGCACGCCCTTGCCGGACCGATAGGTGTTCAGGGCCACGAGCACGCCGAGCGGGTGCACGCGCGCCTTCTGGAGCCGCGCCCCATCGCGCAGCCGCGCGACGACGGCACGCGTGCCCTCGCTGCCCTGCGTGAGCACGCCGTAGCTCGTCATGCGGCCGAGGTTCCGGAGCATGGCGGTCATCGGCATGTCGACGCGCAGGGCGTCCCAGACCTTCCGCGAGGACTGGAGCTCCGCGGGGACCATCTCGTGCGTGAGGCCGTTCTCGCGCACGAGCGCCGCGGCCCGCTGGGGCCGCCGCGTGGCCTGAAGCGCCTCGAAGGCGCCGATCCGTGCCGGGAGCGCGGCGGCGTTCACGGCCGCGTAGCGCGAGGTCGTCTCGCCCCGGCTCACCTCGCGCTCGCCGAGCGCCTCACGACCCGCGGTGATCCAGCGGAAGAGCGCGTCGTGGCCCTCGCTGCGCGAACCCATCGCGCCACCGGCGAGCCGGAGCGCATCACGATGCGAGAAGCCGGCGCGCTGGCGGTACTTCAGCACCTGGTAGGCCAGCGCGTCGACGTCCTTGCTCGTGTACCAGCGGCACACGGCCCGGCGAAGACCACGGCCCCAGCCCCGCAGCTCCGTCACCACGGCGAGGAACTCGAAGAGGTGCGCGCCGGTGCGACACACGGCCGGGAGCGCCGCGAGCGCTGCCGCGCGCGCCTCGTCCTTCGGGTGCGCCGCCGCGAGGGCGAGCGCGAAGATCGCCGGGCTCTGCTTGGGCGCGCGGCCCGAGCGCGAGACCTCGATGATCGTCGCCACGGTCCCTGCCGGGTCGGCGTCCAGCGCCCGAAGCACGGCCCGGGCGTTGTCCCGGGTGAGCGTCCGCGCCTTCGCGTAGTAGGTCGGCGCGTCGGAGCCGAGCACCAGGAAGCGCTCGAGGCGTGCCCGGTCGCTGAGCTCGAAGACATAGCCGCCCGCGTCGTTGCGCACCTGGTCCGGCGTCGCGGCCTCACCCTGGGGCGTGCGGAAAGGATGGAAGAGTCGTGCGTAGCGGGACATCACGGGCTGGCCTCCTGGCTTGCCCGGGACACAGAGCAGCTCGCGTGCCAGCCCCCTTCATCGAGGTTTTTGGCCTCCCCTGCTTCGCATGGCGATAGGTTAGGATAAGGTCTTATCCTGACAGCGCGTGCACGCGGTCCCAGTCGAGGCCGAAGCGCGCGAGGTATTTCCGCAGCCGGTCGGCGGCGTTGGTGCTGCGACGCCGCTGCCGGCTCGCCGCGAAGAGCACGCGGCCGGCGGCGGAGAGCGAGGGGCTCTCGCGGCATGCGCGCACCGCGTCGGCGAGCTGCACCCGGTCGAAGCGATCGAGCGCGGCCACGGCCGGCGCGCCGAGGAGCGCCTCCAGGAGCTGCTGGTCGGCATCGGGGCCGGCGACGTCGCCGGGCCGCGCCCAGCTGGCCTTCAGGCGCACGATCTCGCCCTCGACGGTGGCAGCGTCGATGCGACCGCCGCGCGCCAGCGTGCCCATGCGGAGCACCGCCGCGCCGAAGTCCCGGAAGTTGCCGCGCCAGGGCGTGGCCGGGTCCGTGGCAAAGGCGAGAAAGCGCGCGCGGGCCTCGGCGTTCATGGTGAGCTTCGCGCCGAGGCGCGACCCGGCGCGGCGGAGCTCGTGGTCGAGGTTCGGCGCGATGTCCTCCGGTCGATCCCGGAGCCCGGGCAGGCGGAAGGTCCAAAGCTGAATCCGGGCCAGGAGATCCTCGCGAAAGCGCCCGGCGGCGACCTCGGCGCCGAGGTCCCGGTTGGTGCCGGCGATGAGCTGAACGTCGACCTCCTCTTCGCGCTCGGTACCGACGGGCCGGAAGCGCCCATGCTCGACGGCGCGGAGCACCATGGCCTGCTCCTCGAGGCCGAGCTCGCCGATCTCGTCGAGGAAGAGCACCCCGCCATCGGCCGCACGGAGCAGGCCGGCGCGCGCGCTCTGGGCGCCGGTAAAGGCGCCACGCACGTGACCGAAGAGCGCGCTCATGGCCCCGTCGCCTCGGATCGTCGCGCAGTTCACCTCGACGAAGGCCCCGCCCACGAGCTTCCGTCGCTGCCGCAGGGCAACGATCTGGCTCGCGAGGTGCGACTTGCCCGCGCCCGTGGGCCCCATCAGCAGCATCGGCTCACGGGAGCGGAGCGCGACCGTCTCGATCCGTTCGATGAGCGCGTTGAAGGCCGGGTTCCGCGTGGCGATGCCGTTCTTGAGGAAGGCGAGGCTCTCATCGCGCTCCGTCGCGAAGCGCTGCGCCAGCCGGTCGTAGCGCGAGAGGTCGAGGTCGATGACGCGGTAGCGCCCGGGGAGGTCCTTGCCCGCCTTCTCCGGCGGCGAGGTCTGCACGAGCTTGGCCGGCACATGCCGCGACTCGGTGAGCAGGAACCAGCAGATCTGCATCACGTGCGTGCCCGTCGTGATGTGCACGAGGTACTCCTCCGCCTCGAGGTCGAAGCGGTAGCCCCGCGCGAAGTCGAAGAGCCGCTCGTAGACCTCCTCGAAGTCCCAGGGGTCGTCGAAGTCGAGCGACCTCAGGCGCACGTCGAGCTCCGGGAGCAGCTCCCGCATGTCGGCGGCGACGCCCTCGGCGCCTTCCCGATGCGCCTCCGCATGGAGCAGCTCGAGGCGGTCCATCGCGAGGTCCACGCCCTGCGCCAGCGAGACCGTCGGCCGCCAGCGACTCCAGCGCTTCCGGCCGAGTCCCGCGTCCTTGACCGAGCCGTAGTAGCTGAGCACCACCCGCGTCATCACCCGCCCCTTGTAGCGCGCGGGCGACGTCGGTCGCGCGGCGGAAACGGCCGCTCGCGGGAGCGCTCAGTGGAAACGGGCGCGCGGGTCGCGCAGGGCGCGGGGCACCAGGATCGGCGCCGCCAGCCGCTCCAGATGGGGTAGCCCGCGGAGGCTCGCCCGGGCGCCGCCGCGCTCGCGTCGCGCCACGAAACCGCGCGTGACGAGATAGCCGCCCTCCCCCGCGTCGTCGGCGTAGAAGCGAAAGGGGAGCGCGGCGCCCTGGATCTGAGCGATCCACTGCCGCGGCGTGAAAGGCGTGAGCGCCGCGACATAGGGGACCCGCGCCTCGTCGAGCGCCGGCATGCTCACGTCGCGGCCCGCCTCGCTGCGGGTGAGCTCCAGCGCGCCCACGATGAAGCCATCGAGGTAGTCGCCCGCCAGCGCGTCCGTGATGGCGTCGTCGGGAGGCAGGGTCGGCGCGCCGCCCTCGGGCGCCGGCAGCGTGACGAGCGCCTCGATGGCGGCGGCCGCCGTCGCCGCGAAGTCGTCCAGGCGGCCGTTGCTCAGGATGGCGAGGGCAAAGCGCTGCGCCGGCAGCACGTACCAGGCCGAGGTGTGCGTGAGGGTGTTGCCGCCGTGGCTCCAGACCTCGACGTCCGGGTAGAAGCCGCTCGGAAGCGTGAGGCTCCGGTCGACGATGAGGCCGTAGCCGTAGCTGGTGCGGTCCGTGTCCGGGCTGGCCGCGACCTGCGCCGTGGTGATCGCCTCGCGCCGGGCGCCCGCGAGCACCGCCGGGTCGCCGTCGACGAGGAAGGCCGCCAGGCGCATCTGGTCGCTCGGCGTCGACCAGACGAGGCCGGCCGGGCGCACCCAGGCGTCCTCCCAGGTGTCCTCGAGAGCGACCTGCCCCGGCGTCCCCGTGCCCATCCTCGTGCCCACGCCCGAGGCGTGGTTGGCGTCCACGTCGGCGCGTCGAGCGAAGGAGCGGGTCATGCCGAGAGGCGCGAAGAGGTCGTCCTCGACGCCGTCGGCCCAGGGCACGGCGCTCGCCCGCTCGGCGAGCCACCCCGCGAGCGCGAAGTTCGCGTTGCTGTAGTTCCAAAAGAGCCCTGGCGGGTTCATCGAGTAGACCGCGGCGCCGAGGTCCTCGAGGGTCACGCGCTCGAGCTCGCCGTCGCTCGTCGTCGACCCGAGCTCGCCCGTGTAGTCGAAGAGGCCGCTCTGCATGCTCAGGAGCTGATGCGGCGTCGCCGCGAGCGCCGGCTCCGCCTCCGGAAGGCTCAGGTCCGGGGCCAGCTCCCGGAGCGGCGCGTCCAGGTCGAGGCCGCTCGCCTCGGCCTGCTGGAGGAAGTGGATCGCCGTGATCTTCTTCGTGTCCGACCCGATCATGAAGAGCGTGTCTTCGTCCGGCGGCCGCCCCTCGAGGCTCGGCGCCGTGCCGAGCCCGAAGAGATGCTCGACGCGCTCGTCGCGCCAGACCGCCACGGACACGCAGGTTGCGAGGTTGCGGCGGAGATTGGCCTGGGCGGCGGCCACGATGGGCCGGATCTCCGGGGGCACGTCCACCCCGGCGTCCGTATCGCCGGGACCATCGAGCCGGCCGAGGTCGAGGGTCGGCGCGCCGTCGTCCCCACAGCCCAGGACGAGCAGCGCCACCAGCAGCCAAGAGCGCATGGGGCTCACTATGGCGGCCCCCGGGGGCGCCGGCGAATCGGCCTTTGCCGGCCAGGCGCGACGGGCCCTGGGGAGACACACTACACGCGCCGATGTCCACGAGCTTCATGGACCCCGCAGCCGTCGTCGTGCCCACCAAATGCCTGGAGAGCACCGATCCGAGGGACCTCGTCTACGGGAACGTGCTCTTCGTGAACTTGCTCTTC
>CALCTH010000624.1 GCA_937893795.1 uncultured Myxococcales bacterium | reverse complement strand
GGTGCCGACGGCGTCGCCGTGCTCCGCGCCGTCGCGGAAGCGCCGGACCCCGCCGCCGTGCTGGCAGCGCTGCGAGCCGCCATGGCCGACGCCGCCGTGCGGGAAGCTTGACAGCACGACGCGCGCGCTCTGCCATAGGCCCCGCATGATTCGATGGCTCATCAAAGCCGCCCTCACCGTCGGTGGCGCGCTACTCCTCGTCGTGGGCGTGATCCGCGCGTTCTTCGCGCAGCCTCTCGAGGTCGGGCACATGGGAATGGCGCCGACCATCGCGGAGGGCGACGTCGTGCTGCTCTGGAAGGGAACGCCGGAGCTCGGCGACGTCGCCGTCTGTGCGCATCCCGAGGAGCCGGGCCTCGTCGTGATCGGGCGCCTCGTCGCGACGAGCGGTGAGGTGAGCGTACGCGAGGACGGCATCGACATCGTCAACGGCCAGAGTCCGGAGGTCGACTTCAAGCGGGTCGTGGAACTCCGAGACGAGGGCGGCGTGCTCCGCGAGCACAGCATCGCCGAGGCACGCTACGGCGACTCGAACTTCGGGCATCGGCATCTCTTCATGGCGATTCGGAAGGAGGAGGACGCACGGCGCCGGCGTCGGGAGCGACGCTACAACCGCGCGAGCCGCGCGCCGCGGAGCCAGAGCTATCGGCTGGAGCCCGGGCGTTGGTTCCTCCTGGGCGACAACCGGGCCACCCGCGACCATGACTCCCGATCCTTCGGTGGGGTCGACCCCACCGGCTGCCGAGGCACCGTCGTGATGCGCCTCGAGGCGACGGCGGCGGGCGAGAGCCTCTTCGAGCACGGCTGGCTGGACCCCATCGAGTGAGGACGCGGGAAGGTCGATGGGGGCGCCCCCCCCTCCACGGGGTCGCGACGATGCTCGCGTGGCTCGCCGTGGCCGCGCCGCTTCGCGCGCAACCCGCGCCCCCACGCTACTTCGACGTGCTCCGCGCCGAGCTCGACGCGCTCGGTACGGGAGCGCTTTGCGAGGTGCTTGACGCCCAGCGGGTGCGCTGCCGCTACCGCCACCTGGCCGCCGATGGTCGCCGTGTGTTCGCCGTGCACCTCCTCTACTCGGACGCGAACGACACGCTCTACCTCTACGTGCCCGACATCGCGCACGCACCGGCCGACGACCCGCGCACGTCGGCCGTCCTCCGCCGAGCGATGGAGCTCAACTGGCGCTTGCTCTCGGCGAAGCTCGAGTGGAACGAGCGCACCGGCGAGCTTCGACTCAGCACGCTGCTGCACACGGACAGCAACTTCGACCGGCGCGCCTTCCGTAACCTCCTCTCGATGCTTCTGAGCCAAGCCGAGCGGCACGCCGACGCCCTGGCCGACCTCGCCGCGCCACGGCTGGAGTAGCGCGACGGCGCGCGCCACTAGGGGAGGTGCACCCGGGCCCGCGTGCCGTCGCCTGGCGCCGAGTCGAGCTCGAAGTCGCCGCCCATCTCGCGGACGATGCGCTCGACCATGGCGAGGCCGAGGCCGGTCCCGCGCGCATGCTTCGTCGTGAAGCCGGGCTCGAGGGCCCGGGACCGGACCTCTTCGGACATGCCCGGACCATCGTCGGCCACCTCGATCACCAGGCCACCCCCGGCGTCGCGCCGCGCGGCGAGGGTGACCGTACCGCCGCCGTCGAGGGCATCCCGGGCATTGATCACGAGGTTCACGAGCACCTGGCGGAGCGCCACCTCGTCGGCCGTGACCACCGGGAGGCCACCGTCCACGTCCACCACGAGCGCCTGCCCCACGAGCAGCAGCGGACGGAGGAGGGCCTCGAGGGAACGCACGAGCGAGCCGGCGTCGACGTCACCCGACGAGCTCGACCGGTCCTGGTCCTTTCCGACCGCGAGGAAGCGCTGTGCGAGCTCCGATGCGTGGTCTGCCGCGGCGCGGATCGTCCGCGCGTCGTCGCGGACACGGGCGTCGTCCTCGAGGAGCTCGGCGCTGATCTGGATCACGTGGAGGTAGTTGCGAAAGTCGTGCACCAACCCGCGCACCAGCGTGACGTCGACGGGTCGCGAGTCGGGCGTGGCAGCGCGGATCGAGAGCCGTCGGTCGAGCTCGTCCCGGCGCCGGCGGCTCGCGCTGATGTCGACGAGCGTCCCCGTGAGGTGGCCCTTCTCGTCGCCGATGCCCTCGACGCGCACGAAGTCTCGCTCCCCGCGCAACCCCGCATCGAAGGTCAGGGCGCCGGGCGCGCGGCCCTCGATCGCCGTGCGGAGGCGGTGCTGCGCGTCCGGGCGAAACGCCGCCAGCCCCTCGGCCAGGGTGTGCGTCTCGGCATCGCGGAGACCGAGGAGCGCCAGGGCGCGACGCGAGAAGCGAAAGCACTCCTCCTCGGCGTCCCAATCCCATAGGCCGACTCCCGCGCCCAGCACGGCGCGCCGGTAGCGCGCGTCGCTTGCACGGGCCTGCGCGAGCGCCCGGTCCTGCTCTCGAATGGAGTGCGTGAGCGAGCGACAGAGGGGCACGAAAAGGAAGCGCGCCTCGAGGAGCAAGAGCCCGAGCGCCAGGAGCCCGAAGAGACCTACGTAGAGCCGCGTCGTCTCCACCACCTCGTCGGAGGCTTCGCTGAAGACGTCGACGGCGCGGTCCATGCGGAGCAGGAACTCGTCCGAGGCTTCGCGGAGCGTCGCGAGCGTCTCGGCCGACACGCGGACCGACCCCGTCGCCTCGGACACGCCTTCCGCCGCGGCCACGAGGCGCGACGCGGCCGCGTCCAGAGCCTCCCGTCGTTCGGACTCGAGGGCCGCCCCGAAAGCTGCGAGGTCTCCCCGAAGGAGGCGCTCGTGCTCACGCTCGAACTGGCCGAGCCGCGCGCCGAGCGATTCGCCGTCGCCGGCGGTGATCGTCGTGGTGGTGAGCACGACGAGGCGCTGGCTCAGCATGCGCTGGCGCCCCGCGACGTTGGTGGTTTCCGCGGCTTGGCGGAGCTGGCGAAGCGAGCGCTCGGCCATGAAGGCCCCGCTCAGGAGCAAGAGGGCCACGAGCGCGAGCGCCGTGAGGTAGACGGCCTCCACCTGGCGAACGGCACGAGGCCTTTGCGGGGAGGCGGACCGAAGCATCGACTCCAAACGGGGTACGGAACGGCTTCAGAATCGTGCGGGAAGGGCGCAGCGGTCAAGGGCGTGGGGCGAAGCGCACCACCGCCCGGCCGGAGCCGACGCCACGCACCGGGCGACCGCGGAGGCTCGCCGTGACGCAACCCGCGACACGCGCGTCACCCGTCGCGTCGAGCGCCGAACGCACCTCCGCCACCTGGCCGCGATCGAGGCGGTAGCGCAGTACGAGCGGTCCCGGGCGCGGGCCCTCGGGGCGGCAGGCCGCGAGCGCCTCGCGCACGGCCAGGGTCTGAAGGTCGGCACGGCCCGGACCCTCGAGCACGCGCAGCGCAGCGGGCGGCCCCTCGGCGAGGCCATCGAGCGTCATGTCGTCCCGCCAGGCACGGAGTCGCTCCGTGTCCTCACGAGCGAGCACGCGTCCCTCCGCGTCGACGAGCTCGAGGTAGGCCAGGTCGACGCGCACCGTCGATACGCTCACCGCCGCGCGGAGAAGGCAGGGACGGCCCCGGCCGTCGAAGCGCAAAAAGAACCCCACGCGGAGCCGGGCTCCGCTCTCCGCGGCCGCGTGGACGACCTGCCCTCGCTCCTCGCTTCCCCGGAAGACCATCGGCTCGAGGCCCGCGGGAAAGAGCACGGCCGCGCCGCCGAAGGCGGGCAGGTTCCGCCGCGTGTCCACGGGCACGCCGCCGAGGCCCTCGTCGTAGGCGGAGAGCCCATAGGCGTCGACGACCAGCGCATAGAGCGCCCGGCGACCCGGCCCCTCGGCCTCGCGGCAGGCGTCGTGGAGCGCCGCGATGTCGCCCAGGCTGCGTTCCACGTCCTGGGCGCGGCCCGTGACGGCCGTTACCACGCCGGAGGCGAGTGCACCGAGCGCGAAGGCCGGGACGAGAGCGGCACGGAGACGCATGCGTCCACAGCATCGGGGCTCCCGGGCGTGGCCGCAAAGAAGCGGTGCGCTCGCCGGCTCCCGATGCTCCCGCGCTCGGCCTCGTGGCCCTGGCCCTTCCGGGGCCCCCGTCGTAGGGTCGCCGCCCCGGAGAGGCCCCCGGAAGAGCAGCATGCGCATCGCCGTCGTCCAGTACCCCGGCTCGAACGCCGACTTCGACGCGCTCCACGCGGCGCGCGACGTCCTCGGTGCCGACGCCTTCTACGTATTCCACAAGGAGCGGGAGCTCGGCGACGCCGAGGCCGTGATCGTGCCGGGAGGCTTCTCCTACGGCGATTACCTCCGTCCCGGTGCGATCGCCGGGTTCAGCCCGATCACTCCGGCGCTCAAGCGCTTTGCCGAGCGGGGCGGCCCGGTGCTGGGCATCTGCAACGGCTTTCAGATCCTGACGGAGCTCGGCCTCTTGCCCGGGGCGCTCACCCGGAACGCCCATCTCCGCTTCGAGTGCCGACCGGTCCACGTCCGCGTCGAGGCACGCGGCGTCTTCACCGGCGGCATCCCGGAGGGCACGGTGCTCCGGCTCCCCATCGCCCATGCGGACGGCCGCTATCAGTGCGACGACGCGACGCTGGCGACGCTGCAGGATCGCGTGGCCTTCCGCTACTGCGACGCCGAAGGTCATCCGGCGACGGCCGGCGCCGTGGACGAGCGTGGGCTGCCGCTCAACCCCAACGGCTCGCGCGATGCCATCGCCGGCCTCTACAACGAAGGCCGGAACGTCTGCGGCCTGATGCCCCACCCGGAGCGGGCCGCCGAGGCGATCCTCGGGAGCGCCGACGGGCTCCACCTCTTCACCAGCCTGCGGGACCAGATCGGGAGGACCGCGTGACCATCCCCGCCCCCTTCCCCGGCGACCCCGTCGTCACCCCGGAGCTCGCTCCCGAGCTGGGCCTGAGCGACGCCGAGTACGCCCGCGCAGAGGAAGCCCTCGGGCGCACGCCGACCTTCACGGAGGCCGGCGTCATCGGCGTGATGTGGTCCGAGCACTGCTCGTACAAGTCGAGCCGCGTGCACCTCGCGCGGCTTCCGACGACGGGCCCGCAGGTCGTGCAGGGCCCCGGGGAGAACGCCGGCGCCGTGGACATCGGCGACGGCTTCTGCGCCGTCTTCAAGATGGAGAGCCACAATCACCCCTCCTTCATCGAGCCCTATCAGGGAGCGGCGACGGGCGTGGGCGGCATCCTCCGCGACGTCTTCACCATGGGCGCGCGCCCGGGCGCGTCACTCAACAGCCTCCGCTTCGGTCGGCCGGACCACCCGAAGACCCCCCGGCTATTGAAGGGCGTGGTCGCGGGGATCGGCGGCTACGGGAACTGCATCGGCGTCCCGACGGTGGGCGGCGAGGTGCAGTTCGACCCGAGCTACGACGGCAACATCCTCGTCAACGCCTTCACGGTGGGCATCGCCGAGAGCGACGGCCTCTTCTTCGGGCGCGCCGACGGCGTCGGGAACCCCGTGATCTACGTGGGCGCGCGCACCGGTCGTGACGGCATCCACGGCGCGACGATGGCGAGCGCGGAGTTCGGCGAGGAAACCGACTCGAAGCTCCCCACGGTGCAGGTTGGCGACCCCTTCATGGAGAAGCTCCTCCTCGAGTGCTGCCTCGAGATCTTCGCCACCGGGTGCCTCGAGGGCATCCAGGACATGGGGGCCGCCGGGCTGACCTCGTCCTCGGTGGAGATGGCCGCGCGCGCCGGGAACGGCATCGAGCTCCACCTCGACGCCGTCCCACGCCGAACCAAGCGCCTCACGCCCTACGAAATGCTCCTGAGCGAGTCGCAGGAGCGCATGCTCATGGTCGCCAAGGCCGGGCGGGAGCAGGAGGTCCTCGACGCCTGCGCCAAGTGGGACCTCGAGGCCGCCGTCGTCGGCCGCGTCACGGATACCCGCCGCTTCGTGTGCACCGCGACGCCGGGGCACGATCCCCTCGACCCGGAGAGCGCGGGGCCCGCTCCCGTCGTGGTCGCCGACCTGCCCATCGACCTGCTGGCGGACGACGCGCCGAAGTACGACCGACCTCAGACGGAGCCCGCCGCGGACGCGCCGGCCATGGAGAGCGCACCGGCCGCGTCTCCCGAGGCCGAGGACCTGGGCGCGGCGCTGCTTGCGCTCGTGGGCTCTCCCAACATCGGCAGCCGCCGATGGATCTGGCGACAGTACGACCACGTGGTGCGCGACGGGACCCTCTTCGGGCCGGAGCAGGCTGACGCCGCCGTGATCCGCGTCTTCTGCGAGCGGGAAGGCGAGGCCACACGCGAGAAGGCCCTGGCGCTCAGCGTCGACTGCAACGGGCGTCACGTGCAGCTCGACCCCTTCCACGGCGCCGCGATGGCCGTGGCCGAGTGTGCACGCAACGTCGCCTGCAGCGGGGCGCGGCCTCTCGGGACCACCGACTGCCTGAACTTCGGCAACCCCGAGGTGCCCGAGACGATGTGGCGCTTCGCCCGGGCCATCGACGGTCTCGCCGCCGCGTGCAGCGCGCTCGACGTGCCGATCGTCAGCGGCAACGTGAGCCTCTACAACGAGACCGACGGCCGCCCGATCCTCCCAACGCCCACGGTGGCGGTGGTCGGCGTGCTCGACGACCCCGAGGACCGCGTCGCCCTCGCCTTCCGCGCTGCGGGTGACACCATCGCGCATCTCGGGCTGCCGAGCGCCGGCGCCCTGGGCGGCTCCGAGTGGCTGACGCAGCAGGAAGGCCGGGTGAGCGGCCCGGCCCTCGCCATCGACCTCGACGCCGAGAAGGCGCTCCAGGCTTGCCTTCATGCCCTCGCGAAGGCCCACGTGCTCACGAGCGCCCACGACGTCTCCGACGGCGGCCTCGGCGCCTGCCTCGCGGAGAGCTGCATCGCCGGAGGCCAGGGCGCGACGGTGCGCGTCCCGGCGGGGCCGGCGTCGCTGACGGCCCGACTCTTCGCCGAAGAGCCCACGCGGGTGGTCGTGAGCTTCTCGCCGGAGCGGGGCGACGCGGTACGCGCCGTCGCCGAGGCCCACGGCGTCCCCTTCGAGGTGCTGGGGCAGGTCGGCGGTTCGGAGCTCGTGCTCGACGACGCGGTGCGGGTCTCGGTCGACGCCCTCGCGGCGCATCACGCCGGGGCCCTCGATGACATCGTCGGCGACGAGTGAGCTGCGGTCGGGCGAGCTACGCGGCGTCGTGCACGCGGCGCGACGCGTCGGCCGCCGGTGGCTCCGTGGCCGCGGCCATGCGGGCGCAGGCGCGCTGGGTGACGAGAGCCCGATAGGTGAAGAGGGTGCGGAGCCCGGCCGGGTTGAAGAGCGCGTAGGTCATGAGCGCCCGGGGGAGAGGCGGATGCGCGTACGCGATGTGGTCGATGACCCGGGTCCGCTCTGGCCCCACCGGCTCGAAGCGGTGCGTGTGGCGCCAGTGGGCCATGGGCCCTGCCTCTTGCACGTCGACGAAGCCCGTGGGCCCCACGTCCTCGTGCCGCGCCGTCCAGCGAACCGGCAGCGGTCCGAACCAGAGCGTGAAGCGCGCGACCATGCCCTCGGCCATCGGCCCCATTTCGTGCAGCTGCATGCCCAACACGGGCGGCGTCAGCTGACGAAGCACCCGCGGCGAGCCGTGGAAGCGGCGCACGGTCGCGACGTCGGCACGGACCATAAACTCGTTGTGGAACTCGCCCACGGGGCGCAACCAGGGCTTGAAAGCGCTCCGGGTCAAGGCGAGAGCGTGGCTTTTCTTCGTCGCTTCGGTTTTTTCGAGGGTTGGCTCGGCCGGGTCGCGGTCTCGCTCACGCTGATGGGATGCGGGGTCTCCCCAGGTCCCACGATGCCGGCGGACTCTCACGGGGAAGAGGCGGGCGCCGCGACGCCCCTCCGCGCGCCGTGCGCGCTCGGGCCCCTCGCGCTCCGCGTCCCCGTGCCGGCGGGCATGGTGCTGGCGGCGGCGCCCGAAACCTGCGTCCTCGCGGACGAGGAGCGCGAGGGCAGCGTCCTGGTGCTCACGGCCTTCGGTCCCGAGGATCCCCGGACGCCGCAGCTGCGCCAACGACCGGACGCCGTGGTGGGCGACCTCGCGCTCCTCCGGTCCCCGCGCCGCGTCGCGAGCGCGACCACCCGGCTGCTCGGTCGCGGCGTGCCGGCGACGGGATGGCGCGCCGACGTGCCGCCCTTCGGGCGACGGGACGTCATGAGCTTCGCCGCCGACGCGCTCGTGGCCGAAGGGCTCTACGCGGTGCTCGCGCTCGTGGTCACCCCGCCCGGCGACGTCGAGGCCCGCCGCTCGCTGCTGGCGTTAGCGGCGACGATCGAGGGTCCGCGTCCACCTCGTTGAGGCGGGCCTCAGGCCACGCTGGCCTTGTGCGCGTCGAGGCCCGGCACGGGCCGCTTCTCCCCGCGGAGCTCCACGCTCACGAGCTTGGAGATGCCCGGCTCCTCCATGGTCACGCCGTAGAGCACGTCCGTGAACTCCATGGTCCGCTTCGAGTGCGTGATGACGATGAACTGCGAGCGCTGAGTCATCTGCCGGATGGCCTGGGCGAAGCGGCTGATGTTGGCCTCGTCCAGCGGCGCGTCGACCTCGTCGAGGAGGCAGAAGGGACTCGGCTTGTACTGGAAGATGGCGAAGATCAGCGCCGTGGCCGTGAGCGCCTTCTCGCCGCCGCTCATCAGCTCGAGGCTCCCCAGCTTCTTTCCCGGCGGCTGAGCCACGATCTCGATGCCGCTCTCTAGGATGTCGTCGGGGCTCGAGAGCTGAAGCTCGGCTTTGCCGCCCCGGAAGAGCTCCGGGAAGAGGCGCTTGAAGCGCTCGTTCACGGCCACGAAGGCCTCCCGGAAGAGCTTGCGCGACTCGCGGTTCATCTGCCGGATGGCGCTCTCGAGCTTCCGGAGCGCCGCCTCGAGGTCCTCCTTCTGCGCCGAGAGCCGTTCGAAGCGCTCGCTCTTCTCCTCGTACTCCTCGATGGCCATGAGGTTGATCTCCCCCATGCGGTCGATGAGCCGAAGGAGCTCGGAGGCACGCTCGCGCTCGCTCGCCTCGGGCAGCGGCCGGTCGTGAAAGTCGATGAGCACGTCGCGCACGTCCACGCGATGACGCTCGGCGATCTTCTCGAGCAGGTGACGCAGCGCCAGCCCCAGCTCCTGGTCTCGCAAGGCCAGGCTCTGCGCGCCCTGCGCCCGCGCATCGATGTGGGCGCGCACCTCGCGGAGACCCGTCTCGCCCTGGCCGAGGCGTCGCTGCGCAGCGTCCAGCCGCGCGCGGGCCGCGGCCAGGACGGCATCGGCCTGCTCCGTGTCCTCGCGCGCGACGATACGGCGCTCCCGCTCGCCCAGCACGACCGCCACGAGGCGCCCCTGCTCGTCGGCTCCCGCCGCCACGTCGCCGCGGAGCCGCGCCTCCCGCGCCAGTTACGCCACGCGCCGGTAGCCGAGGCGCAGGAGAGAAAGCCGGGACACATACGCACGCTAACCGGCCAGCGCGGCCCGGACGCGGGCCAACCAGACGCGGGCGGCCTGCTCCTCGACGGCGTGGCGGCGCTCCCCGTCCACGGCCTCGGCCGAGCCGAGCTCCACCCGCGTGACCTCCCGCGACGCCTGCACGTCCTCGATGAGCGCCCGCGTCTGGCCCTCTTCGTCGGTCGCCGCGGCCATCGTCGCCGTGAGGCGTTCGGTCTCGTCTTCGAGGGCCTCGAGGCGCTCGCCGATGCGCCGCTCCTCGTCGCTGAGCCGGCGCTGCTCTTGCGACACCTCGACGATGGCGAGCTCGGCGTCGTGCGCCTCGCTCTGCACGGCATCGAGGGCCGCCTGACGCTTGGCGATGCCGCTCCGGAGCTCGCCGTGCTGATGCTGCGCCAGCGTGAGTCGGGCCCCGAGCGCTTCGGTCATCGAGGCCAGCTCGCGCATCTCGCGCTTGAGCTCGAGCATGTGGGCCGCGCCATCGTCGCCCGCGCCGCCGGTGAGCGTTCCATCGGGGGCGAGCCGTTCCCCCGTGAGCGTCACGAGGGTCACGTCGAGGGACGCCTTGCCGTGAAGGCGAAGTGCGGCGTCGAGGTCGGTGACCACGACGAACTCTCCGAGGAGGTGCCGGACGAGGTCCGCGTCCTCCGGCGCCGCCTGCACGAGCGCGTCGAGGGCGCCGACGAAGCCGGGGTCCTCGCGCCACGCGGCGGGAAGCGGCGAGCGCGCGCCGACGATGCGCCGCGGCCGCTGGGGCACGAGCGTCGCGCGCCCCTTGGCGTCCTCGCGAAGAAAGGCGAGCGCCGCGACGGCGTCCGGCAGGCCCTCGACCACGACGGCCTGGAGCGCGTCACCGAGGGCGCCGGCGAGCGCGGCGATGTGCGCCTCGCGTACCGTCAGCCGGTCGGCCACGAGGCCCAGGAGCGCGGGGCCCGTGGAGGCTCCTCCCCCGCCCAGCGAGGCATCGGCGGAGGGGGCGTCGGCGGCGTCGGGAGCCGCGCGCGTCCCTGCGGACGTGCCTCCTAGGCCGTGGCGCTTCGTCAGCGCGCGGAC
>CALCTH010000623.1 GCA_937893795.1 uncultured Myxococcales bacterium | reverse complement strand
CCCCGGCGCCACCGGCGCGCGCGCGGCCGCCGGGGCCGTGGTCGCTTCCTCACCCCGCGCGGCCGCCGAGGGAGCGTCGGTGGTCCTCGCCTGCGTGCGCGACGACGAAGCCGCCCGCGCCGTCTGGCTCGACGACGAAAGGGGCGCGGTCCAGGGCCTGGCCGCCGGCGCGCTGGCCATCGACTCGTCGACGCTCACGCCGGACACCGTCCGGGAGCTCGACGCGGCCCTGCGGGAGGCCGGCGCGCGCTTCGTGGAGGCGCCCGTCGTCGGCAGCCGGCCCCAGGCCGAGGCGCGGGCGTTGGTGCACCTCGTCGGGGCGCGGGAAGCAGACTTCGCGGCGGCTCAGCCGGTGCTGGCCCGGCTGGGGAAGGCGGCGCACCACCTCGGCGCACCGGGGGATGGCGCGGTGATGAAGCTGGCGGTCAACGCCTACTTCGCCACGCAGGCGGCCGCGCTCGGCGAGCTCCTGGGGTTCGCGGCTCGCGCCGGCGGCGGCGCCGAGCGCGCCGCCGAGGTGCTCGGCGGGCTACCCATCACGAGCCCGGCCCTCGCCGGCCTCGCGGGGCTCGTCGTGAAGGGCGCCTACGCCCCGCTCTTCCCCGTGAGCCTCGTCGAGAAGGACCTCGGCTACGCGCTGAGCGCCGCAGAAGGCGTGGGGAGCCCCCTGCCCACCACCGCCGGGGCGCGCCGCGCCATTCGGAGCGCGATCGCGGCCGGCGCCGGCGCGCAGAACATACAGGGCGTCGCCCGGCAGTTCCTGCCCTGAGCGCCGCCGTCGCGTGCTGGCGCGGGCGCGGCCGGGCGCTATGTCGCGGCCGTGCCCGTTCCCCTCCGAGGCATGTGCCTCGCCGCGGGTGCCGCCGCCTCCGCGGCCGTCTTCCTGGTCCTCTACAAGGCGGCCCAAGCACACGCGCCGCGCGGTGACGTCGTCGCCGCGATGCTCCTCGCGAGCGCCGGCTTCAACAGCGCGATGGCGCTCGTCCGTGAGCGCGGCCGGCTGGCGCTCGGGCGCACGGGCCGACGGACGGTGCTCGCGCTCGCGGTGGGGACGCTCGTGGGTAACGTCGCGGTGGCCGAGAGCCTGGGGCGCATCGAGCCCGCCATCACGAGCGTGCTCATGCAGACGCAGGTGCTCTTCGTGGCGCTCCTCGCCCGCGTGGCGCTCGGGGAGCCGATCACACGCCGCTTCGTCGTCGGGGTCGCGGTGGCCTTCCTGGGCGTCGCCGTGATGCGAGCGCCCCTCGAGGGGAGCGTCGGGATCTCCTTGCCGGGTGTGCTCTACGCGCTCGCGGCGGCCGCGGGCTTCGGCGCGATGCAAGTCGTCACGCGCAAGGTCATCTCCCGCATCCGCCCCGTGCCGGTGAACGCGGCGCGGCTCTGGCTCGCCACCGGCGTCCTCCTGCTCGCCCCGGGCCGTGTCGAGAGCCTCGCGACCATGCCGCCGCAGGGTTGGGCGCTCGCCGTGGGCGCCGCCGCGTGCGGCCCCTTCGTGAGCCGGCTGCTCCTGATGGCCGCCGTACGCGACATCCCCGCCTCCCAGTCCGTGCTCTTCGGCCTCATCAGCCCGGTCCTGGCCTTCGGTCTGGCGTGGGTTCTCCTCGGCTCGGTGCCGACCCACCGGGAGCTCGCGGGCGGCCTGATCGTACTGATCGGTGTGGCCATCCCCATTCACGAGGCATGGCGCGATGCCGCGTCCCCGGCCCCTCCCACATGACGTAGGCTCGCCGCGCATGCTCCCGGAGCTCAGTGGCCTCGAGGTCATCTACGACGCCGGCCGCAGCCGGGTGTACCGCGGAGCCGAGGACGAGCGAGGGCGCCCCGTGGTGCTGAAGTCGCTCCGGGCGGCTTTCCCTTCCCAGGCGGCCCTCGCGGAGCTTCGCCACGAGCACCGCATGCTCGCGCGGCTGGCCGCCGCGGACACGCCGGGCGTCGTGCGAACGCGCGGGCTGGAAGAGGTCGAGGGGCAGCTCGTGCTCCTGACCGACGACACCGGTGCCGTCAGCCTGAGGCGGGCGCTGGCGGACGGGACCTGGGACCGGAGCCGGTCCCTCGAGGTGGGCATCGGCATCGCCCGGGCCCTCGGGGGCGTGCACGACGCGGGCATCATCCACAAGGACGTGAACCCGGCGAACGTGCTCTTCGATCCGGACAGCGGCGCCGTCACGCTGGTCGACTTCGGCATCAGCGTGCGCGCGGATCGGGACCAGGCGACGGCCGAGTCCCTCGCGGGCACGCTGCCCTACCTCTCGCCGGAGCAGACCGGCCGCATGAACCGCTTCGTCGATTGGCGGAGCGATCTCTACGCGCTCGGGGCGACGCTCTACGAGCTCCTCACCGGGGCGCCGCCCTTCCCCGGCCGCTCGCCGCTGGAGACCGTGCACGCGCACATCGCGCTCCGCCCCACGCCACCCCAGGAGCTGGTGCCGAGCGTGCCGCCCTTGCTGGGCGACGCCGTGATGAAGCTGCTCGAGAAGAACGCCGAGGATCGCTACCAGAGCGCCTACGGCCTCGGGCAGGACCTCGAGCGCATCCGCGATGCGCTCGCCCAGGGCGAGACGCCGCGTTTCGTCCTCGGCACGCGGGACGTGGTGCCGCGCTTTCAGGCCGCCGACCGGCTCTACGGCCGCGAGTCGGAGCTGGCCTGGCTGCTCGCGCAGTTCGAGCGGGCGGCGGCCGGGGAGACCGTGCTGGCGCTCGTCGGGGGCTACTCCGGCGTGGGGAAGACGGCGCTGGTGCGCGAGGTGCAGCGCCCCATCGTGGCGCGCCGCGGCGCCTTCCTGGCCGGCAAGTTCGACCAGTTCCACCGCGCCCAGCCCTACGCCTCGCTCTCGGAAGCGGTGGGGCGCTTCCTCGGCCAGGTGCTCGCCCGCGAGGAGGACGAGCGGGACCGGTGGAAGGCGCGCATCCTCGCGGCCACCGGGGCCCGGGCGGGGCTCCTCTTCGATCTCCTGCCCCGCCTCGAGACGCTCCTCGGTCCGCAGCCGGCGCCCCCAACGCTGAGCGAGAGCGACGCGGAGAAGCGCTTCCGCGTGGTCTTCGTGCGCCTCCTCGGGGCCCTCGCGACGGCGGACCACCCGCTCGTGCTCTTCCTCGACGACCTCCAGTGGGCGGACCTGCCCTCACTGCGGGTGCTCGAGCGGCTGGCGACGGAGGCGGAGGCCCGGCACCTGCTCATCGTCGGCGCCTACCGGGACAACGAGGTCGGCGCCGCGCACCCGCTGACCGCCCTGCGGGCGCGGCTCGCCGATGCGTCACGTGCGCCCGAGCATCTCAGCCTCGAGCCCCTCGAGCTCTCGGCGGTGCAGCAGCTCGTCGCCGCCGCGCACCGCGTGCCGGGACCCGAGACGGAGGCCCTCGGCGCTCTCGCCTTCGAGAAGACCTCCGGGAACCCTTTCTTTCTCCATCAGTTCCTGACGAGCCTGCACGCCGAGGGACACGTCCGCTTCGACCGCGAGCAGGGGCGCTGGCGCTTCGACGTCGAGGCCGTGCGCGCCGCGGACTACACCAGCAACGTGGTCGAGTTCATGGCGGCGCGCGTCGCCGAGCAAGAGCCCGCGACGCAGGGCGTGCGACAGACCGGCGCCGTCATCGGGAACGCCTTCGACTCGGCGCTCCTCGGCTCCGTACTCGACCGGTCGACGGAGGCGCTGACCGCGCCGCTCGACGAGGCGGCGGCAGCGGGCCTCGTCTACGTCGAGCGCGGCGACGTGCTCCGGGTTCGCTTCGTGCACGACCGGGTGCAGCAGGCGGCCTACGAGCGCATGGACGACGCGCGGCGCGCCGCGGTGCACGGCGCGCGCGGCGAAGGACTGGCCACGCGGCTGAACGGCGCGGGGCCGGTGACGGACCCGGGGGCGCTCTTCGACGCGGTGACCCACTTGGCGGCCGCGGGGGACGCAGCGTCGACGGCAGCGCGCGCTCGGCTCGGGCCCCTCGCGCTCCAGGCGGCACGCCGCGCCCGCGCGAGCGCCGCCTACGGCCCCGCGCAGCGCTTCGCGGAGGTCGCCCTCGAGGCCGCGCCCGCCCGCGCGACGGAGGCCCACGCGGAGCGCTTGCAGTCCGCGTTCCTGACGGCCGATTACTCCGCCATGGAGCTCAGCATCGACGCCGTACTGGCGAGCGATGCCGACGCCTTCTCGAAGGTGGCCGCCCTCGAGGTACGTAGCCAGGCGCGGAACGCGGCCAACGCGCTCGCGGAGGCCATCGCCGTCAACCTCGAAGCCCTCGCGCTGCTCGGCGTGATGCTGCCGGCGCAGCCGGCGAAGCCGGCGGTGGTCGCCGAGCTCCTCAAGACCAAGCTCGCGCTACGCCGCCACCTC
>CALCTH010000622.1 GCA_937893795.1 uncultured Myxococcales bacterium | reverse complement strand
GCGCCCGGTACTTCGACGGCGTCGGCGAGCGCGGGGTCTCGGTAGTGACGCGCCGCCCGGAAGAGCGGGGCGAGCTCACGGGCGTCGCCGGCGGGCGGATCGGCGAGGAGCCGGGTGAGCGCCGCTGCGGCGGGCTGCGAGGCGGCCTCGCCGAGGGCCTCGGCCCATTGGGCGCGGACCCCCCAGAACGACTCCTCGCGGTAGGCGGCTTCGAGGGCCTCCGTGGACCGGCGCGTACCGCGCTTGGCGAGCAGCCGTCCTCCTTCGATGCGCGAGGGCACGTCCAGCGCGCCGAGGAGCGCGCGCTCGAGGTCTTCGAGCACGTCGAGCTCGCGCCCGATGAGCAGGGCCTGGTCCGGGTCGACGCGTACCCGCGTCGGCGCCGAGGCCATGGGCACGCGCAGCACCGCCTTCGCCTCGTCCATGCGCAGCGTCGCGCGCTCCTCCACACCGCCGACCGTGAAGGCGAAGGAGAGCGGGAGCACGAAGGTCGGGACGCTGGTGCTCGCCTTGCCGTTCTTGCCGTTCTTCGCCTTCGTCGCTTGCGTTTGCTCCAGCTCGAAGACGCCTTCCTGGCGAGCCGCGTCCCAACGGAAGCGAACGCGCAGCTTCGGATAGCCCGGGGAGCGCAGCCAGTCGTCGAAGAAGCGGGCGAGGCTTCGGCCGCTCGCTTCCTCGAGCACCGCCCGGAAGTCGTCGGTCTCGGCGACGCGGCCCCCGAAGCGCTGCAGATAGCTTCGCGTCGCCGCCCAGAACACGTCGTCCCCCAGGAGCCGGCGGAGCATGTGCAGACGCATGGCGCCGCCCGGGTAGAGGTGCCGGTCGTACATGTCCCAGCTGGTCTCGAAGCGCCGGGTGACGATGGGGCGGGCGTAGCGCTCGTCCGACTCCTTCATGTACTGCCGCGCGCACACCCAGCGATCGTAGGCGGCGGCGTCTGCGCCCTGGTCGTGCTCGAGCCAGCAGCTCTCGAGGTACGTCGCCCAGCTCTCCTTGAGCCAGGCGTGGGCGTAGTCCCGGCAGACGACGTGGTCGCCGAACCAGGCGTGGGCCATCTCGTGGAGGTTCACGATGTCGACGAGGGGCTGCTCCTCGGCGCTCAACGCCTCGTCGATGACCAGCCGCGCGTCCCAGCTGACGAGGGAGATGTTCTCCATCGCACCGCCGATGCCCTGGGCCGCGAACTGGAAGTACTTCGGGTACGGGTAGGGCACCCCGAGGCGCTCCGGGAGCCAGCGCAGCATCTCGGCGGTGCGACCGAACACGCGCTCGAGGTCTGCCGCACGAAAGGCGGGCTTCGGGGCGAAGGCGGCCACGGGCACGCCCTCCACCTCTCCGCCGTCGGCCCTGGCGAAGTCGCCCACGGCGAAGCAGGTGAGGTAGCTCGGGCAGGGCGCGTCGAGGGTCCAATGGGCGGTCTTCGTGCCGTCGCCGTGGTGGTCCTCGCTCACGAGTCGGCCGTTGGCGAGGATGGTGAGCGCTTCTTCGGCGCGAATGTGGAAGGCCAGCGTGGGCCGCACCGCGGGCAGGTCCACGGTCGCGAACCAATGCCGCGCGCGCTCGGTCTCGTGGTCGGTCACGGCGAAGCGCGGGGCGTCCGGTACCGACGCGCTCGGCCGGGAGAAGAGGAGCCCGCTCCGGGGGTGCCGCACGGAGTAGCGCAGCACGACCTCTCGCTCTTCGCCCTTGTCGAAGGGGCGCTCCCACGCGAGCTCGACGCGCTCTCCGTCGTAGCCATGACGGAGGCCCGGCCCCTCGAGGGTCAGGTCGTCGAGGTCGACGCCGTGCAGCGTGAGCGCGTCGGCCCCCGCGTCGTTGGCGCGAACGCGATGCGTCACCACTGCGTCGAGGCGCTCGGCGTCGATGTCCAGGCGCAGCTGCAGGTCGACGTGCACGGGCTCGAGGCGCAGCTCCGGCGCGTAGTGCCGCGCGGTGTCGGGCGGCGCGAACTCGCCGCTTCGCCGCAGCGCGGCGCCGGCTACGTCCTCCTCGCTACGGTCGTCGGTCCGAAAGCGAAGCTCGAGGTCGGAGACGGTCACGGGGGCTGTGTAGCACTTCACGACGGGAGGGGGGCTGCGTCGGCTCGCGGGGACCGGCGAAGCCATGGGCCTTCGCCCTCCGCTCGGACCGCGCGGGGTCAGGGCCGCCGGGTCAGGACGCCGACCACGTAGGTGCCCCAGGTCGACCCCGGGGCGCGTCGATGGGTCACGGCCACCGAGAGCTCGAGCGGGCCCTCCTGAAGGAGCGGGGGGGGGACCTCGAGAGCGCGGAGGTCGAGGGTCTGGATCGAGAAGGCGGCGAGCGTGCCGCCGACGGCCTCCAGCGCCTCCCCGAGCATGGCATCGAGCGCTTCGCGGCGTGTCGCCGCTCCCGTGCGCACGCGATCCATCGCCGCGGCGAGCCCGTCGTAGCCCCGGAGCGGCTGGGCCGCAGGGAGTCGCCGCGCCAGCCGTGCGCGCTGGACCGCGCTCACGACGACGGCCGCCGCGGCCTCTTCGACGAGGGGATCCCCGTGCGTCTGCCAGGTCGCCGTGAGCGCGGCGAGCCCCCGCGGAGTGACCTCGGCACCGATGGCCGCGATGCGCGCGGCCGGGTCGAGGAAGATGCGGCGCATGTCGGGGTCGAGGAAGCACGCCGTCAGCCAGGCGGCCGTGTCCGGCGGCCCGAGGAGGATGGTGCCCACGTAGCCTCCGTCGCGGAGCGGCGGCGCGTCGTCGATGGCCCGCCCGGCCACGATGGCCAGGCTGAGCTCGTCCCCCGCCGCGCCTCCGAAGCGCGGGTCGACGGCGGCGCGCACGAGGCTGTTCAGGCGCGCGCGCTCCGGCGCGCTGAGGACCAGCGGCGCGATGCCCGCGCCGGTGCGCACGCGGTTGAAGGCCGCGACCGTGTACGCCGCGAGGTCGCCCCCGTCCTCGAGGGCGCGGGAGGTGCTCCGCGCCGTCACGGGCCCGCGCACGTCCGCGCCGGGGCGCCTCGCCACGAAGCTCGCGATGCGCTCCGCGAGCAGCGCCCCCTCGCCCATGGTGACGCTCACCCGCGCGAAGGGATCGCCGGGGGCCAGCTGGCAGCGCAGGCGGAAGCGGGGCAGCGCGATGCCCGGATCCGCCTCGCACGCCGCCACCCCATCGGCGCCTTGGTTGATGGCGCCCGCGATCCAGTTGGGCGACGCGCCGAGGATC
>CALCTH010000621.1 GCA_937893795.1 uncultured Myxococcales bacterium | reverse complement strand
CACGCTCGCGCCGTGGCCGCGTTGGTCGTAGGCGAGAACGCTGAAACCCGCCTCCACGAGGGCGACGATGACCGGCGACCACTCCGCGCGGTCGGCGCCCAGCTGGTGAAGAAGGAGCGCGGCCGGCGCTCCCGGCGGCCCCTCCCAGTAGCTGCCGTGAAGGACGTAGCCGCCAGCGCCCTCGAAGGTGACGAGCGCCGGGCTGGCGAGTGAGTCGAGGCTGGATGCAACAACGGGAGCGGCCGGCGACGTCGTCTCCGTCGGCGGCGCCGCGCTCGGCTCGGTCGCGGGCGCGTCGGCGTCGTCGCCCTGGCAGCCATCGCAGGCACCGAGGGAGAGGAGCGCCGCCAGCGCGACCGAAGAGGCCGGGGGGCGAGTCATGCCGGGACCATAGCAGCGACCGGGGCTGATACGTTGAGGCGATGACGCGCACGGCCGCCGCCCTCGTCATCGGAAACGAGATCCTCACCGGCAAGATCGAGGAGCAGAACGTCGCCTACCTGGCGCGGCAGCTCTTCGAGCTGGGCATCGCCCTCCACCGGGTCGTCATGTGCGTCGACGACGCAGAGGTCATCGCCCACGACCTGAACGTGATGAGGGCCAACCATGACTGGGTCTTCACCAGCGGCGGCGTGGGGCCGACGCACGACGACGTGACCCTCGCCGGCGTGGCGCGAGCCTTCGGGCGCCGCCTGGTGCGCGACGAGAGCCTCGCCGACCTGATCCGCGGCTGGCACGCCCGCCAGGGACGCGACGTGAACGAGCACCACCTCCGCATGGCTGACGTCGTGGAGGGTGCAGAGCAGTACCGCAGCGAGTCCATGCGCTGGCCCGTGCAGCTCGTGGACAACGTGGTGGTGCTCCCCGGCGTGCCGGAGATCTTTCGCACCAAGCTCGACGCGCTCCGCGAGCGCTTGGACGAAGGCGAACGCTTCGTGGGTAGAACGGTCTACACGCTATGTGACGAGGGCGACATCGCTGAGCTTCTGGCGGAGATCGAAGCGCGCTTCACGGACGTATCGGTCGGGAGCTACCCGCGCTTCGCCCGCGACGCGGACGACTCGGGCTACCGCACCAAGATCACCTTCGACGGAACCGACGACGCCGCCGTCGATGGGGCGGAGGCGATGCTTCGTGAGCGACTCTCGCCCGACCTCGTCGTGAGCGGTGCCTGACGCGCCCGTCGCCACGTCATGCCGCCCGTCCCCCGACGCGGATGGTGGGTGATCGTGGGCAGTTAGCCCACACCCGCATGTCCTTATGTATCATCCATGGTACCAACGATGGAGACCCTTCGTGTGAACGGGTTTCTCCTTCCAATCCGGCGCCGTTGCATCTTCTAGTGTGAGGGAAAGCCGCTGTTTTAGTGATATTGAATATTTGTTTGTATTCTGTAATTGATTCTCGAAACCTCAATCATTTCTTGCCGCTAGTTAGGCATCAAAATCGCGGTAGAGAAGACGACGCCTGGCGAGGTTGCTGAACCCCTCCACACCCCTTGATCATCGATGGATTCTCGAACACCACCCCCGACGGGCAACCTACCAGGAGAGTCCCACAATGACCTACATCCGCCGAATAATCGCGGCCGCACGAGCAGTCCGTCTTCCCCTAGTCACCCTTCTAGGGACCCTCGCCACGGTCACCGTTGCGCACGCTCAGGCCGCGAACGCCGTTCAGTCCTACTCCCATCAGATCCATGAAGTCGTCGTGACGACGCCCAGCTTTTCGGCGACGTATCACGTGCTCGTGACGCCGCCAGAGGCCGTCGACCCGTCCCTACCGGGCTTCGACGTCATTGCGGATGGCTATGATGAGATCTTCCGGAACGAGCCGGAAATCATCTCTGACGAGTTCCCACTCATCGCCGCAAACGAGCCCGAAATCATCAGCGACAACGAGCCGGAGATCATCAGCGACCAGTCCCCGGAGCTGGTGACGACGGAGTTCGTTCACGGGCGAGAGTACTGGTTCCTCGCCTCGACCGGCGATGGGGACGCTACCCCGACCGCCTCCTGGGAGCTCCTCCTCGACCGCGTCGGCAACGAGCCCGAGATCATCTCCTATGTACGGGATCTCGTTGCGAACGAGGCCTATCTTGGCTCTCTCCCGACCGGTGGTCGTTGGGCGCCCGCGGCCCCGGCGCTGCTCGCCACGTCCGGCTGGTCCTTTCTGACCCTGGACGCCGTCTCGGGCGACGGTCATCCCGCGGTGGCCATCAACAACATGACGTTCGCCGTCTCGGTGCATCCAGACGGAACGCCGCAGATTCCCTTCGTCTTCACGTCCGGCGACATGACGCTTCGCGGTACCGGAGCATCGAGCTCCAGCTCGGATTATGTCGGATTGACTGCGCCTGCCATGATGCTCTTCGGCCTGTTGAATCCGGTCGACGCGAGCTACTCCTACGTCCCGCCTTCCATGTCAGAAGGACAAACGCTCGAGTTCGTCGAGACGACGCCCGCGGGACCGGGTGAGCCCGACATGAGTTGGTTCAACGGAAACTAGAGATTTCAACAGCTTAGGGAGATCGGGGGGCGCACCGCCCGTTGCGCCGACGGGACCGCTCCGTCCGGACACGGTAGGCTCGCGGCGTGACCGCTGCGCTTGCGACGGCTCCCGGCCCGCCCATCGCCGCCCCCTTCCCTCGACGGGTCGGTGAACGCCACGACGCTTACTGCGCTCGCCTGCTCACGGCGGCCGAGCGCGCCGAGCCTCCGCGAAATTATGTGCTCTCGTGGGCTGCCTGCGTCGCGTACCTGGACGCGGGGCAGGTAGACCGTTCGCGCGAGCTTGCCAGCGACGCCAAGCACGGCGCCCAGAGCATCGAGGCCCGCGCCTGGGCGATCCGCATGCAGGCCGAGGTCACGATGCGGAGCCGCTCGACCGGGCTGGCCGCGCCACTCTACGAGGCGGCGCGAGAGGCCTTCGAAGAGGCGGGGGACCTGCGGAATGCCCTCGCGATGCGCGTCATGCTGGGCTTGACCCGTTCGGCCTACGACGGGTCGGAAGAAGCCGCGGCCCGGCGCCGTGTCGAGCGCAACGAGCTGACCGCCCTGCTTCGGGAGAACGACCCTCTCTTCGTCGGCTACGACCGGACGCGGATCCTCAACGCCATCGGGATCCTCCACCTCTCGCTCGGCGACCTCTTCCACGCCCTCGCCTTCTTCCAGGCCGTCGACGCCATCGAGGGCCCTCCGGCCCCCGTCACGATCCGCCGCGGGCAGCTCAACCGAGCGCTGGTGCTGATTCGCGTCGGGGACACCAAGGCCGCCGAACGGCTGCTGCGGAAGGCGCTCGAGGCCGCTCCCCGCTCGAGCCAGGCGCTCGTCTGGCGGACGTACAACCTGCTCGCGCTCTGCAAGCTCGGCGAAGGGGATTTGCAGGGGGCGCGGGAGGCTCTCGACGGCGCCCGGCGCTCTCGGCCGGGCACGCTGCACAACGACGCCATCCTGAACGAGGCGAAGCTGCTGAACCGCGCGGGAGACCACGAAGCCGCCCTCAGCCTGCTCGGACCGCTCGAGGAGGTCCCCGCCCCCATGGGGGGCTATGAGTGGATGCTCGAGATCGCCCGCGCGAACGTAGCGCGTGGCGCTCTCGGGGCCGCGCACGAGGCCGTCGACGCCCTCAGCTCGGGGCACCCCGGGCGCTACTTCCTCGCGCAAGCCACGGTGCTGCGGGCGCGCCTCGCCTACGCGGAGGGGCGCGTCGAGGACGCGCGCCGGCAACTCGAAGTGGCCGACGAGCTGGCCGAGGCCGCAGGCAGCCTGGCCGTCGTGGAAGAAGTCGCCGAGGTGCGGCGAACGCTCGGCATCGGAGAGGGCCCTCGCCACGAAGCCCGCTATCGCTGGCTCGACGCCTTTCACGCCCGCGTCCGGGGAACCGTCACCACGCTCTCGCCAGGTCAGAAGGCCGAGCGCGGCGCGGCCGCGAAGGAGCGCGTCGACCATCTCCGAATGGTGGCCGAGCGTTTCGCTCACGACGTGGCCTCGCCGCTCACGGTGGCGACCACGGCCCTCGACCAGCTGGCGACCCACATCCAAGCGGACGCGCCGGTGGGGCTCGTCGCCGACCTCCGAAGCGCCCTCGAACGGCTCAATCATCGCCGGCAGCACGCGCTGGTCTCTCTGCAGCAGGAGAGTCCCGCTGGCCCCTTTGCCGAGACCGTCGATCTCCGAGCTCTCGCCGCCACGCTCTGGCGCGACGTGCACCGGACGGGCGCCGAGAAGGACATCCTGGTGGAGCTCCGCGTCCTCCCGGTGCCCGACGTTCGCTCCGACCCGGAGGCCATCCGCGAGGTGATGGAGAACCTCCTCTCCAACGCGCTCAAGTACAGCCCGCGCGGGACGACGGTCACGCTCCGCCTCGAACCTGCGCCGGGCGGCGTCGCCTTCCGCGTCACGGACGAGGGTCCCGGGCTCTCACCCGAGGACGCGGCGCAGGTCTTCCACCGCTTCGTGCGCCTCCCGCCGAAGCCGACCGGGGGCGAGTCCTCCCACGGTCTCGGCCTCCATGTGGCGCGGCGTCTCGCCACCATGCTCGGCGGCGCGCTGACGGTGGACAGCACACTGGGTCGCGGCTCCACCTTCACGCTACAGCTTCCGCTGACGAGCCCCGGGCGCCCCTCGCGGGACCCGAACCCCCTCATCGGCCTGCCCTTCCTTCCGGGCACGCAGCGCTTCGAGTCGTGAGCCGCGTCAGGGCGGGATGGCGCGGAGCGCGATGCGAAGCGTCGTGACGCCGGGCGTCAGCTCCACCTCGACGTCGTGGGGGAAAAACCCCGGCGCCTCGAGGGTCACCCGGTGCATCCCGGGACGGAACGCCCGCGGCCGCGCCTCGATGGCCTGCGCCGTCGCGACGTAGCGCTCGTCCACGTACACGCTCGCCGTCGGCGGCTCGGCCGCCACCGAGAGCTTCGCCGGGGTCCCGCGCACCTGCTGGAAGCCACACGCGCCGATGAGCGAGAGGAGGCCGAGCGCCGGCCACGCGAGCCCCCGCCTCACGGCTGCACCCCGGCTTCGCGGAAGAGCGCACGGAGCGGCACCAGCGGCAGCGCGACCCGCACGACGACGGACCCGTCGACGAGGCTCCGCGTCGCTTCCACACGCGTCCCCGCGGAGAGCGCGGCGTGTACGCGGCTGGTCAGCGCTGGCGTCGCCAGAGCCTCGGCGAGCTTCCGGTCGACGTAGGCATGGAGGGCGCTCGAGGCCCGCGCGCGTCCGCGCCGTCGGGCACTGGCCCGCATCGCAGGAAGCCCCTCGGCGCGCGCGTCGGGGCTGCCGAGGCGCGACACGACGAGCACGTCGCCGCGCAGGCGGACGGGCGCATCGCCGAAGGGCACGGGCTGCGCCTCCGCGGCGCTCGCCAGGAGCGCGAGGGCCACGACGGCGGCCCTCATTCCCACTCGATGGTGCCCGGAGGCTTGCTGGTGATGTCGTAGACGACGCGGTTGCAGCCGCGCACCTCGTTGATGATGCGGCTCGAGACCGTGGCGAGCAGCTCGTTGGGGAGGCGCGCCCAATCGGCGGTCATCCCGTCCCGGCTCTCGACGGCGCGGATGGCGATGACCCATTCGTAAGTCCGGTTGTCGCCCATCACGCCCACGGTCTTCACCGGCACCAGCCCGCAGAAGCTCTGCCAAAGGCGCTCGTAGAAGCCGGCCGCCATGATCTCTTCCTCGAGGACGGCGTCCGCTTCGCGGAGCACGTCGAGCTTCTCCTTGTCGATGGCCCCGGGGCAGCGCACCGCGAGCCCCGGCCCCGGGAAGGGCTGACGCCAGAGCACGTCGCGCGGGATGCCCATGGCTTGCCCCACCTCGCGCACCTCGTCCTTGAAGAGCAGGCGCAGCGGCTCGACGAGCGAGAGATCCATGCGCTCCGGCAGGCCGCCCACGTTGTGGTGGCTCTTGATGACCGCGCTCGGGCCCTTGTAGCTGACGCTCTCGATCACGTCCGGGTAGAGCGTCCCCTGCACGAGGTGCTTCACGCCCGCGATCTTCTTCGCCTCGCGCTCGAAGACGTCGATGAAGACCTTGCCGATGATCTTCCGCTTCTTCTCCGGGTCGTCGACGCCGGCGAGAGCGTCGAGGAACTCGGCCTGGGCGTCGATGCGACGGATGTCGAGGTGGAAGCGCCCCTCGAACATCTCCATCACCCGCTGGCCCTCGTCCTTCCGGAGCAAGCCGTTGTCGACGAAGAGGCAGGTCAGCCGGTCGCCCATGGCGCGCGAGACGAGCAGCGCCGCGACGCTGCTGTCGACGCCGCCGCTCAGGCCGCACACGGCCCGGTCGTCACCGACCTGTCGGCGAATCTCGTCCACGCTTCGCTCCACGAAGGAGCCGGCGGTCCAATCGGCCTCGAGGCCCGCCACGTCGAAGAGAAAGGCCCGGAGCACCTCGGCGCCGCGCGGCGTATGGGCCACCTCGGGATGGAACTGGAGCCCGAAGATCTTGCGTCGAAGATCCCCCACCGCGGCGTAGGGCGAGCTCGTCGTGTGGCCGAGCACCTCGAAGCCCTCGGGGAGCGCCTCGACGCGATCGCCGTGGCTCATCCACACATCCATGGCCTGGTCCCGGGCGAAAGACGCCAGGATGGCCGCGGGCTGATCCACGTTCATCTTCGCCGGGCCGTACTCACGCTCGCTCGCCGCCTCGACTCGGCCGCCGAGCAGGTGGGTGAAGAGCTGCATGCCGTAGCAAATGCCGAGCACGGGCTTGCCGAGGCCGAAGACCCCGGCGTCCATGGTCGGGGCCCCGTCCTCGAAGACGCTCGAGGGCCCGCCGCTGAGCACGATCGCCTCCGCCCCGAGGGCCTCGATCTCCGCGAGCGGCAGGGTGCAGGGGTGAATCTCGCAGTAGACGTGCTGCTCCCGGATGCGCCGGGCGATGAGCTGCGTGTACTGCGAGCCGAAGTCGAGAATGAGAACCGGCACGCGCGCCATGCCCGCGGGCATATCATGCGCCTCGCCGGGGCGCTGCCGCCGAGCTGAGCCGTCGGGTCGCGCCGAGCGCGGCGTGTGTGCCACCGTTGCGCGGCTCGTCCACTGCCACGGATCCGAGCCGGGAGCTCACGTCATGAACACGCTCACCTGGGGCATGATCGTCTGCACCTACAACCGCGTGGATTTCCTCGTGGAGTGCCTGAAGCACGTCCTCGGGCAGACACGTCCACCGAGCGAGGTCTGCGTCGTGGACGCCTCGGACGATTGGGAGGCCAACCGGGACCGGGTGAAGGAGACCTACGCCGACCATTGGGAGCGCGTGCGCCTCGTCTACGAGCCCGCGAAGGTCCGCTCGATCACCTACCAGCGCACGCAAGCGCTCCAGGCCGCCGAAGCCGACGTCATCATCTCCCTCGACGACGACATCTACCTCTACCCGGACGCCGCCGAGAAGGTGATGGACGTCTACGAGAGCGACCCGGACGAGCGCATCGCCATGGTCGCCGCGCTCTTCGCGCACATGCCACCCGGCGAGGACACGGGGCAGCGTGACGAGGCCGCCGCCCCCAAGGCGCCGGGGCTCGCCAGCCAGCTACGCCAGCTGCTCGAGAACCAGCTCTCGCTGGACGCGCACTTCGTGCCCTACGACGCACCGCACGAGCCCGGCGAGCTCCCGCCGGGCGTCGAGACCACGGGCGCGCGCGTGGGCGGGCTCGTCAACGGCGGGCGGACGACCTTCCGGCGCAAGTTCGGCCTCCAGGAGGGCTGGTCGCCACTCCTGCTCCGCTACGCCACGCACGAGGACAGCGACTTCTCCTACCGCATGTCCAAGCACGGTCTCCTCGTGCTGCAGCCGGAAGCGCTCTTCTTTCACGCGGACGGCAACGACGGCCGCTACGACCGCTTCCGGTCGGGGACCATTCGGGTGCTGAACCTCATGGCGCTGCACCGCGAGTCGAGCAGCAGCCGGCTGCGCTCCTCGCTCCGGCTCACGGCGACCTTCGCCCGCTTCGCCGGGCTCTACGCGCTCATCGACCCCGCCCGGAAGCGCTTCTCGCTCCCGAACGTGCGCGCCTATGCGCTGGGCGCCGGCCTCGTGCCCTTCTTCATGTTCTACCCCTTCGAGGACTTCCGCGGCTGGTACCACGAGCAGCAGAAGCGCCTCTACAACCGGGGCTAACCCGGCGCCGAAGCGCGCCGGGCCCCGTGCCCTTGCGCTTGCCCACGCGCCGACCGCGGCCGCCCGCCCCGCGGCTCAGACCCGGTAGTTCGGCGCTTCCTCGGTGACGACCACGTCGTGCACGTGGCTCTCACGGAGACCCTGCGAGCTCATCTTCAGGAACTTGGCCTGGGTCTGAAGCGCCTCGATGTTCGCGCAGCCGGTGTAGCCCATGCCCGCCCGGAGGCCGCCCACGAGCTGGTAGACGACCTCGCCGAGGGCGCCGCGGTAGGGGACGCGCCCCTCGATGCCCTCGGGCACGAGCTTGTCCGCGTCGGAGACGTCCGCCTGCGCGTAGCGGTCCTTCGAGCCCTTCCGCATGGCGCCGATGGAGCCCATGCCGCGGTAGCTCTTGTAGGTACGCCCCTGGAAGAGCACGAGCTGGCCGGGGCTCTCGTCGGTCCCCGCGAGGAGCGAGCCGAGCATCACCGTGCTCGCGCCGCAAGCGATGGCCTTCACGATGTCGCCGCTGAACTTGATGCCGCCGTCGGCGATGACGGGCACGCCGTGCTGGCGCCCGACCCGCGCGCAATCGCTCACGGCCGTGATCTGCGGAACGCCGATGCCCGCCACGACGCGCGTCGTGCAGATGGACCCCGGCCCGATGCCGACCTTGAGGCCATCGGCGCCGGCCTCGATGAGCGCCTCCGCGGCCTCGGCCGTCGCGATGTTGCCGGCGACGAGCTCGACGTCCGGGTGCTCGGCCTTCGTCGCGCGGACGGCGTCGATGACGCCCTTCGAGTGCCCGTGCGCGGTATCGATGACCAGCACGTCGACGCCCGCGCTGACGAGCGCCTGCACGCGCTCGGTGCGGTCCGCGCCGACGCCCACGGCGGCGCCGACGCGCAGGCGACCGAGGCTGTCCTTCACGGCGTTCGGGAACTTCTCGGCCTGCATCAGGTCGCGGATCGTGATCAGCCCTGCCAGCGCGCCGTCCTCGCTCACGACGAGCAGCTTCTCGATACGGTGCTGGTGAAGGAGCTCCCGCGCCCGCTCCTGGCTCACCCCCGGAGGGACGGTGACCAGCTCCCGCGTCATCAGACGCTCGACGGGCTGGTCCAGGTTCGTCTCGAAGCGGACGTCGCGGCTCGTGAGGATGCCGACGGGCTTGCCCGCGGTGACCACGGGGAGGCCACTGATGTTGTTCCGCCGCATCAGCTCGAGCGCGTTCTCCAGGCGGAGGTCCGGGGTGACCGTGATCGGGTCGACGATCATGCCGCTCTCGGCGCGCTTCACCTTCACCACCTCGCGGGCCTGATCGGCCGGCGTGAGGTTCTTGTGGATGACGCCGAGGCCACCGACGCGGGCCATCGTGACCGCGGTGCGCCACTCGGTGACCGTGTCCATGGCCGCGCTGAGGAGCGGGGTGTTCAGCTCGAGGCCCCGCGTCAGCTTCGAGCGCACGTCTGCGTCCTTCGGCAGAAAATCCGCGTAGCCGGGGACGAGAAGGAGATCGTCGAAGGTGAGGGCTTCGCGCAGACGCTCTTCGATCACGGGGACTCCTGGGGTAGCAGCGGCGACGCGGGGCCGCCGAGAGTTAAGGAGTCACTATAGCGCCAGAGCGCGCGGGCCCCACCCCAGGGGCCCGGGCGAGGCCGGTTGTCACCGCGGTTGCACGTAAAAGGGCGGGCTCAGCGCCTCTCCGCGGCGCCGGACGGTGATCTGGAAGCGCCCGTTGCCGGCCTGGTCCGGCAGCGTGATGACGAGCGCCGTCGGGCTCGCCGTGCGTACGCGCACGGCCTGCCCGTTGAAGCGAACGCGGTTGCTCGCGGGGTTGCTCGCGAAGCCGTAGCCGCGGAGCGTCACCGCGCAGCCGCTGAACGCACACTCGGGCTCGATGGCCGTGACCCCCACGCCGGCGGGTGTCGGCACGACCTGGAAGGTCCCGGCGCTGAGCACCCGGCCGTCGGGCAGCATCACCTGCACCGGTCCCGTCGTGGCGCCACGCGGCACACGCACGCGGAGCTCGAGGGGCCCGCGGCGGTCAGCCTGCACCGGTCGCGCGCCGGGGAACTGCACCATGAGGCGACCCCGCGGGTAGCCCTGGCCGCGAAGCGTGAGCTCCGTGCCCTCGTAGCCCGAGGCCGGCGTCAGGGCCGCCACGCCCGCGTCCCCGAGCACCTCGAAGCGACGCGGCGAGGTCGCGCCCCCGCGGGCCCCGACGGTCACCTGCACGCGACCCGAGCGCGCGCCCGGCGGCACGACGACCACGATGCGGTCGTCCCGGACGCTCTGCACGGCAAGCGAGCGACCGGCGAGCCGCACGTCGACGAGGCCGCGCCGGTTGCCGAAGTTGGCCCCGCGAATCTCGAGGGTGGTTCCGGCGGTGCCGGCCTCGGGCATGAGCGCCGCGATGGTCGGCTGCGCGGCCGCGTTGAAGACGCCGGCCAGCCGCGCGGTCTGGCCATAGGCCTGGACCTCGAGGGGACCGCTCGGCGCCCGCGGGACGATCACCACCAGGTGGTCCGGCGTCGCGCTCACGACCTGCCCGGTCACGCCGGAGAGGCGCACGATGTCGCCGGCCGGGTCCGGGTCGAAGCCCTGGCCATAGATGTGCACCTCGGCGCCGGGGCCCGCGGCCGGCGGGTCCACCCGGTCGACGCGGAGCATGGCCGTCGCGCCGTAGGGCTCGGGCCAGACGGCACGCAAGCCGTTCACCGTGACCTCCCACTGACCGCCCGCCACACCGGCCGGGACCTCCACCACGATGCGCCGCGGCCCGAGGTCGCGGACGCGCGCCGGTACGCCGCCCAGCGTGACCCGCAGGGCGCGGAGGTTTTGGCCAAAGTGGTTCCCCTCCAGCGTGACCAAGGTGCCCGGGGGCCCGAAGTGCGGCGCGTAGCGCCGGGCGACGGGCGGCTCTTGCACCACGAAGGCCGTACGTGAGGTGGCCTGGCCGCGTGCGCGGACATCCACCGTGAAGGGCCCGGTGGTGCCGCCGCGCGGCACGCTCACGAGCAGCCGCGTCGGCGAGGCCTCCAGCACGCGCGCGCGCCGGTCGTTGAGATAGACCCGGTTCTGGCCCGGCGCGGGCGCGAAGCCGCTGCCGAGGATCTCGACGCGGCTCCCGATGCCCCCGGCCGCCGGCACGAAGGACGTGACGCTCGTGCTGGCGCCGACGCCGAAGGGGGGGCTCTCCCCCGCGGGGCCGCCGCGCACGGAGACACGGAAGGGCCCGCTCGGAACCCCCGGCGGCACCAGGACACGGAGCGTGGTCGGCGTGGCGCCCTGCACCACGACGGTCCGGCCGCCAAGGGTCACGCGGTTATCCGTCGCCCGCGGCGAAAAGCCGCTCCCCTCGAGCACCACCATGCTCCCGGCCGGCGCACTCGGAGGACGCAGCGCCGTGATGGTCGGCGCGGCTGCGCCCTGCGTGACCCGGAAGCGCGGCCCCGCGAAGACGCCGCTCGGCGTCTCCAACACGAGCGTCCCGCTCTGCGCGCCAGCAGGAACCACCAATCGCCACCGGTTCGGGCTCTGACGCACGATGGGACAGGACTGGCCGCCGAGCATGAAGCGAGTGCCGCTCGGAATGCGCCGGCCGACGACGTCGAACTCGCTGCCCGGCGGACCCGACGTGGGCTCGAGACGCTCGATCACGGGCCGCGCCTGTGCGTGGAGCGGCGTCGGTGCGAGCGCGGCGAGGAGCGTCGCGCAAAGGAGGAAAGCTCGCGTCATCTCACCCTCATGTCCGCCATGTCGGCCGCCGAGCCTCCCCCGTCCCCACCCGGGACGTCAACGCGGGACCTCGGTTCGCGGAGCGACGAGTCCACGGGCCAGCGCATTCAATGGGACGGTGCGCGAAGCGGGCGGTCTCGGGCGGGCGCAGGGTGGCCCACCGAGGCCCCGGCCTTTGCTAAAGTCACGGCGGGAGGGCATGGATCTCGACGTCGACGCGGCTTTCGCGAGCTACCTGCGGCGCTTCTCTCGCCAATTCGGCGCGAAGCTCCCGGGCACCTTCGTGCGCTTCGGCCACCACATGGTGCAGAAGCTCGACCGCGACGGCTTCGAGACGCGGCTCGACGAGTACCTCGGCTGGCACCGCGAATGCAGCCGCGTGCTCGACAGCGGGTCGACGATCTCCGACGCGGCCGTGCTCGAGTTCGAAGAGGCCGCCGCGTGGCTGGTGCTGCGGGTCCCGAACCTCGTCGACCTCTTCGAGGGCGAGCTCGGGGATCCCGAGGACGAGCTCGGCAGCGTGAGCCAGGGCAAGCGCTGAGGAGACGCGCGCTCAATAGGCCTTCGGGAGCCCCTCGAGATCGACGTGGTCGAGGGCGTAGCGGATGAGGGCGCTCCGGCTCATCTTCCGGTGGCCGCTCTCCTTGAGCGTGGCCACCTTCGCGTCGAGCCGCGCGAGGTCTTCCTTGTAGAGGGAGATGCAGATGACCTCGTAGTGCGTCGGCCGCGCCGCGCGCCGCTTGCGGCGGCGCCGCGGCTTGGGAGCGGGCGCGGGCTCGCGCCCGGTGCCCTCGGCAACACCGACCTCGGGATCGGGCTCCGGCTCGAGGCGGGCCTCTGCTCGCCGGACCCGCGGCGCTCCGTAGAAGCCGTCCCGGAGCACCTCGCGAACCTCGTCGCCGTCGAAGAGTGCCTCGAGGGAGGCGCCGCCCGTCTCCGGGGCGCTCACGCCACCGCCTCCAGCCGCGGGCCGGCGCTCGGGGCGAGGAGCCGCGCGACGAGGCGCCGGTAGTCCTCGGCGCCGTGACTCTCCGGCGCGAGCTCGAAGATGGTCTTTTTGTGCTGGGGAGCTTCGCGGAGCCTCGTATTGATGCGCACCGGGGTGAAGCAGCGGTCACCGAAGTGTCCCTCGAGCGCAGCGAGGGCCTCCCGCGCGATGTTGACGCGCGCGTCGTAGAAGGTCGGCAGCACGCCCAGGAGTTGCACCTCGTGACGCAGCAGGCGCCGAACCTCGCCGATGGTACGGAGCACCTGCTTGACGCCGACCAGCGAGAGGTAGTCGCAGCCGACGGGCACGAGCACGCCGTCCGCGAAGACGAGCGCGTTCTGGTTCATGAGGGAGAGCGCCGGCGCGCAGTCGAGGATGACGACGTCGTAGCGCCGCACACTTTCCCCGAGGCGCTGCCGGAGGATGCGGCCTCGATTCGGCTGGCCCGCCAGGTAGAGCTCCGCCGCGGCAAGCGACGCATCACTCGTGATCACGTCGAGGTTCGGGCGGACCGGCACGGCGCACTCGCTGGCGGCGCGGCCGTTGACCAGCACGTGGTAGAGGGTCCGCTCGCCCCGGATGCCGAGGCTCGCGCCGACGTTGCCCTGGCCGTCGGCGTCGACGAGGAGCACGCGCTTCCCCGATTCGGCGAGACCCGCGGCGAGGTTGACGCTCGTCGTCGTCTTCCCGGTGCCGCCCTTGTGGTTGAAGACGGCGATGCGCCGCGCCAGGCGCGGGGGCGGCGGCGGAGCCGAGCGCGCCAGCACCTCCGCGCGGTGCTCGAGGGAGCAGAAGTAGCGCGTGCCGCCCTCGCTCGCGATGACCTGCCAGGCGTGCTCGACCTCGACGGGCTTGCCGCAGGCTGCGCAGCGAGCCTCGGCGGCGCCGAGCACGTGCTTCCGCTGGCATTGCGTCGAGCACACGTAGAAGAGGCGGCCTCCTTCGTCGCGCACCTGGTAGCGGAAGCGCGGCCTGAAGTCGCTGCCGCACACGTCGCAGCGCGACGTCGTCGCGTGCGTCCCCTGGGTGGTCATGGTCGCCCCTTTCTCGAAGCCCCGGTCGCCCCCGGGCCTTCATGAAGGGCTTCTGCATGAGCTTATGGAAGCAGGTCAAAAAACCCGCAGCCCACGGGCTTCGAGCCGACGCCCGCACCAGCGCTGGATGCCGAGCACCCGGTCCAACCGACAATCAACACCGTGGGTTGGGGAGCCCACGGTAGACCGCCCTCCCCTGCGAAATCGCTCCGAGCTCAGCTAAGCCGGTC
>CALCTH010000620.1 GCA_937893795.1 uncultured Myxococcales bacterium | reverse complement strand
TCGCCGGGTCCTCGAAACGACGAAGGCCCCCGGAGGGGGCCGACATGGGTGCGGAAGAGAGGACTCGAACCTCCACGTCCTTTCGGACACAGGTACCTGAAACCTGCGTGTCTGCCAATTCCACCACTTCCGCGTGGGGCGTGGTGATGTCCTGGGAGGCGCGCGGAGTCAAGGGCGCGGCGCGCTCAGGTCCCCATGCGTCGCTCGGCCTCGACGCGCGCGATGCGGAGCGCGTAGGCGCGGTACCAGCGCCGGCGCCCGGCGGCCTTCGCGGCGCGATGGTCCGCGTGGTCGCGCCAGCGGGCGATGGCCGCCTCGTCGCGCCAATAGCTCACCGTGATCCCCAGCCCGGAGCGCGATCGCGGCGGCGTCGCGGCGCCCAGGAAGCCCTCCATCCCCGCCGCCAGCTCGAGCATGCGCTCGGCCGTCTGCTCGTAGGCCTCCTCGTCCTTCCCGGCGAAGACGCTCGTGAAGATCACCGCGAGGTACGGGGGCTCCGGCGTGGCCGCAATCATGCTGCCCTCCTCGGGCCCAAGCCCGCCGGCGCCCAGGGTAGAGTGCCCGCACGGGCGGCTCGGGGTGGGCGCGCCCGCATGGGAGGTGTGGAATGGCGGACGTGCTCGTGTCGGGGCTCGACTTCGGCGAAGGACCGCGCTGGCGCGAGGGCCGGCTCTGGTACTCGGACTTCTACCGAAAGGCGGTCTTCTCCACCGACCTCGAGGGCAACGAGACCAGGGTTTGCGACGTGCCCACCCAGCCCTCGGGCCTCGGCTGGCTTCCGGACGGGCGCCTCCTCGTCGTGGCCATGACCGACCGCCGCGTCCTCCGCCTCGAGGCCAGCGGCGAGCTCGTCACGCACGGCGACCTCTCCTCCATCGCGTCCTTCCACGCCAACGACATGCTCGTCGCGCCCAGCGGCCACGCCTGGGTCGGCAACTTCGGCTTCGACCTTCACGCCATGCTCGAGCAGATGGAGGTCCCCGAGGCCGTCGCGCTCGTGCACGCGGCCCCCGGCAAATACGTTGCCCAGCTCGCGCACGTCGCCCCCGACGGGACCGCCACGCCGGCCGGCGTCCCCATGCTCTTCCCCAACGGCATGGTGCTCTCGGAGAGCGGCGCCACGCTCTACGTCAACGAGACCGTCGCCTTCCGTATCCAGGCCTACGACGTGGCGGCCGACGGGGCGCTCTCGAACCCGCGCACGCACGCCGCCTTCGACCCCGCCCACGGCATCGCGCCGGACGGGCTCTCCGCGGGCCCCGACGGCGGGCTCTTCGTCGCGCCGGCGCTCGTGCCCGAGGTGCTCCAGCTCGACGCCACGGGCGCCATCGTCGCCCGCCACGCCTGCTCGCAGCTCGTCTTCGCCGTCGCCTGGGACGGGGGCTCGAACCTCTTCGCCATGACGGCGCCGAGCTCCGAGCCGCGCTTCGTCGACGGCAAGGGGCTCGGGAAGATCGAGCGCATCCAGCTCTGAGCGCACCGCGCTCTACTCATCGGCCACGGCATCGAGCTCCGGGTAGCGCCGGAAGATGCCCGTGTCGTCGAAGGGCCGGCGCCGGTCGCTCGCGAGGTAGGCGGCGACCGAAGGATGGGCCTCGACGCGCGCGGCCAAGGCGTCGAGCTCGGGTCGGCGCGCGGCCGCCATGGCACGCGGGAAGGCGTGGTCGAGGCCCGCCAGCACCTGAAACGCCGCGAGATCGGCCGTGCTCAGCGCGTTGCCTACCTGCCAGCCCGTGCCGTTCTCGCGCACCACCGCCGCGAAGTGGTCGAGCCAGCCGTCCAGCCGGCGCTCCCGGAAGTGCGCGCCGGCCTTCCGCGCTTCGGGGCGCTGGTCCTCGAAGGGGATGCTCACGCCGATGGGGTGATGCGTGTCGTGCGCCTCGGTCAGCAGATCGAGCCAGGTCAGCACGACCATGCGCACCCGGGCGTGCGCCGCCGCCTCCTTCGGCACCAGCCCGTAGCGCTGGCCGAGCACGTCCATGACGAGCGCCGTCTGCGAGAGCACTTCGTCGCCGAGCACCAGGATGGGCGGCGCGAAGGGGCGCGTGGCGCCGCCGAGGCTGCCCTTCCGTGCCGCGAGCACCGCCGCGAGGGCGTCCGGCTCCCCGGCGACGTCGCGGTAGGGCACCTCGGCCGCTTCGAGCACCAGCCGCACCAGCTCGCCGCGGCCCGGGAGCCCCGGCCAGTAGTAGAGCTCGGGAGTCGTCGCCTCGTTCATCGCCACGCAGCGTAACCGGCTACGCTTCGCCCCCGAGAGGCAACCGATGAAGCTTCACATGACCCCGACGAGCCCCTTCGCACGAAAGGTGCGCGTTCAGCTGCGCGAGACCGGCCTCGAAGGCGACGTCACCGAGGTGGACCACACGGCGGCCAAGCTCTCGCCCACGGCACCCGTCGCGGCCCTCAACGCCGAGAACCCGCTCGGGAAGATTCCGGCGCTCGAGGTGCGCGGGCTGCCCGCGCTCTTCGACTCCCGCGTCATCGCCCGCTACCTCGACACGCGGCACCAGGGCGCGCGGCTGCAGCCGCCGGAGGGCGCGGAGCGCTTCCGCGACGACCGCCTCGAGGCCCTCGCCGACGGGATCGTCGATGCCGTCGTGCTCTGTCGCTACGAGCTGGTGCTCCGCCCGGAGAGCGCGCGCTGGCAGCCCTGGCTGGAGGCCCAGCTCGACAAGGCGAAGCGCGGGGTCGCGGCGCTCGCCGCCACGCCGCTCGGCGACGAGCCGACGCTCGGGACCATCGCCGCCGCGGCGGCCCTCGGCTACCTCGACTTCCGCTGGGCGGACCACGATCTCTGGCGGGGCGCGCACCCGGGCCTCGTCGGCTGGTTCACGCGCTTTGCCGAGCGGGCGAGCATGGTGGCGACGAAGCCACCGAGCTGATCGCGTCAGACGCGCACCAGGGTCTCCCCGGCTGGGCCGATGAGCTCCACACGCTCGCCGAGCTCCACCAGCACGCAGGTCCCGCGATCCGTCTCGAGGTGCCAGCCCATGCGGAAGGCGCCCGCGTGGAGGTGCGTGGGGTCCCCCGCGATCACGCTCCGGAGCGCGATGCCCGCCGCGGCGCAGGCTTCCGCCGCCACGCGCCGGTAGCGCGGCGTCGACGCCGCGGCCTCGGTCTCGCGCGCCGCGAGGTCCGGGAGCGCCGCGTGCCATCGCTGAAGACGCGCCTCGATCACCTCGCCGGGCTCGACCCGGAGCCGCTCGCAGCTTCGCACGGCGCCTACGTTCAGCGCGCGAAGGTCCTCCCGCTCAAGCGCCAGCTGGAGCCGTCGGTCCAGCGCGCTCAGCGCGTCCCGCTCGGGGTTCGGCCCGAAGACGCGGCTCGCGAGGAAGGCCTCGAGGCGCTCCGAGCCGAGCCGCGCGATCAACCGCACACCCTCGTCGAAGAGCGCCGCGGTCTCGCTCGCGCCGATGGCGCGGAGCCCTCGGCGCAGCACGCCCACGGCCAGCGGCGCCCAGCGGGAGTTGTAGACGTACTGCGCGAAGCCCCCGGCGAACGCCTGGGCCCGAAAGTGATCCACGTGCACCGTGCGGAGCGCCTCCGGCGCCAGCTCGGCCGGGCGGAGCCGCGCGGCGTAGCACGCATCGACGACCTCCACGGTGCCGCGGACCCATCCGAGCGCGGGGTCGTCGGCCACGGCCTCTGCCGGAACGTAAAGCGCATCCGCCGGGCCGAGGGGAGCAGCGTCCATGCCCGGCCCCTAGGCTCATCGTGAGCGCACGGCGCGACGTTGACCCCCAGGAGTGTCGCTGGCTACCTTCCGCGGCCATGACGCGCTCCCTCCTCGCCGCCGGGTTCTTCGCCACGGCGCTCTTCGCTCTCGGCGGCTGCGTCGGCGATGGCCGCTGCACCACGGACTCGGGCTGCAGCGGCGGCAACATCTGCGCGCAGCTCGTGGCCGGCGGCGCTGGCGAAGGCATCTGCGCCGCGCCCTGCGCGGCGGACAGCGACTGCGGGAGCACCCAGGCCTGCCGTACCGAGGTGGGCGGCGCGGGGCGTGGCTACTGCGCCAACACTGCCGGGCTCCCGCGCGTCGAGGCCGACGGCGGCTCCTGAGCCGTATCAGCTCGCCCGGGCTGCGCGCTCGCCGACGAAGGCTGCGCCGACCTGGCGTCCGTGAACGCGCTTGATCTCGGCGTCCTGTAGGCCGTCGGGCAGCTCCACCGCGATCACGTCGCCGACGTGCACCGGGGCGTCGAGCATGAGGCCGACGCCGGAGCCCGAGATGTCGACGAGCCAGGCGCCCCAGCGCGTCCCGTCGCCGGTCACGACGCGGCACGCGCGCTGCACGCGGTGACGCGGCTCGGCGCGGACGTGGTTCAGCACCGACCCGTTCGTGGAGCGGCGCGTTCGGTTTACCCGCGTTCGGCGGAGCTCCCGGGCGCTCGGCGTGAGCATGCGCGCTTGAAGCTCCCCGATCGCGTCCGCGTGGTGCACGGCCGGGAGGCGGACGCCCCACCGCTCGCTCACGCGCGTCGCGAGACCCACGGAGCCCTCCCCTTCGCCGACGATGTCGACGCGGAGGGACTCCAGGCTCTCGAGGATGAGGCGCGGCATGCTGCCCGCGCTCTTCGCGAGCATCAGCGCCGGCGGCTCCGGGGCGTCCAGCAGCTCGGCGAGACCGCGCGCCTCGTCCTCGTCGCGGGCAAGATCACGGATGCGCGCCGTGAGCGCCATGTCGACGGCGATCTCGACCTGGCTGGCGGCGGCGTCCGGGCAGACGACCAAGAGGACGTCGGCGAGCGCCGACGCCTCGGGCCCCACCTCGCGCACGTCCACGAGGCAGACGGCGCCGCGCGCGCGGGCCAGCTCGCGCACGAGCGTCCGGGGGTTTCGCGAGGGCGGGACGGCGAAGAGATGCTCGATCCTGGTGGCCCAGGGGGAGCGCACACGGGTCGCCATCCCCGTCGCCAGGTCCGAAGGGAGCGTGCCCGCAACGACGGTGCGCAGGCCGGCCCTCGCCGTCGCGCGGGCGACGTCGGCCAGCACCGTCGACGGCACGTCCACGGGTGACTGGTCGATCACCGCGATGACCGCACCCAGATCCGGGGATGGAGTCGAGGGGGAAGAAGCCACGGATGTCCAAACGGTGGCCCCTGGCCGCTCCTTGAGGCCTCAGGCGAGAGCCCGAAACTGCAGGGGCTCCGCGACGTTCTTCACCGGGGCCGAGCGCACGTCCCCGAAGCGCTTCGGCGTGGCCAGGACCTGGGAAAAGGGCTCCAGGCAGAGGATTTCGTCGCGGGTGGCGAGCCCTTGAAGACGCGCCGTGTTGTTCATGCCCGAGCTGAAGCCCGTGTAGTCCTCGTTCGGTCCGAAGAGGCCCACGAAGAGCCGGCTGAAGCTCAGTCCCGTGGCCACGCCGATGGGCGGCTCGGCTCCGGCCAGCTGGGGGAAGCGCGGATCGTCTCCGAGGGCTCGCGTCACCTCGCGGATGCGCTCCGCGGCGTCGGCCGCTCGAGCGCATGCCTCCCGGGGCGCGAGGTCGAAGAAGGGCGGGCCCCAGAGCCCGATCACGCAGTCGCCGACCATCTTGTCGAAGACGCCGCCCGTCTCCCACACGATGTCCACGACCTGCCGGCCCCAGACGTCGACGAGCTGCCCGATGAGCGCCGGCTCGCCGAGGAGCTGCTCGCTGATGCGCGTGAAGCCGCTGATGTCGCAGAACATCACCGCCACGTCGTGCTCGGCCGGCGCTAGAAAGCGCGCTCGGTAGTCGTCCTCCTGGAGCAGACGCTTGACGGTGTCCGGCGAGAAGGTCAGCGAGAGGCGCTTCCACTCGCGGTTGAAGTCCACGACGCGCTGCCGGAGGTAGTCGGCGAAGAGCTCGACGAGATCGCGGTCGTAGGTGTTGAACTCGCCGCGCGCGCTCGTCACCACCACGCGACCGAGAACCTGCTTCTTCCGCACGCCGCTGATGAGCACCTCTTCGCGGCCCTTCGAGAACCCGAAGCGCTCGAGGAGCGCGCGGGACTCGCCGCGCAGCAGCGCCGGCGCCGTCTCGCGCACGAAGTCGTCCACGCTCGCCGCGGGGGACCGGGAATCGTGCGTGAGCTCGCCCCCCTCGATGATCTTGTAGTGCAGGCTCGCGCCGCCGAAGTCCTCTTCGTGCTTGAAGACGAGGAGGAGATCGTCGAAGGCCACGTTCTCCTTCAGCACGGCGATGGCCCGGTTCACGCCTTCGTCGAGCACCGGCTCCTTCAGCGCGTCGCTCAGCGCTTGCGTCACGCGGTGCTTGCGCCGGCTCCACGCGATGGACGCGAGGTAGCCGTCGCGCTCCTCGCACCAGGTGTCCAGGAGCACGCTGACGCTCGCGAGCCGCTCGGGGTCCGGCGGGGTGCTCAGCGCGACGGCCGCGGCGCCGAAGAGCTCGCCGGCGACGTCGAGGGGCTGCGCGAGCACCGTATGACCGTCGGTGAGCTTGCGAACGCGCTCCCCGGCGTCCGTCGCCCGGAGGATCTCCTCGGGCGTGAGGGGGAAGTCGCCGGCGGCGCCTGCATAGCGGAAGTCCCGAAGCCGTAGGTCCTCGTCGTAGGTGCGGACCCAGGCGTCGTCCGCGCCCGTATGCGCCACGAGGAGCGGAAGCATGGAGCGAAGCGCCGACTCGAGGGGGAGTCGGTCGCGCAGCGCGAGCTCGAGGGTCTCGTCCGCGGCCTCGTTCATCTTGAGCCGCGCCTCGAGGCGCTCCAGCCGGCGCTTCAGCGCCTGCGTCTCGTCGTTCTGGCTCATGCGCTCTCCGCCTCGAGCTTGCGGAAGAGATCGTCGAGGCGCCGCTCGCTCCGGAGCGCGTCGCAGAAGCGCGCCGCCAGCCCGATGAGATCCTGCTCCCGCTCCGCCGCTTCGACGCCCCCGCGGGTCAGCACCTCTTCGCTCGCTTCCCGGCGCGCGTCGTACGTCTGCTCCACCTTCGCGAGGTTCCCGCGGAGCGCCTGGATCTGAAAGTCGAGGTCCGTCACCTCGCGCTCCTTCGCCTCGACCCAGCGCCGCGCCTTCTCCGCGCTGCCGTGGGCCAGGTGCCAGCGCTCCACCGCGTCGGCGATGGCGTGGAGCGTGGCCGCGTAACCCGAGTCGGGCGCATCCAGCGTCCGGAAGCCGCCGCGGGACTCGAGCTGGCCGAGCCCGGCGTCGTAGGCGCCCTTGGCCTGCGCTTCCGAATCCAGGTAGGGCTGCACCTCGGCCCGCGCGTCGCGCGCCGTCTCCCGGGCCGCGCTCAAGTCCTCGGCCAAGGACTGCACGGCGAAGCCCAGCCGCGCCCGCGTCTCCCGCGCGTCGCGGTCGAGGGCCTCGAGGGTGCGTTGCTCCTTGAGCCCCGCGCTCCGGATGGCGTGGACGCGTCCGAGCGTGTCGCGGATACCGTCGAGCAGGGCGCGGAGCTCGGCCGGCGCGGCGCCCGGATGCGCCCGGGCGAGCATCTCCTCGAAGATGGCCGTCCTTCGCGCCCAGCGCTCGAGCGTGGTCGGCGGCAGCGTCGGGGCGACGGCCGGCCGACGGGTGACACCGGTGATGGGCGGCGCCTCGAGCGTGTCCTCCTCTGCGGGCGCGAGGGCCTGCAGCTCCTTGATGACCTGGTGCGCGTCGACGGGGCGGCGCTCGGGCGCCTTCTCCATCAACGCGAGGATCAGCGCTTCGAGCTGGGCCGGGCAGCGCACGTCCGCGCTCGGCCTGGGCGGCGGCTGCTGCATGTGGGCGATGAAGTAGCCGGTGATCTCCTCGGCCTCGAAGGGCGGCCGGCCCACGAGCATCTCGTAGAGGATGCAGCCGAGGGCGTAGAGGTCGGCGGCGGGACCCGCGTCGATGCTCGTGACGCGCTCCGGCGCCATGTATTGCGGCGTGCCGAAGATCTCGCCGGCGTTCGTGAGCCGGCTGTCGTGCATCGAGCGCGCGATGCCGAAGTCGAGGAGCTTCACCAGCGGTTGCCCGCCTTCGCCCGCCGTCACGAAGACGTTCTCGGGTTTGAGGTCCCGGTGGATTACGTCGAAGTCGTGCGCGCGGGCGAGGCCCCGGGCGAGCTGGAGGCCGAGCGTCATGACCCGCTCGGCGGCCATGGGCCCCTCGGCGATGAGGTCCGAGAGCGGCGCGCCCTCGAGGAGCTCCATCACCATGAAGACGGCGCCCTCGGGCGTCTCGCCGTGGTCGTCGATCTCGATGATATTCGGATGCGCCAGCTGCGCGGCGTTCTTCGCCTCGCGGCGGAAGCGCTCCCGCATGGCCGGGTTCTTCGCGAGGGCCTGGCTCAGGATCTTCACGGCGATGGGCCGGTCCACGAGCGTGTGCCGTGCGCGGTAGACCGTGGCCATGCCGCCTTCGCCGATGACCTCCTCGACGAGGTAGCGACCGGCCAGCGTCTGACCGAGCCAGGGGTCCGCCATGAGCTCGAGCCGCGCGTTGTCGACGAAGCAGAGCTCTTGGTCGTTCGGGTACTGAAGTCCGCAGACCGGGCAGATCTTCATGGCGTGCGCCCGGTCAGAGGTTGCGCTTCTTGCCGCGAAGGCCGCGCCGGCTCCCCTTGGCCTTCTTCTTCTTGCCGCGCTGCCAGTCGCCGCCGACCGGCGAGCCCCACTCGTCGAGCTCGACGGGGGCGTCGTCGGCGCCGCCGTCGTCCTGGAAGCGGCGCGCCTCGAAGTCGGCCTCGAGGGCCGCCTGCTCGTCCGGAGCCGCCACGTCGGGCGGAGGCCCGCTGCGCCGCGGGGGACCGTCGAAGCGGCGCGGTCCCTCCCCGCGTGGCCCGTCACGCCGTGGTCCCTCTCCGTCGAAGCGCCGCCGCGGCGCGCCATCGCCCTCGACGCGCCGTCGCGGCGGACCCTCGTCGCCGCCCTCCACCTCACCGGGGCGTCGGCTGCCGCGCTTGAACTCGGCGATGGGTGACGAGCGTCGCCGCTCGCGGTGCGGTCGATCGCTGGGCGGGCCACCGCGTCCAGGCGGGCCACCGCGTCCGGGCGGGCCGCTACGGCCCCGCGGTCCGCCCGGGCCTCGCCGGCCGCGCTCTTCGGCGGGGTTGATGTTGAGGCGCCGGCCCCCGAGCTCCGCGCCGTTGAACTGCTCGACGCAGGCCGTCGCCTCCTCGGGCGACGAGAAGGTCACGAAGCCGAAGCCGCGCGGGCGCCCGCTCTCCCGGTCCGTCGGGAGGAAGGCGTCCACGATGGTGCCGGCTGGGCTCAGGAACGCGACCAGCTCGTCCCGGGTGGTCCGGTAGTTGAGGTTCCCGACGAAGACCTTGGAAGAGATCGTCTCTGCTCCGCGTCAGGGCGCGACGCGCCCGTGAGCCCCGAGCGTAACAGCGATCGGGCATCGCGATCATCCCGCCCCCCGGCCGTCGCGAGGCGTTGCGCGGCTGCTACGTTGCGCGCGTGTCTCCGCGCGCTCAGCTGATCGCGGCCCGGCAACGGGCCGGCGCCTTCGCCGTGGAAGCCTTGCTCGAAGGCCTCAGCCGCAGCGCGCGTCTTCATCCCAACGCGAAGCGCGCCATGGAGGACGTCGAGGTCGAGCGCGACCTGAGCTACCGCGAGGGAGGCGACGAGGCGCACTGGCTGGACGTCTATCGGCCCAAGGGCGCCACGGGTCGGCTCCCCGTCGTCCTCCACGTGCACGGTGGTGGTTTTCGCATCCTCTCGAAAGACACGCACTGGATGATGGGCGTCGGCTTCGCGCGGCCGCGCGGCGGGAGCGAGGGCCTGCTCGTGGTGAACGTGAACTACCGCCTCGCGCCGAAGCACCCCTTCCCGGCGGCGCTCGAGGACGTATGCGCGGCGTGGGCCTGGACGCTGGACCGCGTGGCCGAGCACGGTGGCGACCCGAGCCGCATCGTGGTGGCCGGCGAGTCGGCGGGCGCGAACCTCGTCACGGCGCTCGCGCTCGCGACCTGCTTTCGTCGTAGCGAGCCCTTTGCGCGGGCCACCTTCGACCGCGGATTTGTGCCGGCGGGGGTGATGCCCTTCTGCGGCTTGCTGCAGGTGAGCGACATCCGCCGCTTCATGGCGCAGACCGAGAGCGTCGTGGTCCGCGACCGCATGCAGGCCGTCTCCCGCGGCTACCTCGGCCGCGCCTCCGGTGCCGAGGCGGCGCTCGCCGACCCGCTCGTCGTGCTCGAGGGCGCGGACACGCCGGAGCGGCCGCTGCCTCCTTTCTTCGCGGCGTGTGGAGACGCGGACCCCATCCTCGACGACACGCGCCGCCTCGCGGCCTCGCTCCGCCGCCGTGGCGTACGGGTCGATGCCCCCGAGTACCCCGGCGAGCCCCACGCCTTTCACGCGCTGCTCTGGCGCGAGCAGGCCAAGCGCTGCTGGCGCGACGCGCGCGCGTGGGTCGACGACGTGCTCGTCGCGGACTGAGGACGCCCGGCCGGCTGGCTGGGCTACGCGAAGTGCTCAGCCTCGGGTCGGCGTTGCGACTGCCGCCCACCACGCGCTCACGCGCTCGGGCGAGCCGTACCACGGCTTGCCGATGAAGCCGCCGTGGGCCGTGTCATCCAGCACCACGTGACGCGCCTCGCGAAGGAGCGCCGAGCTCACGGGGACGAGGCCATCGCCCGCGGCGTTCTCGTCGCCCACGAGGGCGCGGTAGGAGCGCGCCGCGGAGCGGCGGCCGAAGCGCGTCGCGGCCGGTGAGGCGACGTCGTAGCGGCCGGCGACGGCCACGTAGTCGACGCGATCGGCGAGCGGGCAGCCGGGAAGCTCGCGGTCGACCCGGGCACGGAGCGGGCTCGCGCGCACGGCCTGGTGCGGGCTGCCGAGCGTGACCAGGCGGTCGCAGCGGGCGCCGCCACCCCACGAGGCGCCCGCGAAGTCCGTGTCGGCCAGGTAGGGACGGAGCATCACGCCGCCGGAGCTGTGGCCCACGAGCGTGACCTTCCTCGTGGGCGAGTCCGCGCTCAGCTCTCGGGCGAGCGCATCGACCCGGTCGAGCACGCGGCGCCATCCGGACACGAAGCTCGTCTGCATCCAGAGCGGGCGCGAGGTCGGGACGACCTCGACGCGCGCGCCCGTCAGGCGCCGAAGCTCGGCCGCCATGGGCGCGTAGACATCGGTCGTGACCAGGAAGCCGCCGAGCACGACGATGGGCTGCGCGTCGTTCGCCACGCCACCCCTAGCGAAAGACGCGCTCGTCGCAGAGGTCGGCGGTGCAGGCGTACTCGTAGCATTCCTCGGCCCAGCAAAGGCAGGAGCAGTCCGAGGGGCAGCCGGAGATCGGAGAGCCGGCGCCCGGCGACAGGAAACAGTCGGCGCGTCCGGCACAGACCGCGTCGCCCTCGGGAGCGCGCTCGTACCAGGAGAGGGGGTCGAGCTCGCCTGGCAAAAGCTCGCATCCGGGACCGAGGTCCTCGCCGGCGTCAGCCGGAGGGGAGGACGCCTCGTCACCACATCCGAGCGCGCCGAGGACCAGAACGAGTGCAAGGAAGGAACGTCGCATGGTGCGACCGTTCTATGCTTCGGCGGAGACGGAGCCACCCTCTTCGTGACCACAGCGCTCGCTAGCGCGCTCAGCTCAGCTGGGCGTCGACGAGCCGGGCGTAGAGGCCGGCCTTGGCGAGGAGCGCGTCGTGCGTGCCCTCTTCGGCAATCTGCCCCGCCTCGAGGACCACGATGCGGTCCGCGTGGCGGACGGTGCTCAGCCGGTGGGCGATGAGCAGCGTGGTCCGGCCCTTCATCAGCCGCTGAAGCGCCTGCTGGACCAGCGCCTCGCTCTCGGCGTCGAGGTTCGAGGTGGCCTCGTCCAGGATGAGGATGCGCGGGTCCGCAAGCAGCGCGCGCGCGATGGCCAGGCGCTGACGCTGGCCGCCGCTGAGCTGCACGCCGCGCTCGCCGCAGAGCGTGTCGTAGCCCTCCGGGAAGCCGACGACGAAGTCGTGGGCGTTGGCGTCGCGGCAGGCCGCCTCGATGGCCGCCTGGCTCGCGTCCGGCTGCCCGTAGGCCACGTTCTCGGCGATGGTGCCGCTGAAGAGCACCGGCTCCTGCGGCACGATGGCCATCAGGCTGCGAAGCGCCTCCAGGTCGAGCGCGCGCAGATCCGTCCCGCCGATGCGCACGGCGCCCTCGCTCGGGTCGAAGAAGCGGGGCACGAGCGCCGTCAGCGTGCTCTTGCCGGCGCCGCTCGGTCCCACGAGCGCCACCGTCTCGCCGCTTTGCACGTGCAGGTCGAGGCCACGCTCGGGCCGGCCGAGCACGTCCTGCGTGGGCCGGCTCGGGTAGCGGAAGCGAATGCCGTCGAAGCGCAGCTCGCCCGCCTTCGCGCCCATCGGCAGCGGCGCGGCCTCGGCCGGGCTCTGGATGGCCGGGTCGGTCTCGATGATCGCGAAGAGGCGTTCCGTCGCGCCTGCCGCGCGCTGGATGCCGCTCCAGAGGCTCGTGAGGCTCGCGAGCGCGACGGCCACGAGCGTCGTGTAGAGCAGGAACGCCGTGAGGCTCCCCGCGCTCATCTCGCCCGCCGCCACGCGGCGACCGCCGAGCCAGATCATGACGGCCACGGCGGCGAAGCCCGCGAAGCTCGTCGTCGACATGAAGGTCGCGCGCCAGCGGGCGAGGCCGAGGGCTTGGCCGAAGCTCGTCTCGACGCCCTCGCCATAGCGACCGGCCTCGCGATCGCTCTGCCCGAAGGCCTGCACCGTGGCGATGGCGCCGAGGATCTCCTGCACGCGCCCGTTCGTGTCGGCCACTGCGTCCTGGAGGCGTTGGCTCATGAGGCGGATCTTCCGGCCGAAGAGCACCAGGCTGATCATCAGCGGCGGGACGACGAGCAGCATGATGCCCGTGAGCGAAGGGCTCTCGACGAGAAGGAGCGTCACGCCCCCGACGAGCTGGATGAGGTTCCGCATCGCCATGCTCAGCTCGGTGCCGACGACACCCTCGATGATGGCCACGTCGCCGGCGATGCGGCCCACGAGCTCGCCGCTCCGGCGCGCCTGGAACCAGCCGACGGGGAGGCGCACGAGCCGGTCGACGACGCGGCGACGAAGGTCGGCCACGGCACGTTCGCCCAGCCAGCTCATCAGGTAGTGCCGCCCCCAGATCGCGACGGACTGGAACGCGAAGAGGACCACGAGGAGCAGCCCGATGCGGTCGAAGGCCGCCGTGCCGCCGCCCGCGATGCCGTCGTCGATCATGCGGCGGATGACCTGCGGGTAGGCGAGGCCGAGGCCGCTCCCGGCGACCAGGAAGACCGTCGCTAGCGCGAAGCGCTTCCGGTAGGGCGAGATGAGGCCGACGACGCGGCCGGCGCGCCGCAGCCGCGCACCGGCATCGTGTGCCGGTGCCGCGACCGTGTGCGGGTCGGTTAGAGGTGGCACGTTGGCAGTGGACGGGGTCACGCTCATGGACGACGAGTCGCGGTCGGCGCCCTAGGGTTAGCCCCGGACACTCGGCAACTCGGACGTATCGCATGTCGTTCCGCTACCCGGGTCCGAGTCGTTCCAGCACCACACTGAGGCGACGGCTTCGTTAGGAAACGAACCCGTACCCCGACATCCCAGTTCGCCGGTCCGAAGAAGGGCGCCGCACCCGGGTCCTGGTGGGCCAGGGTGCAGCGTCGGGCGTGCGAGAGCGATGAACAGAGCGTCACGGGTAGACGACGTCGGCACATCCCGGGGATGGGCAAGTTGCGTCGTGTCCGCTCGCAGGAACGTCGTCGCTGTAGCAGGTGAGCCCGAGGGCCGGGGTAACGAGGCAGGCCGCTGTCCGGCTAGACGTGAGATCCGTAGCGTTCTTGCCCGAGGCTGTGGGGGTTACGGCGAGTCCACTCACCAGCGGGAGCTCACTGATGTTCTCCACGCCCCACGAGTAGACCTCCCCCTTTGAGATCGCCAAGGCATGGTCGTCCGCGACGGTCAGTCTCGTGCTCGCGCTAAGCGCCATATCGACCGCACCCATCGTGCTGAGGAAGGGGTACGCGGCCGGGTCTCCCCAGCAACTCGTCTCCCCAGAGGCTGTCCGGGCGCACGTCAAGTTTACTCCGGCCTCCACCTCGACGACCTCGGAGAGAGGCACTCCGCTCACTTCGACGACCGGTCGAGGGGTCACGTAGGGCGAATCGTCGCCTGTGCCGTGTTGATACTGCTGGTTACTCCCGAAGCAGTACACCCGAGTATCGTCGCCCAGGAAGCAGGCATGGGCCCACCCCACTGTGATTCCAATTGGGTTTATCCCTTGAGTATCGAACTCAACAGGCCAAACAATGTGCTGTGAACCGTCGATGGGATGAGCCTCGACTGCGTAGCCGGGTGGAATGGCAGCCGGGTCGGCAAACTGAATATCATCGGTTCGGCCGACGCATCTGAGAGTGTTGTTAAAGTCGAATGCGAAGGCATTTGTCAGAACGCACGTCGTGCCGTTCATTCCAACGCTAACGTCGAGGCCATTGCCGGATACATCCTGAAAAGGTGTGGGTTCCTGAACGGCGTTAAAATACGATGCTTCGATCATGGGCACAAAGGGCGGATAGGCGATTTCTCCCAGGAACCCAGACCCGGTTTGACCATGGCGATTGTAGCCCCAGCACAGCACGTCGGAATGCGCATCAACCACGCAGTATGTGTCCGCAAGAACGGAGATGGTGGGCGCAGGTAAACCGGCAAGATCGTCCCCGCCCCCATCCCCGGTGCGCGCATCTACTCCGGCTACGCTTGGAGTAGGTGCGTCTGCCTCTGCACCTCGCCATTTCGATAGAGCACCCCATTCGCTTGCCTGACCTGCAGTGATGAGTGCAGTACCAAGATTGCCTGAGATTGCCATGGACGTGGAGGGTCGACGGGCCAGCCAACGCGGTGTCAGGAAAACGAAGTCCGCGTAAGACTTTGCCCTCAGCAATCCCGCCCCGCCATCTCTGGGGTCGGGAAGGGCAGCGAATCCCTCAAACGTAGAAGTGCCATCCTCAGGAACCACGGCATCGATATTCATGCCGGAGCCTCCCTTGCTGAACCCGAAACACGTGCGTGCGCCGCTACGGAGCTGACCGCACACGTAGTTTCTGTTCTCAACCTCATAGGATGGAGCAAGCTGCGCGAGGCGTTCCTCCCGTCGAGTAGGAAGGCTGAGTGTAAGGAAAGTTGCTACAGGAGGAGCCCTCAGCACACACCTTCCTCCAGCCTCAGTCAGCAGACAGCCCGCCGATCCGTCCATCGTTACGTGATGGACGCTTGAACTGCCGTCCAACGAAGTTACGGCGTCACCGAAGCCCCAGCAGGTGGTGTCGCCGCTCGGCTCTAGCGCACAACTTCCTCTGGCGCCGGCTGCAACCTCCGAGATACGTGCACTCGGGGACGCATCCGAGTCGATGACGAACGAGCACGCACCCCCGCTTGGCGGTCCTACCTGATTGTCGCCGTTCTCCCCGAAGCAGAACACGCCTTCCGTCTCCTCGATGAAGCAGCCATGCTTGTTGCCGACGTCCATCGCCATGACTTCGCGCGTCATCAAGTCCGTTGCGATCAGAGGAGTTCCGCTGCAGAAGATAGTGCTGTCGCCCCAGCAGAGAAGCTCATTGGACTCGGACTTCAGTGCGCACGAAACGCCGTCACCCAAGGCGATTTGGTAGGCTGGGCCAGTCCAGGTAAGCTGGGGTAGGTCCTCGGGCGTCGCCGGAGCGAGTGGATCCAACTTAATCTGTCCACTGGAGTTGCTTCCCCAGCAGTGAACTTCGCCCAACTCAGTGACGGCGCACGCATGGTCCGTGCCAAGGGCGATCGACATCGCGCGTGTCATGACGACGCGCTCTCTCCAGTCTTCTGCCTGGACGCCGCTTTCCCAGTAACGGCCCCAACACGAAACTGTCCCGTCCACGCTGAGCTCGCACGTCATCTCTTCGCCGGCTGCGGTCTGCACAGCTCCGTTGAGCGGCGTTTCCGTGAGGATCTGGCCATCCAAAGGAAGCCCCGACGCAGGGGAACGAGATCCAGACGGGCGACCGAGAATCGCACGCTCGGACCTCTGAATGTCCCCGCTACACATAAGGCTTCCTTCCGCATTGATGATGCAAACCGCACGTTCGGCGGTGGCCACCGCCAACGGTTGTGTGCTGCTGAATCCGACGGTTGCCGCAGTACCGTCCTCCGAGAATCCATCGAAAATGCTCTCGTCGTGACAGAGCAGAGAGGGTCGCGAAACGAACGAGTTGTAACCGATGATGCAGGGCCTGTTGCCTCTTGATATCGAAAGATCAGCGGTATGGAATACGCCCTGGTCAATCGGAACGAACGTCGCGGGGCCGGCGTACCCGCCCCAGCAGAAAACGGTCCCCTCTGTATTGCTCGGACCGGCTTCGAAGGCGCATGTGCTGCTGTCGCCGGCGGCCAAACCGAAGGTGCGCGGACCGCCGCTGCCCGGAGGCATGGCGACGTTCGTCGGCGTTGCCGTCGAAGCCACGCCCAGAGGTTGGCCGATTTGGCCTGCCCAGTTGGTGCCCCAGCATGCGACACGGGACGAAGCATCGGAGATGCATCCGTGCGGCCCCGAGATCGCGACGCGCTTCCAGGTTCCCGTCGCCAAGGTCACGGCTGCGCTTCCGTCGCCGGCGCCATTCTTCAAGCCTGCGTCCTCACCCCAGCAAACGACGCTCCCGGTTCCCTCGACCGCGCAAACCGTCGAGCGACCGACCGAGAAGTCGACCACGTTGACCCGAGCCAGCCGTGGCCCGGAGGCAGTCGCTCCTCCGCCGAGCGGCACACCCAGTTGTCCCAACTCGGCCTCTCCCCAACACCACAGTTCCCTCTGGTCGTCCAACGCACAGGCGGAATTGTCTCCCACGTCGACTTTGAGGAACTGTCTGCCCGCGGGGAGACCCGTGACCGTGATGGGGTTGTGCCGCTCGCTGGCACCTACGGTACCGAGATGCGAGCCGGCGCGACCCCAGCACAGCACCTGTCCTGAGAGATTGACGGCGCACCCGAATCCAACGCCCAGATCGATGCTAGCTGGAGCACCGCCGCGCTTGAGCCAGGCGAGGGCGGCATCCTCGGTCGGCGTAGTGCGGCCCCAACACGAAGGGAAGGGCGACGTTCCGGCAGATAGGGCGCACGTGCGGCGCTCACCCGCTACGACCCCCTGGAGGTCTGACGGGCTCGTGACTCTCAACGCCCTCGTGCCCGAGTCGGCGTAGGGCGGAGAGGCTGCAGAACCGGCGATCGAGCCAGAGGCGAGACCAGCATGCCCGAGCTGCCCCTGATCGTTGGCCCCCCAGCAGTAGGTCGAGCCCGCGTTAGTTGATGCGCATGTATGGTCATCCCCCGCGGTCAGGCTGGCCGGCGGGGCCGTCGTCCCTTCGAGCAAGAAGTCGGCGATGGCAAAGGACCCCAACCTTCCTTCAGTGGGGTTCCCTCGGCAGCCAATGCGCGAGTCGAAGCGAAGGACGCAGGTGTGCTCGTTGCCGACGGCTACGTCGACGGCGTCGTCGCCGAAGTCGACAGGTACGTTGAAGGCGGGCGACATCGAGTCGACGAGCTGCTTCCCGTCATTGGCTCCCCAGCAGACGACGTCGTTTGTGGTGCGTATTCCACACGTCGCTCGCGGCCCGGCGTCAAGCTTCAGGAAACGGTGCTGCGTCTCTAACGAGTCGACGACGAGCACCGGCCCAGGCTGGTCGACGCTCGAGCCGTTCCCGAGCTGACCATCCGTGCCGGCTCCCCAACACACGGCGCGGCGGTCCTGGCGAATGGCGCAGACGTGGTCGGTTCCCGACGTGACCTGGATCGCGGTGAAGCTGCTGACTCTTTGGGGAAGTGTTGAACCCGGAGCACCGCCGAGACCCTGCCCCCAGCAATACACATGCCCCTCGTCCGTAAGGGCGCAGGTATGGAGTGCGCCGGCCGTTACCGATACGAACCACTCCGAGCTGGCCACGGGTGCGGGTACAGGATCGTCGCCGCCAACGGAGCCACCGCGTCCAAGTTGACCATGGGAGTTGCTACCGCGACAAAGTACGCCCCCGGTCGCCCGTGCCAGCCAGCAGTCGTGTGAACGGCCAACCGCCACCTCGGTGGCGGCCACGGTAAAGGTCCTCGCGCCGCTTCCCGCGCCTGTAGCGCTGCGCGCGCCCACTGCTCCCGATTCGGATTCGGATTTCGTGTCTCCTACGCATGCGCCTTGCAGCGTGAATGACATGATCGCGCAGGTCGCGATAGCGCGGGTGATATTTGTGTGCACTCGCTGAGTACAGTTAGTCATTCCCAAAATCCTTGGTCTGGCTGCGATTGCAACCGCACAAAACAAAGAAGAAACTGGTGTAGCCGTACATCTGAGTGTGGACCGGGCTCGATGCGAGGGCGACGCCGCGATCGCGCCCAGGACGGTCCGCCGAGATGGCGACTGCGCCCTACCCAAAACCCGTCATCCACGGGAGTGTCAAGGAGCGCCCCGTACTCCGTCGGCGGGGCCGGGCCTCCGTCGTCGGCGGTTCAGCGTCCGAACGTTGCCGTCCGCACATCTTCGTCAGGCAGCTCCCAGAGGGGTCCGAGGACCCGGAGGTATGCGAACGTATAGATGCCCGTTGCGTGCCCGTCGCCCCATGTCAGCCGGAGCGCGTAGCTGCCGCTAATCGCTAGCTCTGCGAGCGCTAGGGCTTCAGTCGGCAGGGCGTCGGCGGCCTCTGAATAGACGATGCGTCCCGTGTGGCCTTGGCACACGGCGCAAGGGCAGAACGCCCGAAGTGTCTGGTGAGGGTGGTGCGTGATGACGCCGTCGTCCCAATGGATCTCAATCATGCGAGCCCCATGAGGCGCACGGATCTCTGTCGGCTGCGGGTTCGAGGACATGCGATAGGACCCGTTCTTCGTTCGAAAATTGAGAAGGGTCCTGACTAGCACTCCAAAAACTCACGTCCATCGTTGCGGTTTCGTCCAGGTTCGCTAAGCAGCTGGCTCCGAAGGAGAGATGTGATGAACCCCCGCGTGCTCGTGTCGCTACTTATCGTCGCCATCGCCTGTGGCGACGACGCCGCCACCGACCCCACGGGCATGGGGACCCCCGACATGGGGGGTGACCCGATGACCGGCACGACGCTGCGCACCGGCGCGCCGCTACAGGTGGCGCCGGTCTACCAGTCACAGAGCCGTACCGAGATCTTCAACCGTCTCGAACGGGACCTTGTCCCCTTCGACTTGGATTTCGCGCCTTCCGGGCAGCTCTGGGTGCTTCACCGACACTCAGAGCGGGACGGCTACTCGGATTCCCTCGACTGCCCCCGGCGCGCCTTCTCTGACGCCGGGTTCACCGACCACGACTGCGGCTCCCTCGAGGGCACGACGGTGACCATCACATCGCCTGAGATGCCCGAAATGGCGACTGTTGGAAACGGTCGCACGCGTACGGTTACCGACGGCAACTCGTGGCACTTCATGCGGCGTCCCGGTGGGCTGGCGTTCGGTGCTGAGTCGACGACGATCCAGCCAGACAGCCCCGGCGCCGACAACACCCGTGGCGGCTCTTACATTCGCGAGCCTCAGACCTACACGGAGACGTTCGCCACGTGCATCGAGCACGCAACGGCGAACTTCACGGACGAGGCGCCGTTCATCGGTGCGTCGCTGTGGACCACGGATCCCTCGATCTACAACGGGACGGATGGCATCGGTGGCAACGGCTCCCACCTCGACATGGTGCACGCGACGCAGTACTGCATGGGTATCGCGTACGAGGGCGCGGGCAACGTCTACTGGCTCTTCAACGGCCAGGACGGGATGCTTGACCGCTACGACTTCGCCGAGCCGCACGTGCCGGGCCACTTTTACCACGGCGACGCTACGGTCGACCGGTACTTCTGGAACGACGACAGCCTCGCCCGCCTGCCGAACGTGCCGAGCAACATGGAGATGGACGAGGGCACGGGCCTCTACATCGCCGACAGCGGCAACGGCCGCGTGGTCCGCTTCGACACCGGCGCCGACATGCCCATGTTCGGCACGGCGCCGACCTTCGAGGGCCCGACGCTCATGGCCACTACCTTCGAGGGTGTGGACCGCGAGGTCGTCGCTTCGGCCACCGACCTCTCGGCGCTCTGGGGCGGCGGCGGCGCCGAGCCCAGCGGACTCTCGCTCCTCGACGACGACGCGCTCGTGGTCGCCGACCACGCGACGGGTCTCATCTCCATCCTGGAGCGTGCGACGGGCAACGAGATTCGCACCTTCGACACCGAGCTCGGCCCGGGCATCGGTGGCCTCACTGTCGAGGACGGCGTCATCTACTTCGTGCACATGGTCGACCGCATGACCTACCGCGTCGACGTGGTCGCCCCGGAGACGCCGACGCCCTGAGCCCGACGGTCTCTTCACGAAGCCGGCCCCCGTGCATCGCGCGGGGGCCGTTTTCGTGTGCGGAGATCGGCGCGAGGCGACGCTAAGGTCGCGGCGTGAACGACCCGCACGCGCTCCTGGCCATCGCCCTGACGGGCGTGGTCGCGGGCTTCGTCAACACGGTGGCCGGCGGCGGCTCGCTCCTCACGCTCCCGGCGTTGATGCTCGCCGGGCTGCCGGCGGACGTGGCCAACGGCACGAACCGCGTGGGCGTCGTGCTCCAGTCGGCGAGCGGCGTGGTGGGCTTTCGCCGTGCGGGGCGTCTCTCCCTTGCGTCGCTGCCGGCGCTCTCGCTTCCGACGGTGACCGGAGCCGCGCTCGGCGCCTGGCTGGCTGCGGATGTGCTGCCCCGGGACCTGGTCGAGCCGGCGCTCATGGCGGCGCTGGCGGTCGTCGCGCTGGTCATGCTTTTCGCGCCGCCGAACGAGGGAGGAGACTCCGTCGAGCCGCCGTCGCTCCGCGAGCGCCCCGGGGTGGCCCTCGGGCTCTTCCTGGCAGGGCTCTACGGCGGCTTCGTGCAGGCCGGTGTGGGCTTCGTGCTCCTGGCGGTGCTTGGCCGAGGCTTGCGCATCGACCTGGTGCGTGCGAACGCGATCAAGCTGAGCCTGGTGATGCTCTTCGGGATCGTCGCTCTCGGGATCTTCGTGGCCAAGGACCAGGTGGCCTGGGCGCCCGGCCTGCTCCTCGCCGGCGCCACCGTCGTGGGCGCTCAGCTGGGGGTGCGCTTCGCGCTCCGCGTGCCGGCGCGTGCGCTGAAGCGCCTCGTGGTGGTCTGCGCGCTCGCGAGCTGCGCCGCGGTGGTCCTTCGGGGCTGACGCGCGGATTACACTGACGAGGACCCCGAGCCGTGGCATGGTCGGCCGAGGTGAGCACGCAGCCCGACCCCTGGGAGCGCGAGGGACTTCCCAAACCGGGGACGACGCTCCTCGGCCGCTACAAGCTCGAGCGCCCGCTGGCCCGGGGCGGCATGGCCATGATCTACCGGGGTCACGACCCCGTGCTGGACCGGTCCGTGGCCGTGAAGGTGATGCCCGAGCGCCTCAAGACCGAGCGGAGCCACGCGCGCTTCCTGCGTGAGGCGCGCCTCGCGGCGCAGGTGAGCCACCCCAACGTCGTCGAGACCTACGACGCGGGCGTGCTCGAGAGCGGCGCCCCCTTTCTCGTCATGGAGCTCCTCGACGGCGAGACGCTCTACCAGCTGCTCCACCGCGAAGGGAAGCTGCCGCTCCACCAGGCGGTGAACGTGCTGGAGGCCGTGCTCTCCGGCGTCGCGGCGGCGCACAAGCGCGGCGTGGTGCACCGCGATCTGAAGCCCTCGAACGTGCTGCTCCTCGCGGACGCGCCGCACGTGAAGGTCATCGACTTCGGGCTCTCGAAGGACCTCCGCGACAAGGGGCCACGGCTCACGGGGCCGCGCGAGGCGCTGGGCACGCCGAGCTACATGTCGCCGGAGCAGGTCATGGCCGAGCCCGTGGATGCGCGCACCGACGTCTACGGCACGGGCGTGCTCTTCTATGAGATGATCACCGGGGAGCGCGCCTTCCCGAAGCCGGCCAAGGGCAAGCTGGTAAAGGACGTCTTCGCGATGATCCTCCGAGACTCGCCGGCGCCGCCCACGGAGGTGGACCCGTCGCTCCCCGAGGCTGCGGACATCTTCGTGCGCAAGGCGATGGCGAAGCGGCCGGACGACCGCTACCCGAGCGCCGACGCGATGCGCGTCGCCGTGAACACGCTGCGCGCCTGACGGCGCTCAGCGGTGCTGGATGGCTGCGCGCCTGATGGCGCTCAGCGGTGTTGGATGGCTGCGCGCCTGATGGCGCTCAGCGGTGTTGGATGGCTGCGCGCCTGACGGCGCTCAGCGGGCCCGGACGAAGGCTGCGGCGTCCGGGACGACGGTGTCGAGCACGCGCGCCGTCGAAAGCACGCCGGGAAGCCCGGCCCCGGGGTGCGTGCCCGCGCCCACGAGGTAGAGGTTCTCGATGTCCTCCGAGCGGTTCGAAGGCCGGAAGCTCGCGCTCTGGAAGAGCGTCGGCTGAAGGCCGAAAGCCGCGCCGCGGAGCGAGAGGTAGTCGCCCAGGAAGCCCTGCGGGTCGAGCGTGTGTGACGCCGTGAGGTTCTCGCCGAGGTCCGGAAGGAGCGTTCGCTCGAGGTAGGACTCGATGGCCTTCCGGTAGGGCTCGTTCATGCGCGACCAGTCCACGCCGCTCTCGAGATGCGGCACGGGCGAAAGCACGTAGAAGCTGTCCCGGCCTTCTGGCGCCATGTTCGGGTCGGTCTTCGTCGGTCGGTGCAGGTAGAGGCTGAAGTCCTGGCTGAGCACCTTGCGGTCGAAGATGTCCTTGAGGAGCTCCTTGTAGCGCGGCCCCATCAGGATGGTGTGGTGCTCGACGTGCTCGTACTTCTTCTTGGTGCCGAAGTACCAGACGAAGAGCGACATCGACATCTTGGTCCGCTCGATCTTCGCGTCGGTCCACGCCTTCCGGTAGCGCGACGGAACGAGCTTCTTGTAGAGCCACATCGAGTCCGCGTTGGAGACGACAAGGTCGGCGTGAATCGTCTCCCCGCCGGCCAGGCGCACACCCGTGGCGCGGCCCGTCTTGCCCTCGGTGGTCGTGTCCTCGACGAGGACCTCCTCGACGGTCTCGCCAAGCCGGAGCCTGCCGCCGAGCTCGTTCTCGATGAGGCCCACCAGGCCCTTCACGAGCGCGCTCGTGCCGCCCTTCGGGTAGTGCACGCCCCACTTTCGCTCGAGGAAGGCGATGAGCGTGTAGATGCTCGTCGTGCTGTAAGGGTTCCCGCCGACCAGCAGCGGGTGGAAGCTCAGGACCTGGCGGAGCTTCTCGTTCTTCACGTACTTCGAGACGAGCTGATGCACGGTCCGCCAGCTCTCGAGGCGCATCATGGCCGGCGCGACGCGCGCCATGTCGAGGGGGCCTTCGAAGGGCACGTGGCCGAGCTTCTCGAAGCCCGTGGCGAAGATGCGCTCGCTCTTCTTGATGAAGGCCTCGTAGCCAGCGAGGTCGCTCGGCGCGAGCTTAAGCACCTCGCGGCGCATGGACGCCGGGTCCCCCGAGTAGTCGAAGATGGAGCCGTCATCGAAGCGGATCCGGTAGAAGGGCGTGACCGGGAGCATGGTCAGGTCGTCGCCCATGCGGCGCCCGCAGAGCTGCCAGAGCTCTTCGAAGAGGAAGGGCGCCGTCACGACCGTGGGGCCGGCGTCGAAGATGTGGCCGTCCTCCTCGAAGATGCGAGCCCGGCCGCCGGGCTGGTCCAGGCGGTCGACGATCGTGACCCGGTAGCCGCGCACGCCGAGGCGTACGGCCGCCGCGAGCCCCCCGAAGCCTGCCCCGATGACCAGCGCGTGCGGCGCGTCACCGTTGGCGAGGGTCGGCGTGCGGCCCTCGTTGAGCTGGCCCTGCGGCAGCAGGCGGTCGGGGGAGAAGGTGTCGATGACGGTCATGAAGGATGCCTGGAGATTCGAACGAAAGCGTATGCCCCGTCACCCGCATGCAAGGGGCGACCCCCCCGTGTCGCCGGTCGCGGCCCTGCATTAGTCGCAAAAAGCTGACGCCCGGGGGCACATGATCGTCCGGGGGTACGCTGGCTCGCATCGCTTCGGTCCTGACCGTGCCGGGCTTCCCCGCCGCCGCATGGTCACGCGCTGTCCAGATTTGGTTTCCATCCGATCTCGACAAGCCTGATGGTGCCCCCGAAGCGGGAGGGTGCCCCGTGCCTTTCCACTCAGAAGAAGTGCCGTCGGCCGTAATCCTTCCTGGGGCGTCGCGTCTGGTTGACGCCCCCTTTCGGGAATTTTAGACACTACCTGGTCAAGATGTGGCACCGTCCCTATATGCAGACCCGGAGCCCGGGCCTCGGTCCGAGGGGGGCGTGCGCATGAGCGACGACGTCAAAGATTCGCCCCGCTACCGCGTGGGCATGGTGGCCCGGCTGACGGGCCTCTCCACGCACACGCTTCGTATGTGGGAGAAGCGGCATCAGGCCGTCGTCCCCGCGCGGACGCCGGCGGGCGGGCGCCTCTACTCGGACGCGGACGTCGAGCGGCTGATGCTCCTCAAGCGCCTGGTCGACGGCGGTCACTCCATCGGCAGCATCTCGCCGCTCGAGAACGAGGAGCTCAAGCGAACCCTCGCCGTCCAGCGGCCGCCGGAGCCGCGGATCCAGGCGGCGCCGACGGACGTGCGCGATCGCTTCCTCGCCGCCATCGCCGACCTCGACGCGCACGGCGCGGAGCAGCTCCTGGCGCGCGCGGCCGTCGCGCTCGAGCCGCGGGCATTCCTCCTGGACGTCGTGCGGCCGATCCTCGACGAGATGGGGCGACGCTACGAGGCCGGGCAGCTGCGCATCGTGCACGAGCACGTCGCGTCCGCGATTCTCCGGAACCTCTTGGTCTCGCTCACCCGGATGTTCCCGCGCTCGAGCCGCGAGCGGACGGCGATCATCGCGACGCCTGCGGGCGAGCGCCACGAGTTCGGCGCGCTCATGGTCGCCATGCTCGTGGCCATGAAGGGCTGGCACATCCTCTACCTCGGCACGGATCTGCCGGCGCAGGAGATCGTCTACGCTGCCGAGAAGAGCGAAGCGAGCCTCCTGCTCCTGAGCGCGGTGCGCCTGGACAGCGACGTCGCGACCTCCGAGATCACGGAGATCGAGACGGCGCTCCCGTCTCAGATCGACCTCGTGGTCGGGGGCGCGGCGGCGGCCGCGGCTCCCCTGACCCGCGGCCGCTACATCGACGACCTCGGCTCGCTCGAAGCCATCCTCGGCCGCTAGCGCGTCAGCGCTCGTCGAGCGCTGACTGCACTCCCGCCAGGAGTGCCTCCGCGGAAAGCGGCTTCGCCAGCACACCGTCGACCTCCTGTGCGTCGTTGACGTGCTCGCCGGTGAAATAGAGCACGCGGGCGTCGGGGAGGCGCTCCCGGAGGGCGGGGATCAGCGTACCTCCCGAGCCCCCCGGCATGGATCGGTCGAGGAGGGCGACGTCGAAGCGCGCGTCCTCTTCGAGCAGTCGCTCCGCTTCGCTCACCGAGTCCACGGCGGTGACCTCGTAGCGACGGCTGAGAATCCGCCGGGTGACGCGCCGCACCGTCGGGTCGTCGTCCACGAGCAGCACGCGGGGGCGCGGCTCGCCCGCCTCGTGCGTGGGTGTCCCGCGCGCCTCCTCGGCGTCGACGGGGAGCCAGAGCTGCATCTCGGTCCCCTCGCCGTGCGTGCTGATGCAGTCGAGCACGCCGCCATGGTCGCGCACGATGGCGTAGGAGGTGCTCAGACCGAGCCCCGTCCCCTGCTCGGGCCCCTTGGTCGTGTAGAAGGGCTCGAAGACCCTCGCGCGGACGGCTTCGGTCATTCCACCGGCGTTGTCGCGGACCCTGACCCGCGCGTAGCTCGTCCACGCCCCCTTCGTCGGTCCCACCTGGCTCTGGCGGCGGGCGCGGTCGATGGTGATGTCGATGACGGGCTCTGCGGTCTGCTGCGTCGCGTACGCATCCCGGGCGTTGATCAGGATGTTGAGGAGCACCTGCTGCAGCGCGCCCTCGTCACAGCGCACCGGGGGCACGGGCTCCTCGTGGGTCCTTATGGTGATGCGGCTGCCGAGCGTTTGACGCGCCATGCGGACGCTCTCGGCCACGAGCCCCGGGAGGGAGCGCGCCCGGCGGGTGCCACGCTGTCCCTGTCCGGAGAAGGTCATCAGCTGGCGGACCATCGCAGCGGCCCGGGCGGCGGCCTCGCGGGCGTCACGCACCATGGCCCGGTCGTCGGCATCGACCTTCTCCTCGACCAGCTCCAGCGAGGGCATCAGCACCATGAGCATGTTGTTGAAGTTGTGGGCGACGCCCGCGGTGAGGTTGCCGACGGCCTGCATCTTCTGGGCCTGGCGGAGCTGCTCCTCCATCGCGAGCTGCCTCGTCACGTCGAGGGTGCTCCCGAGCATGTGCACGGGCCGACCCGCTTCGTCGTGCTCCACGCGGCCGCTCGACATCGTCCAGCGAACCTCGCCGTCGGGGCGCACGATGCGCGCGAGGTCACCGTCCATGCGCCCGCTTTCGAGGGTGCGGCTGCCCTGCTGCATCACCAGGTCGCGGTCGTCCGGATGGACGCAGACGTCCACGAATCGCCCGAGGCCCACGGGCTCGTCCTGACCCGTGATCTCGTGCATGCGGGCGTCCCAGGTCACGACGTCCTTCTGCAGGTCCCATTCCCAGAGCGCGAGACCCGTGATCTCGGAGACCATGCGGAGCCGTCGGCTGATGCGCTCGGTTTCGTCCTCCCGGCGGCGCTGCGCCGTGATGTCGACGCCGAGGCACGTCAGCCCGCGTTCGCCGTCGGGCAGGGTCGTCGCGGAGACCACGTTGAGGTAGTGGCGAAGGTGCTCTGGCGGGCCGGCGTTGGCCTCGTAGGACTCGCTGCCTCCCGACGCGAGCACGCGCGCGAAGACGGCCCGCGCCAGTGCCCGATCTCGCGGCGCGACGAAGTCGAAGACGCTCGTCCCGACGACGCTGGTGGGGTCAACGCCGGCGGCGACGCGGTTGAGGTAGAGGATGCGGAAGTCGCCGTCCGTGGCCGTGAAGAAGGCCGGCTGGTCTCTCAGGAGCGACGTCAAGAGCTCGAGCGGCGCCGTCTGTCGAGACAGGCCCAGGTGCTTCTCGTCGTCGGAATCCGCGTCCGCCATGACGGATCGAACCCTACACCAGGACATCGAAAACAGCGTTCCGTCGGCCGGAGGCGTGGAGGGAGTGTCTGTCCAGGCTGCGAGCCGGCGTGATCTCTACGCGCCTTCATCCCCGCAGCCGGAGTGTCTAACTATATCTAGACACGTTCTAGATATACAGAACCATTCGCCTTTGTCCGGTGATACCGCCTTTACTCCTTGGCGTGTCGCGTCGATGTCTCCTGCGCGCCTCGCGATCCACCAGGCCAGAGGAGACCCGGATGACGCAGACTGCCCCTTCCCATCTGCCCGACCCGCAGACCCGCGCCCCGGCGTCGGCGGAGTCCCACGCGCTCAGCCGAAGCGTGCGTCTGTTGCAGCGGGTGCTCTCGGCGCTCGAGGCCACGGACGACGGGCTTCGCGGCGTCGAGGGCGTCCTCGAGGCCGTCCGCGACGCCTTCGGCTGGCGTTCCGCCGGCTACTGGGAGCTCGACGACGCATCCCAACGGCTCCGGGTAGCCGTCTGCCTCGACGGCGACCTCCTCGAGGCCTCCGCGTCCGCGCAACTCGCGGCCGGCGAGGGGCTCGTCGGTCACGCTTGGGCGCAGGGCGAGCTCATCGTCGCGCAGGATCTCCCCCTCCACCGCGACTGTCCGCGTACGCGCGCCGCGGAGCGCGCGGGCGCGACGCAGGGTCTCGCCGTCCCCCTCTTCCTCGACAGTGTGCTCCTCGGCGTCCTCGACTTCTTCGCCGATGGAGATGCGGAGTTCTCCGACGCCCGCCGCGAGACGCTTGGCGCAATGGCGCGCATCGTCGCCGCCCGGCTCGATCTGCTGCGGCGCCGGCGGGAGCATGGGGAGACGGCGATCGCGGCGAGTGCCTTTCGAAGCCTGCGCGAGCGGCTGGTCGCGGCGGACAGCCGTGAGGCCGTGCTCCAGGCGACCCTCGACAGCGTGCGCGACACCTTCGGCTGGGCTTATGGCTCCTTCTGGCATTTGGATGCCGAGGAGAACGTACTGCGCTTCGGCGCCGAGTCCGGGACCGTGAGCCCGGACTTCGTCGAGGCCTCTCACGCGGCGCACTTCGCGAAGGGCGTGGGCGTCGCCGGCCGGGTCTGGGCGACCAACAAGCTCGTGTGCGTCGAGGACCTCACGCACGTCAACGACTGCGTACGCGCCCCGCCGCCCGCGCCGCCGGCGTCAAGAGTGGAGTAGCCTTCCCCATTCACCAGCGCGGCCAGCTGGTTGGTACCATGGACTTCTTCGCGACCGAGCGGCTCGCGCTTTCCCCCCAGCGTCGCGAGGCGCTCGGGAACGTCGCGCACCTCGTCTCCAGCGCGCTCGGCGCGCTCGCGCTGCGTGAGCAGGCATCACGGATGTCCGCCATTCACGCGATGATCGAAGGGGCCCCTTTCGCCGTGATGCAGGTCGACCTCGACCTCGTCGTCCAGTACGCGAACCCCGCATCCATGGAGCTACTGAGCCGGCTCCGGGCCCATCTCGGCATCGACCCGGGCAAGATCGTCGGAACCTGCATCGACGTCTTTCATGCGAACCCGGCGCACCAGCGCCGGATCCTCGCCGACCCGCAGAACCTGCCGCATACGGCGAACATCACGCTCGGCGACGAGGAGGTGTCCCTCCTCATCGCCGCGGTGCACGACGACACGGGCAAGTACGTCGGAGCCTCGCTCACCTGGGAGCTCATCACCGAGAAGCGCCGCCTCGAGCGCCAGCAGGCCGAGCTCCGCGCCGAGCAGGAGCGCCGGACGAAGGAGGCGCAGGAGAAGGTCGACGCGATGCTCGCCGTGGTCCAGGCGGCCGCCGAGGGCGACCTCACCCGGGATGTCTCCGTGAGCGGTGACGACGCCCTGGGTCAGATGGGCCGCGGGCTCGCCGGCTTCTTCACCGGGCTCCGCGGCAGCGTCGGCACCATCGCCGGGAGCTCCAAGCAGCTCTCCGACGCCGCCGATGGGCTTCAGGGCGTGAGCCAAACGCTCGCCGCGAACGCGGAGGAGACCTCCCAGCAGGCCGTCGTCGTCTCCGCCGCTGCCGAGGAGGTCTCGGCGTCGGTGCAGACGGTGGCCGCCGGCGTCGAGGAGCTGAGCGCCTCGGTGAAGGAGATCGCGAAGAACGCCACGGACGCCGCCGACGTCGCCACCGAGGGCGTGGAGGTCGCGAAGATCACCAACGCGACGGTGGCGAAGCTCGGCGAGAGCTCGGCGGAGATCGGGAAGGTCATCAAGACGATCACGTCCATCGCGCAGCAGACGAACCTCCTCGCGCTCAACGCCACCATCGAGGCCGCGCGTGCGGGCGCGGCCGGCAAGGGCTTCGCGGTGGTCGCCAACGAGGTGAAGGAGCTCGCCAAGGAGACCGCCAAGGCGACCGAGGACATCTCGCAGAAGATCGAGGCCATCCAGTCCGACACGACCGGGGCCGTCGACGCCATCGATCGCATCAGCGCGATCATCGGCCGGGTCAACGAGATTCAGGGCACCATCGCGCTGGCCGTCGAGGAGCAGCGCACGACGACGAACGAGATCGGGCGCTCCATCGCGGAGGCGGCGCGCGGCTCGAGCGAGATCGCGGAGAACATCACGAGCGTCGCCGAGGCCGCACGGAGCACGACGGTCGGCGCTTCCGACGCGCAGACCGCCTCGGAGCAGCTCGCGGGCCTGGCCGGGGAGCTCCGCCAGGTCGTCGACGGCTTCCAGTACTGACCCCGACGCGCCCTCGGGTCCTCCGGGTTCCGTCGCCTCGAGGCGCCCGGGGCCCGACTCGCGAGGTCATACGGTCGAGCGCCGCAGAGAGCTCGCGCAGGGGAAGCGCGGAAGCTCGGGCGCACGAGCTGGCGGCGCAGGTCGCGCCGAAGGCGCGACGGCGGTGCTCATCGCGCGGCGGTGCGCATCGCGCGGCGGTGCTCATCGCGCGGCGGTGCGCCTCACCCGGCGATGCTCATGCGCGGCGATGCGCCTAACGCGGCACTACGCAGCACGGCAGTGCGCCTCGCCCGGCGGTACGCGTCACGCTGCGCTGCGCCTCGCGGGGCAGACCTCATCGCGCGGCGACGGGTTGGCGTGCGCTCGAGGCGCGGCGACGGGTTGGCGCGCTCGAGGCAGGCCGCGGGCTCGGGTCCCCGGGAACGTCCCGGGCCGGTCCCTTTGCGGCCGCTCGCGGCCGATCCCGGCCTGCGCCCCGCGCTCGCGTCAGCGGGAGCCGGTCGAGCGGCGGCGACGGCGCTGGAGGACGGTGAGCACGTCACCGATGGAGCGGTGAGACGCGCCCCGATGACGGAGCGGCGCCTGCTCGTGGACGCGGTAGCGGTTCCGGCGTCCCGTACGCTCGCGCGTGAGGTACCCGGCCTCCTCGAGCTCCCGGAGGATGCGAAGCACGGCGCGCTCCGTGATCCCCACGTTCTCGGCGACGTCCCTCACCCGTGCGCCCGCGTCGAGGGAGACGCAGAGGAGCACGTGCGCGTGGTTCGTCAGGAACGTCCATCCGGGCCGCTCGGCCATCGTCGTCAGTACTCCTTCGGTCACGTCCCACCTGCTCCCGCCACGCATGGCCTCGTCGGGGCTGTTGGGCCATGACGCCCTAGCCGCGTGCCGGTACAAACGGTCCCCAGTCTCCGTTTTGAACGGCGGCGCGTGGGAAGTGGCGGAGAAGCGAGGAAGGTGAGCGTGGACGAGAGCCCGAAGCCGTTGGTCGGCGTCATCATGGGGAGCCGGACGGACCTCCCCGTCGTCGAGAAGTGCCTGGCCGTTCTCGAGCAGCTCGAGGTGCCGCACGAGAAGCGGATCGTGTCGGCCCACCGTACGCCGGACCTGATGGCCGAGTACGCCGCGGCCGCGGCGGAGCGCGGGCTCAAGGTCATCGTTGCCGCGGCCGGCGGGGCCGCGCATCTGCCGGGCATGGTCGCGGCCTATACCTCGCTTCCCGTGCTCGGGATTCCCGTGCCCATCGGGCACCTCGGCGGGGCCGACGCGCTCCTCTCCATCGCCCAGATGCCCAAGGGGGTCCCCGTTGGGACGCTGGCCGTCGGCGCCCATGGCTCCGCGAACGCCGGCTGGCTCGCCGCCCGCATCGTCGGCGCCTTCGACCCGGCCCTCCAGGCGCGCCTCGACGCGCACCGCGCCTCGGAGAACGCGCGTATCCGCGCCGAGGTGCTCGAATGAGCGAGGCGGACGGGCCCCGGCTCGGGGCCGCCCTCGGCGTCGTCGGCGGCGGGCAGCTCGGCCGTATGCTCGGCCTCGCTGCGCGACCTCTCGGGCACCCGCTCCACGTGCTGGCGCCCCCCTCGAACGCCGGTGCCCCGGCCCGTGCCGTCGCCGCCCGCTGGGTGGAGGGGGCCTTCTCGGACCTCGAGGCCCATCGCACGCTCGCCGCGGACGTGGCGGCGCTCACCTTCGAGGTCGAGGACGCCGAGCCGGACGTGCTGGCCGCCCTCGAGGCGGAGGGCATCGCCGTGCACCCCTCGCCGGCGGCGCTCCGCATCGTGCGCCGGCGCGCCAGCCAGCGGCGCTGGCTCGCAGAGAAGGGCTTTCCCATGCCGGCGCTTCGCGTCGTCGAGAGCGTCGACGCGCTCGCGGCCGCGGAAGCCGAGCTCGCCAGCGCGGCCGGTCCGCCCTTCGTGAAGACCGACCGGGGCGGCTTCGACGGCCGTGGCCAGGCGCGCGGTAAGGCCAGCCAGGACCCGGCCATGCGCGCGGCGCTCGAAGAGCAGCCCCTCGTCGTCGAGGCGGCCGTGCCCTTCGAGCGCGAGCTCAGCGTGCTGGTCGCGCGCGACGCGGCGGGGAACGTGGCCGTGCACCCCGTCGCGGAGAACGTGCACATCCAGGCGGTGCTGCACCACGCGCTGCTGCCGGCTCGCGTAGACGAGCCCACGGCGGCGGAGGCGCGCGACCTCGCGAAGCGCCTCGCGGAGGCCATCGGGCTCGTCGGGATCCTCGTGGTCGAGCTCTTCGTGACCAGAGACGGGCTGCTCGTGAACGAGATGGCGCTCCGTCCGCACAACACCTTCCACGGCGCCGACCGGGCCTGCGCGCTCGGCCAGTTCGAGCAGCAGCTCCGCGCCGTGCTCGGCTGGCCCCTCGGCGACCCGGAGCTCCAGCGCCCGACGGCCCTCGTGAACCTCTTCGGCGACCTCTGGGAAGGCGGCGGGGGCGCGGGCCTCGATCTCGCGACGGCGCTCGCGGTGCCCACGGTGCAGGTGCACCTCTACGAGAAGGCCGCCACGCGCCCGCGGCGGAAGATGGGCCACCTCACGGCGACCGGCGCCACGGTGGACGAGGCCCTGGCGCGGGCCCTCGAGGCCGAGCGTCGGCTACGCGCGGCCGCGGGCATTCCGCCCTTCGGCGAAGCGCCCTGAGCTCCGAGCGCCTCCGCTCCGAGCCTGAAAATGTCGGGGGATACGGCGGATCTCGGGCGTGTCGCGATCTTGACTCGGAACATCACGGGATCGTGTAATCCGCCGGGCCGCGTCGGCCCCGGAGGCACCGGGGGCGCGCCGGGGCAGCGAGGCAGCGCATGTTCGCAGTCGTCATCACGGAGAAGGGCGGCGCCCAGCGGCGGGTGGAGTTCGACAAGAGCGAGGTCACCATCGGCCGCGTTCAGGGCAACGACGTCATCCTTCCCAAGGGCAACGTCTCGAAGCGCCACTCCCGCATCGTCCTCAAGGACGGCCGCTTCATCGTCGTCGACCTCAAGAGCACGAACGGCACCTTCGTCAATGGCGAGCGCATCACCATAGCTCGCCTCAAAGA
>CALCTH010000619.1 GCA_937893795.1 uncultured Myxococcales bacterium | reverse complement strand
GCCTGGGCGTGGCCTGCGGCCGGGATGGGGAGTGCGGCTCGGGTCTCTGCGTCGACGGCGTCTGCTGCGATGGGCCTTGCACGGGTCAATGCGAAGCCTGCGACCGCGCCGGGAGCGAGGGCACCTGCGGCGCCGTCGCTGGCGAACCGCGCGGCGGTCGCACCGCCTGCGCGTCCGATGGCACCGTGTGCGCCGGAAGCTGCGATGGCGTCCGCCGCGACGCATGCGCGTTCCCCGGCTCGAGCGTGATCTGCCGCGAGGCCTCGTGCGCCGACGGGGAGGTCACGCTGGCTGCCGGCTGCAGCGGCGGAAGCTGCCCAGACCCGACCGTGGTCGCGTGCGCGCCCTTCACCTGCGGCACCGGCCGCTGCCGCGGCGACTGCGAGGTCGACGCCGACTGCGTCGACGACGCCTTCTGCGGTGAGGGCGTGTGCACCGCCCTGCGCGCGCTCGGCGCCGCGTGCGGCCGCCCCGGCGAGTGCGCCTCCGGCCTCTGCGTCGACGGCGTGTGCTGCAACGGCACCTGTGAGCAGCAGTGCGAGGCCTGCAACGCCGACCGCCGCGAGGGCTTCTGTACGCCGGTCTCCGGCGATCCGCGCGGCGCCCGCCCCGCCTGCGCCTCCGATGGCACCCTCTGCGGCGGCGCCTGCGATGGACGACGCCGTGACGCCTGTACCTTCCCGGCCGCCTCGACCGTGTGCTCGCCCGCTTCCTGCGTGGCCGGTCTCGAGCAGCCCGCCGGCACCTGCGACGCCGCCGGACGCTGCGAGACTCCGGACCCCGCCGCCTGCGGCGACTTCGCGTGCGGGGACGTCGCATGTCTCTCCTCGTGCGCCTCGCGCACCGACTGCGCGCCGGGCTTCGTCTGCACCGGCGGTGAGTGCACCCGCTTCGTGCTCGACGACCTGGGCTTCACCGAGGACGTGGTGCCGCCGGCGGACGGGTGCCGTGCCGGGCCTCAGCCTCACGCACCGGCCTTCCTCCTCACCCTCCTCGCGTTGGTGCGGCGACGAGCAAATAGAGACCGAAGCCCATGACCTCGCGGCCATGGCGCAGGTACTCGTCGCGCCACTCCGTCTTTCCGCGACGGCGGAAGAAGGCCCACTCGAAGTCGTCCCACTCGGCGGGGCTGGCGGTGACGGCGTGAAGACAGCGGAAGCCCGAGGCCTCGCAGGCCCAGACGTTCTCGGCGTGGGTGCGCTCGATTCCCGTTTCCGCGCCGAGGAAGGCGGCGTAGGCGGCGGGGATGGGCGGCCGGTGGAATCCCTCGCCCAGGAGCGCGTAGCTCCCCGCGGCCTGGGAGGCGCGGAGGGCGGCGAGGGTGCCGGTGAGCGCGTCGGGACCCCTACCGAAAGCGTGCGTGGACCCGATGCACGTGACGAGGCGCGCCGGCGGCAGAGGCGCCGCGCTGGCGTCGCGTGCCTCGAAGCGCACTGCGCGGTCGCCGGCCGCCTGCTCCGCCGCGCGAAGGGCCTCGGCGTCGTCGTCGATGCCGAGCACGTCGAAGCCGCGGTCGGCGAGCGCGATGGCCAGCTCCCCGGTGCCACAGCCGACGTCGAGGACGCGGTCCCCCGGCGCCAGGTCCTCGAGCACGTCGAGGACCGCGAGCTGCCGCGCGAGGGGGAGGGGCGCGTTGACCGGCATGGTGCCGACGGTAGCCCAGCCCTGGCCCCGCCGCGGCCGGGCATCTGCCCGCTCCATGAGGAGCGCCTCGCGCTCAGGTCGCCGCGAGGCCTCGCTGCTCCACCACGCCGGCGTTGCGGGCGTCGGACCGCGCGAGCGCCGGGCGCTTCGAGAGCCGCTCCACGTACCCCGCGAGCACCGGGTCTTCTTCGAGCATTCCGAACCGCAGCAGCGTCCGAATCGTGCTGCCGAGCACGACGTCGGCCATCGAGAAGGTCTCGCCGAGGATGAAGCCGTCCTCGACGGCGCCGCGCAGCGCTACGAGCACTGCCTCGTAGCTGCCCCAACCCACCGAGGATGCGCGGAAGGACCAGCCCTGGCTCTTGGCCACCACGCCGGGCTCGAGCACCGAGGGCGAGAAGAAGGACCAGCGCAGGTAGGCGGCGCGCCGCGGGTCGTCGAGAGGCGGCGCCAGCCGTCCCGGAGCGTACTTGTCCGCGAGATAGAGGCAGATCGCGGCGGCCTCGGTCACCACCACGTCGCCGTCGAGGAGCGTCGGGATCTTCCCCATCGGGTTGAGGTGAAGGAGCTCCGCTTTGGCGTCCGGGCCCGCGAGGATGTCCACGAAGCGCAGCTCGTAGGGCTCGCCGAGCTCTTCGAGGGCCCAGACGATGCTCGCGGCGCGGGAGAAGGGATGATGAAAGAGGGTGAGCGTCACGATGTGTCCTTTCGTCGAGGCATCCGACCGAGCCGCCTCCGACCTGGGCTGGATTCGACTCTGGCCAACGCTAGGACCCATTGCGGACAGTTTCGGTCCGTAATCGCCGCTAGGTTTCCCGCGTGCTTCCGACCTCGGCCCGTTTGCTCCGTCTGCTCACGCTGCTGCAGAGCCGCCGCTCCTGGGGCGGCGCGGACCTCGCCGCGCGGCTCGAGGTCACGTCCCGCACGCTCCGGCGCGACGTCGACCGCCTGCGCCAGCTGGGCTACCCGGTGGAGGGTCAGCCAGGCGTCGCCGGTGGCTACGCCCTCGGCGCAGGGGCTCAGCTTCCCCCGCTCACCCTCGACGACGACGCGGCGCTGGCCGTGGCCCTCGCGCTGCGCACGGCGACGAGCGCGCTCTCCGCGTCGATCGGGGAGGCTGCCTTGCGCGCGCTCGCCAAGTTGGAGCGCGTCTTCCCCGCGCGGCTGAGGCGTCGCGCGCAGGCCTTGCGGGACTCGCTGCTCCTCCTCGAGCGCCCGCGGCCCGCGGTCCCTACGGCGCTCTTGTCGCTCCTGACCGAGGCCTGCGACGGGCGTCGGGTGGTCACCTTCGACTACACGAGCTTCGAGGGAACCCGCAGCGAGCGCACCGTGGAGCCGGCGGCCGTCGTGCACACGGGCCGCTGGTACCTGGTCGCGTTCGACCGGGAGCGACGCGACTGGCGCACGTTCCGCGTGGATCGCTTCGGCGAGAAGGTCGCCCTGGGAGGCGTCTTTCGGCCGCGCCTTCCCCCCGAGGGCGGCGACCTCCGGGCCTTCGTCTCCCGTTCACTCTCCACGGGTGCCTACCGGTATCGGGTGGTGGTCATCTTCGACGCGACGATGGAGCAGATCGCGGCACGTGTGTCACCCGCGGCGGCGCTGGTGGAACGCCTCGACGCGCACCGTACGCGCGTCTCCGTCGGCGCCAACTCGATGCTCGGCCTCGCCGCGTGGGTCGCGAGCTTCGAGAGTGACTTCGAGGTCGTTGAGCCGGCGGAGCTCGTCGATGCGCTGCGCGACGTCCGCCTTCGCATCGATGGCGCGTTGGCCCGGTGACGCGGGCCGTCGCTCGTCGACGGCCAGGCGGAGCGCGAGCGCCCGATCCCCGGGCTACGAGAGCTGGTGGCGCAGGCTCTCGGTCTTCGCGAGGAGCCAGCGGCGCGAGGGGAGATCCGTGCACAGCGCGATGGCCGCGTCGTAGGCGGCCAGGGCCTCGGCGGTCCGTCCGAGCGCTGCCAAGCAGTGGGCCCGGACGGCGAAGGCCGGCTGGTAGCTCTCCGTGCCCTCGACGCGGTCCAGCATGGCCAGGCCCTCGTCGGGGCCGTGGCTCTCGGCGATGACGGCGGCCCGGCTCACCGCCGCACCGAGCGTCGGATAGAACGCGATCAGCCCGGCGTAGAGCTGTGCGAGGGCGGTCCAGTCGGTGCGACCCGTCTCGCGCCGCGCCACGTGCACGGACTGGATCGCGGCTTCGAGCTGAAAGCGGCCGAGCACGCCGAAGGACGACGCGCACTCGAGGAGCGCGCAGCCGCGCGCCAGCAGCCGCGGGTCCCATCGTGCCGGGTCTTGTTCGCTCACGGGAACCAGCACGTCGCCCTTCGGCCCGGGCACGAAGCGCGCTCCCCGGCGCGCCTCGACGAAGGAGAGCAGCGCGGCGAGCCCGATCACCTCGGCGTGGTCCGGCATGAGCTCGTTCAAGGTCGCGCTCAGAAAGAGCGCCTCCCGCGTCAGATCGCCGCCTTCGCTGGCGAACCAGTCGAGCGCGTAGGCGCCGTAGATGGCCTCCAGCACCGCGGTGACGCGCGAGGGATGCGCCTCGGGCTCGGGCACCTCGAAGGGGATGCGCGCGGCCTTGATCTTGCGCTTCGCCCGCACGAGGCGCTGCGCCATCGCGGCGGGGGAGACGAGGAACGCGCGCGCGATGTCGACGGCTTCGATGCCGAGCACCGTCTGCAGCATGAGCGGCGTGTGGAGCGAGGCATCGATGGCCGGGTGCGCGCACACGAAGAGCAGCTTCAGGCGGTGGTCCATGGGACGCGCGAGGGCCGGTTCGGCGAGCTCCTCGTCGCTCGGCAGCTCCGGAAGCGCGTCGGTGAAGGCCAGGCGCCTGTCCTTGCGAAGCCGGTCGGTCCGGCGGTTCCGGGCGACGGTGAGAAGCCACGCCTCGGGCCGCTTCGGGACGCCGCGCTCGGGCCATGTGCTCAACGCCGCGACGAAGGCGTCGGCGAGCGCATCCTCCGCCGCGGCGATGTCGCCGTTGCGGCTGGCGAGCATCGCGACGAGCTTGCCGTACGCCACGCGGGCCACGTGCTCGGCACGTGCCCGCGCGGTGTTCGTCTGTGGCGTCGGGTGCAGCGTGGCCTCCCGCCGGCGCTACCCGAAGGCCGAGGCGCGGACCTCGACGAGGCCGGTCTCGGCGGCGGGGCACTTCTCGGCCCAGGCGAGCGCTTCGTCGAGGTTCTCCACCTTGACGCGGAAGTAGCCGCCGAGGGTCTCCTTCGTCTCGGCGAAGGGCCCGTCCTGGATTCGCCGCTCGCCCCGCTTCCGCGTGATCGTCGTCGCCGTCTCCGCGCCCGTCAGCCAGTCCATGTCGACGAAGACCCCGGCCTCCTTCAGCGCGCCGATGTAGGCCTGGTAGGCCTTCTGTTGGCGGGCTCCCTCCTCGGGCGTCATCGCTGCGCGGTCCGCGGGGTCGGTGTAGAGCAGAAACGTGTAGTGCATGGCGTCGGTCTTTCGCGTCGTGTGTTCGTGGGAAGGGTACGTTCGTGGCGCGCCCGGGGGCCGCGTCACCCGCACGACGGTCTCGCCGCGCGCCAATCGACACGCGGCGAGACTTTTTCCACCACCTCGGCGCGTAGGACGGGCTACCAGAAGGCGGGGCGCTCGGGGAGCGCGGCGCCGCAGCGGGAGCACGCGCGGTGGTCGTCCGAGACGTTTTCGAGCGACGCGCAGGCGCCGCAGCGCACCCACAGGCGGTTGAGACGGCCCGGCGTCCACACGCTCGTCTTCAGCTGAGGCGACGGGAGATGAAGCCTCGGTCCTCGTCCGAGAAGGCCTCGAAGACCGCGGCCTCGGCGGGCAGCAGCTCGCGGTCCTGGCGGAGCCCGCCCCAGCCGTTGCCCGTGGGCACCAGCCAGTAGCGGCGGGTCCCGTGCAGCCCCACCCGCCGCTCACCGACGAAGGCGGCCGCGGCGCGCGAGGGCTCCTCGGCCAGGTAGGGTGGGTGCACCCAGCGCACCAGCGGGCCGTTTCGGAGCACCCCGGCCTCGTCGACCCAGAAGCGGCCCACGGTGAAGCAGACGACCCAGCTGCCGTCGCGGGGGTTGTTCCACGGCGGAGGCAGCAGGTGACCAAAGACGATGTGGCGACCAGCGAGCGATCGCGTGTCGAAGGTCCGGAAGATCTCGCCCTCGACCTCGGCCCACGGACGGCCGGCGCGGGAACGCAACCAGCGCGCCGCCGGGGCCAGCTTGTCGTCGAAGCCCTTGTAGACCTTGGGCCGCCAGGGCCTCCCGATGCACTCGTCCGGATCGTCGCCGCGGAGCGCCAAGCGCACGTAGCGGCGCTCCGCGGCCCGTTCCGTCCGGTAGCTCTGCTTCCTCCACCGCTTGTTCACTCGATGGCGACCGCCCTCCATGACGGTCCGCGAAAGACGTTTCGTAGACACTCGTTCCCCTGCCCGGCCGAAGCGCCGGTCTTCTTCACTGCACGAACCGATGGGTCACCGCGGCCAACTTGGGCCGCAGCGCGCTCACTCAGACGCAATGGAGAAGGTGCAGAAGCACGAGGAAGAGCTAGCAAGCCGACGGCAAACGTCAATGCGTGATCGGCCGAGACGGCGTCGCGTCGAGCTCGGAGACGCTTCCGGGCCCTTCCGCAGCATCACCGAGCCGTAGTCCACGGTCTTCTGGGTCGTCGGCAGGAAAGCCTGGTGCTCGAGGCTCGACTTCGCGCGCGTCTCGTTCAGTCCGCGCCCGCGGCTCCGGAATCCGTCTCGGGCGGGGCCGAGACTTCGTCGTCCTCGGCCATGCACACGCGCTCGTCATTGCATTCGAAGCCCGGGGAGCAGGGCGGGTTGCAAAGCGGGCGGCACACCCCAGCGTCATCGCAGCCGAACCCGGGGGAGCACGGTGGTGCGCACGTGCTCCCTCCAGCCGTGGCGTCCCTCGTGAACGCGACTCCCTGGAGGCGGTAGGACGTGTCGCAATCATGGAATGTGGGGCCCTCGCTCACGATCATCACGTACTGACCACCCAGCTCGAGGGCCCTGTTGCGCGCCAAGGCATGGGCGCCTTCACGCGTGCCTCGACGCGGTCCCCCGCACGTGCGTCTGCGTAGCCCGTGGGCAACTTGAAAAGGAGTGATCACGGTCCAGCCGGGGCCCGGTGAGTCGCGGCTGACCGGGATGTCCTCGGCCCCGGGGTTCAAGGGCGGGGTGGCGAAGCTGCATCCCGTCGCAAGGGCCAGAAGAGTCAGTAAGCGCGGCATGCGTGGAGACTCGTTCGGAACGAGGCTCCGCATCAACGGCTCGGCGCCGAAGGCGTGCGGGGCGTGTCGGTTCTGGGGCGCCACGAGAGCGCGTCCTCGTCTCTGAGAGCTGCTACGATCGTTCCATGGCCTTCGCGAAGCCCGCGTCCTCTCTCGCCCTCGCCCTCGCCCTCTCGTTCGCCGCCCTCACCGGGTCCTGTTCTTCCGCCGACCCCGTGCCCGATCTTCGCATCGTCGACGAAGACGGGGTCGCGCTCTCCGATGCGCGCGTTCTCATCGAGAGTGACGTGGGCCGCCGCTTCGTCGAGGGGGCCGACGTCGTGCTGCTCCGCGAAGAGCGCGAGGGGGCCGTCGACGTTCTCGCCGTGAGTCCCGACCACGAGCTCACGGGACTGCTCGCGTTCACGGCCGGCGACCGGGCGCTTCTGAGCGAGGATGCGGCCGGCGTCGCCACGCTCCCGCTGCGCCGACCTGTCGTCGTCGACCCGGTCGAGGTGTTCCTGCCCGTAACCGGGAACACGCACGTCATCACCGAGCCCATCGGCTATGGGCACCGGACTGTCGATGCGACCCGCTTCACGATGCTCGTCGAACGGAGCGACGAGGTGGAGGCGCTCTTCGTCCGGCCCTTCGGTGACTCGAGCGTGTGCCCCACCCGCATTCCGCTCGAGGGGGTCGGGACCGAGGACGCGATCGTGGTGGACAGCCTCGAAGGCGCTCCCGCGGAGTGCGAGACCGTCGCGGTGACGGTGGAGGCCCCCCCGGGCGAGTCCTTCGCCACGCGGCCGGAGGTTCGCCTGATTCAGTCCGGGCGGGAGCTGACCGACGGCTGGGTCGCCACCTTCATTCTCCTCGGAGGCTCCGGACCCGCCGGCGGCGAAGGCGATGCGGTCATGGAGGTCACCCTCACCGTGCTCGCGTCCTCCATCCGGCGCCGCGACCACCCGCTCTTTCGCGAGCCGCCGCGACTCGTCGTGAACGAGCGCCTGGAGGGGTCCCCCTCCCGGCGCGCCAGTGCCTCGGTGCCGTGGAATGGCGAGGCGAGCGTACGGGTCGCGACCTCGCTCGTCGCACCGCCCGATCGTGAAGGGCGCCCCGCCGTCGAGGGCCTGATGCGGTCGAACGACGGCCGATCCTGGGGGACCTCGCCCGGCGTAGCCGAGCTCGTCCCGCCGCCCGCCGTGCCGGCCTTCGTCACGCTCGGGGGCGTGGGCTTCGTGCTCGGCGCCGGTGCGCCCTCGCTAGACGTGAGCCTGCTCGTCGACCAAGTGCGCGCCCTCGCGACGGACGACGTCTTCCGCCTCGAGCTGATCCAGGGGCCGAACGACGAGCTCACTCAGATCGGCCTCAACCTCTTTCAATGCGCGGGCGCCGACCTTCGGAGCCCCGAGCCGCGATGCCGCTTCTTCGAGCTCTACCCCTTCGCCCATCTCGACCCCGGGCAGATCACGGCCTTCTTCCTGCTCGACGATTTCCCGTCGCCCTGACAGCTGGCGCTAGCGAGACTCGCTGGAGGGTGGCTCCGGCACGGGGGGCTCACGTCCGCCCTCTGCCGCAGGGTCCGCCGTCGTGTCGCCGGCCGCCTCGTCGCCCGGTGCCGGGCCGGTGGGACGTTCGGGTTCCGGTTGGGGCTGGGCCTCGGGCTGCTGCGCCAGCACCTCTTCAGGCGGAAGGTCGCCCGGCGGATGCGCGCGGCTGAGGTCGCCGGCCAAGAGATCGTCGAGCCGGTCCGGGTCCATGCCCGTGAGCTCGAAATAGGTCTCGCGGTAGCGCTGCTGCGTGCGCCGGATGAGCTGACCGCGGACGTTCTCGGGCGCGCCCGACTGCACCAGCGCGCGCATCTCTTCCTTGAAGCCCTGGTTCAGCTCGTCGAGAAACTGCTCGGCCTGCTCGCGCGTCGCCTGCTCCACCGGCGCGCCCAGGATCTCTTCGACCTCCGGCCAGCGCTGCGTCTGCTGGGCCATGAGCCCCAGGAAGGTCAGCTCCTCGACCTCGTCCAAGGTCAGGCCCTCCGCCTCCGCCTGCTGCTCGGCGAGCGCCCGGTTGTGGCGCATGAACGCGCCGACCATCGCCCGGAAGGCCGCCTCGCCCGGCCGAGGCTCACCCTCGGCCTGGGCCGCCGCGTAGGCGCGGGCGCGCAGCACGCTCATGTCCGGCGGCGGCGTCGGGTGGGGCAAGCTCGAAGGCGTGTCCCGCCCCGGCACCGGCGCGTGGAGCGGCCGCTCCGGAGCGGGCTCTCCGTCCGCTTCGAGCCCCATCGCATCCAGCGCGTCCCGGTGCCCCGGGTCGGCATTCCTCCGCGACCCGAAAAGGCCGAGCAAGACCGCCGCGAGCAGCAGGGCGCCCAGCAGGGCGAACCACCCCCGGCGGCTCATCCACTCACCAGCATCGACTCACCAGCACGGGCTGATGACGCTGACGCGCCTCCCCTGGCAGCGGGAGAACTCCTTGATCCAGCAGTCGCTGTTGCAGTCGAAGAGGATGTTGTAGTTGCAGCTGTTGCTGCGCGCCGCGTAGTTCGGTGTGTTGTAGCGCTGATTGGTGCGCTGACCGCACGTGTCGAGCTGGGCCTTGCCCGTCGCGAAGTTCCACGCGAACCAGCGCCCCCCCGGAACGGAGTTCGCGGTGCGGCCTGAGTAGCAGTAGCGCTTCGTCGTGAAGCCGTCGTAGTCCTGGTTCGCCTGGATCGTCCGCCAGTCGGTCAGGCAACCGACGCGGTGGTACGCGAGGCCGAGGAAGAGGTTGTCCCGGTAGTACTCGACGAACTGCTGGCCTTGGGCGCGCGCGGGCGCGGGCGCCGGCACCACCGCCGTCGCGGGCAAGCAAATCGCCACCACGGCCACGATTCCCACGAGCCGTCCCCCGAGGCCCGTGGGTTGCTTTCGCTGCTTCATCCTCGTCTCCCCTACGGCCTCGGGGCCGCGCGACCACCATCCAACGGGACGAGAGTCGGAAGGCTGGCGGTGCGAGTCAAGAGGCTCGCCGCGCGCTCACTTCGCCAGGAAGGCCTCGAGCCCGCCCCGCGCCGTGCGGCGCACCTTGTTCTGCACGAGCGGCGACCAGCCGAGCAGCAGTCCCATCGGCCCGAGGGCCATGCGGGTCCAGGCGTAGAGGTCGAAGTCGTCGACCTGCGCGGCCACCTCGCCGTCCTGGAAGGTGAAGGACGAGCGCACCGTGTTGTGCACCTTCCGCCCCGTCGCGCTGAAGGTGTACCAAGCCTCCCAGCGCGCCTCGCCGCGCGTGTCGTCGGCGGAGAGCACCGCGTACTCGACCTTCAGGTCCTTGCCGCGCTTGCAGAGCATCCTCCACATGCCACCGACCTCACGGCCCCGGAGGTCGCGGAAGACGGGGTCGGAGAAGGTCGCGTCCTCGGCATAGACGCCCGCCATGGCGTCGCCGTCCTTGGCCTGGAAGGCACGATAGAAGCGGTCGAGGGTCTCGGCATTCGGATGGGTCACGGCCCCCCTCGATACCATGGGCGCCGAGCCATCACGGGCGCCTCAGCGGGCGAGCACGGTGACGCCCTCCGTGGCGGGGAGGTCTGCGAGGCGCTCCATGGCGATGGGGCTCTCCAGCAGGTGGGCGGCGAAGAAGGTGGTGATGTGCTGGGCGGTGACCTCGATGCCGCGCGCGGGCTCGAGATAGTCGAAGGGCTCCCCCATCCGGCCCGCGCTGTGGCGCTCGCCGCGGCCGCAGCCCGCGGAAAAGGGCTCGACGAGCCCCGCGACGTCGGCCACCGACCAGTGGCCCGCGTCGGCGATGTCGACGCGCCAGGCGGGAGAGCCGGCGTCGTCGAAGTTGTTGCGGAGCACGAAGTTCCCCAGCTCACCGATGCTGTTGTCCTCTTCCGCCAGCACGAACATGATCGGCACGTCGATGTCGGCGACGGCGACGCCCGGCAGCAGCGGGCTCTCCATGGGCGCGGCGAGGCCGGCCACGGCGCGGATGCGCCCGTCGCTCGTCGTGACGCGGCCCGCCGTGGCGCTCCCGAAGCTGTGGCCCAGCATGCCGATGGCGCCGCCGTCGACGGTGAGGGCGGCCAGGGCGTCGTTCGAGGCGAAGAGGGAGCCGTCGATGGCCGCGTCGAGGGTGACGCCGATATCCTCGGCGCGAAGGCCGAGCTGGGCGAGGTCCAGCGGCTCGTCGAGCGAGCCGTCCGCGTAGGGCAGGGGCCCGGCGTGGTCGGGCGCCACCACCACGATGCCGTGGCTCGCGAGCCACTCGGCGAGGCTGAAGGCCGAGTAGCGGCCGCAGCTCAGGCAGTGGCTGTAGGCCACGAGCGGTGACTCGCGGGCCAGCGCCGGCGCGTCGCGCTCGGCCTGCATCGTCTGCGTGGGGCACCCGTCCGGCGCGTCGTCGAGGAGGGCCTGGAGGACGCTTTGCGCGTCGCTCGCGCTTTCGAAGGTGGCCACGGAGGCGCCGCTGCGGGCTTCGACGGCGGGGTACCAGACCTCGACCACGAGCTGCCGTTCGCGATCCGCGTCGTCGAGCTCCACGGTGGCGTGCCCCACCGGGAAGGCGCCGCGCGCCCAGGGGTCGAAGGGCTCGGAGGGCGTGGAGCACGCCGCGAGCACGAGGACGAGAAGCCAGCGCAGCATACGGCGGATGTACCAGATCGCGTGCCGCTCGGACCCTCGAGCACGGCCCGGCCGCTCAGTAGAAGAAGAGCGGCAAGGTGTCGACGGGGAACCAGCCCGTGCCCTCCACCTCCGCGTCTTCACCGCGCGTGAAGTCCCGAAGCCAGAGGCCCGCGTCGAGCGCGCGCGGATCGCCGACGAGCGCGCAGGCGCCGTCGGGATCGAGGTAGCCCACGACGCTCTCGTCCGGGGCGAGGAGCTGCGCGCCGTCCGCGCCGACGATCTGCACCGAGTCCCCCACGCGCTCGTCCGCCGCCGCCGGCGCGTCGGAGGGCTCGACGGCCGGGCAGAAGCGGTCACGCCCCGTACTCCCCATGACGACCAGGAGCGGCCCCGCGGGGAGCACCTGCCCGAAGGCCACGTCGCGCAGCCGGAGCCCGACGGGGTCGAGCGAGCGTGGCGGGGACCCACGGGCCACGTAGCCACCCGTTCGATCCTCTCCGCGCAGCACGAGCGCAAAGCCGCCACCCGCGACGGGCTGAGGTCGACCGGTACACGAACCCGCCACGAGCGGCATGAGGCCTTCCGGAAGCGCGACGGGCACGACGGCGCCGGTATCCAGCGTGACCCGGTGGCGCGGCGCGCCGTCCACGCTGACCAGCGCGACGCCGTGCCCCACGGAGAGGTCGGCGCGGCTGCTCCAGTCGTGCGGAAGCGGTTCCGGGAAGAGCGTCGCGCGCTCGCGTTCGAGGTCGACGAGACCGTAGAGGAAGCGGCCGGCCGAGAGCAGGAGCACCTCGCTCCGCGGCCACGCGAGCTGGGGCGTCCGGCGTCCGCCCCCGACGTCGAGCGCGAGCGGGATGGTGCGCCGGCTATCCGCACGCTGCACGTGCACGCCCGCGTCGTCCCAGACGACCCAGGCGTCGCGCCATACGGAACCCTCGACGCCGGGCCGGCGCGTCTCGACGCGTCCGTCGCGAAAGCGAAGGAAGCCACCGCCGCTGCCGGCGTCGTCCGAGAAGCTCGCCGCGCGCCAGCCGTCCGCGCCGGCGTGGCCGTCCCTCGCGAAGTGAACGCCGGGGTCGAGGACGCCCACCTGCGCGCCCCGCGCGTCATAGAAGCGCGCCTCGGAGAAGCCACCTATGGCCTCGGTCCCGACCTGCAGGCCCACCAGCCCGTCGTTCGTCAGGTAGGTAAGCTGCGGCGCGCGGAAGCTCGCGGGGAAGGAGAGCCTCCGGGAGACGATGCCGTCCGGCGTCAGGAGGACCAGCTCGCTTTGGCGAGGACACCGGGAGCCGCCGCAGCGTTCCTCGACCGTGACCAGCGAGGCCGCGATGACCGGAGCGTCGACGCGCGGCTCGCCCGCGGGTCGACCCTGCAGGCCCGGCGCGAAGCGCGGCCCGGACCACGTGGGCTCGCCCCGGGCGGCGACGTCCTCGAGGGCCCGGTGCAGCACGGACGTGCGGCCCCCGGCGTGCAGCGCATGGAGTGCGGTCCCTTCGCGCCGGAGCGCCAGGATGCCGAGGGGAGCACCCGCCGCGGCCGCGGCGCACACCTCCGGTCGCGCCCCCAGGTCGCGTGCGGCGTCGCCCGCATCTTCCGGTAGGGCGCCGGCGTCCGCCGGGTCCGCCAGGACGGCGCTTCGCGTGCAGCCGACCAGCAGGGCGAGCGCGATCGACGTGCGGAGAGCCATGCGCCGAGCATGCCGGAGCGCTCGGCGGCGCGGTCGCGAGGAAAGCGCGCAAGGCTTTCAAGGACGCGGCGGCCCCGTGGTCGACGGTGGGCTCAGGCGAGCCGTGGGCGGCCGCGCATCGGGGTGCGATGACCGGCGAGCCCTGCCGAGACGAGCACCGCAAACACGCCCGAGCCTCCGTAGCTGGCAAGCGGCACGGGCTCGCCGAGCGCGCCGGCGCCGGCGACCACCCCGACGGCGAGCGCGAGCGCGGTGGCCGTCCGATCTCCGCCGAAGACCAGCTGTGCCGCTCCGCAGGCGAGCGCCGCGAGGGCCGCGAGGGAGTCGCCGAGCGCGAGAATCCCGCCCGCGAAGGCGAGGGCGACGAGGGGTGCGCGGCGGGGCTCGCTCGACACGACGAGCAGCGGGAGCGCGAGCACACCGAGCTGGACCCGGAGCGTTCCGAGGGGCAGCCAGGCGCGGGCCCCCTCGTGCTCGAGGCCGAAGCCGGCGAGCGACGCGACGACGAGCAGGAGCAGTAGTGGCGCGGCGCGGCGAGCGCGACGGAGCATGGCGGCCGAGGCGCTCATCACGAGCAGCGCCGTCAGCGTGCCGGCGACCACGTAGGCCCACTGGGCGAGGCGGCGGTCCGGGAGCTGCAGCACGAGGAGCGTGGCGAGGGAGGCGGCGCCGACCAGCCAGCGGTGCTCCCCGGCACGGAGCGCATCCACGCGCTCGGCCATCCACGCGGTCGCGATCAGCTGGAGTGCGTCCCGGCCGGCCCCCCGTGCGGGCACGCCCGTGGTGTCCCGCGCGACGCGATGGTCGGCGAGGAAGGGGTCTACGATGTCCTCGACGGCGCGGTCGCTGAGCAGGCGCTCGGCCCAGCGGCGGACGGCGCGCGCGTTCACGCGAGCTCTCCCATCAACGCGGTGACGCGACGCTCGAGCGCGAGCAGCGCCGTGGCCCGCGGCGTCGGCCGATGGAGGCGCCGTAGCGGGCCCGACTGCCCCGCCCGGCGTGCCTCCTGCCGGCTGGTCACCAGCCCCTTGTCGGCCATGCGACCGAGCGTGACGTACACGGTGCCTCGCTTGAGGTCGCCCGCCGATGCGTCCACCAGCGCCCACCCCGTGCTCTCGCCGAGGCCTTCGAGCAGCTCGAGGATCCTGCGCTCCTTGCCCGTGAGTCGGTCCGCCATCGACTCACTCTTACAACGTGTAAGAGTAATGCGCCAACACCGTGCTCGTACGAGCCGCGGACCGAGGGCGTCCCGCGCCTGCACGGGTGGCCTCGGCGCTCGTGAGTGTGCCGCCACTCTGGTCGAGGAGCCGCTACGCTGAGCCGTGCCGAGACGAACGCGCGCGAGCTCGGAGACCATGGCGAGCCCGTGGCCGTGGCTCCCGGTGCTCCTCACGGCCTGCGCGAGCGCGCCGGTGCGCGAAGCGCGGCCTGCGCCGGCCGCCCATCCGGCTGCGCTTGCGGTCACGAGCGCGAGCGACGGCGCGGGGAACGTGAGCTTCGACTGGCTCCCGCCGGACGGGGCCAAGGGGGCGGGCGCGGACCGGGGCCCGGCGTGTCCGGAAGGCTTCCTCGCTCGACCCGGCGAGGGCGTGTGCGCATTGACGACGCGCGACGCGCTGGTCTTCGACGTGCCGCACCACCGGGCCCGCCGCGTTCTCGACCCGGAGTTGGACCGGGTCGGCGTGCGGGTGCGCTTGCGCTTCCGGCGCAACGGCGGGCCCTTCATGCCGGGGCTCGAAGGCGCGGCGCAGCACGTGCTCGTCGAGAGCCTCGGCGTGGACCCGAAGATCGTCAGCGCCGCGCGCTGGGAGGGAGAGCCCATCGACGTCTGGCTCCCCCTGGGTCGCTACCGCGTGCGGGTGGAAGAGGCTGCCGGCCAGGGGCCCCACGATGGCCTCGCGCCGACGCCTCGCGAGGGGCAGCTCGACGTACGGGGACGCGGGGAAGCGACGCTCGACTGGGACCTCGCCGCCGTGGACTGGCGCCTGCGCGTCGACGGCGCGCCCCTCGCGGCCGCGGACCGCGCCTCGGTGCTCTTGCGATCGCCACGCCACGTCGCATCGATGCCCGCGGAGCGGCGGTCCTTCGTCGAACCCGGCCGCTACGACGCCTACGTGCTCGCCGAAGTGGACGGCCGCCCGCTGCACGCCTACCTCGGTGAGCGCGAGCTTCGCCGCGGCGCCCAGGACGCCACGCTCGAGGTGCGCACGATGCCTTTCGAAGGGAGCGTGCGCCTCGACGAGGGCTGGACGCGCAACTTCGGCGCGCGGCTGACGCTCCGGACCGCCCAGGGTCTGGAGCTGCCGCTTAGCTTCGACCGCGTCACGGGCGCGTTCCAGGGCCGGCAAGCGCCGGGGCGCTACACGCTGCACCTGGACGTCCGGACCGGCTCGTGGGCGAAGAAGGTCGAGCTCGGCCCGGCGATGGCGCTCGACGTCCGGACGGTGCCGGTGCGCGGGCAGGTCGTGCTCCGCGGGCGCGCGCCCCGCTTGGTGCGGAGGTGGTTCCTCATGTTCGAGCCCGAGGGCGCGCCCGGATTTCACGTGGCCATGGACGCCCGGGGGCGCTTCGAGACGCGGCTCGCCGAGGGCGTGCGCTACGACGTGAGCGTCGAAGCGATGCCCGGTCGCTACCTCGTCGTGCGCGAGGGCTACCTGCCGAGCCGCGAGCCGCTGCTCCTTCACCCGACGCTGGCGCGGCTGCTCGTCACGCTGACCCTCGACGGGGAGCCGCTCCCGCCCTCGCAGCGCGACGGCCCGCGGCGCGGGACGCTCGTCATGACGTCGCTCTCGGGCCGCGAAGAGGTCGAGGTCCCGCTTCCCGCGACCGGAAACGTCGTGCGGGCGTGGGGGCTGCCGGGACGCTACGCGCTGCGCTACTGGCCGGACGAGAGCGACGTGCTCGGCGCGGCGGCCGGCAGCGGGGTGCCGCTCGGGGAGGTGACGCTCGGCGAGGGCGCGTTGGTTCGCCGGTCCGTGAACCTCCGCCGGACGATGCTTCGCGGCCGCGTGCGTTTTGCGGCCGCTCCGCCGCGGGGGCCCGGCGGCCAGCTGGCGCTCAGCCCGACGCTCGATGCGCTGCCGTCGAAGGTGTCCATGGACGGCGACGGGCGCTTCGCCCTCCCCGGCATCGCGGGCGCGCGCTTCGTGGCGCTTCGCTACGAATGCCAGCCTGAGGACGGCTGCGACCCGGAGCTGGCTGGCACGCGCGGCGCGTTGCTCCTTCGGGCCTTCGATACGCGCGCCTTCGTGGAGAGCGCGCCTCCGTGAGCCCTGCGGCGCGTCGCCGCCGCCGACCGTGCCGCGGTCGTTAGGGAAGCGGAGCCACCAGATCCTGGGCCGCGGCGCAGCCCCGCTCCGCGCCCGTCGGTCCCTCCGCGGTGACGAGAATGGTGAGCTCGATGCGCTGGTTGCGCCGATAGGCGCGCGGCGAGGGACGCGTCTCGAGCAGGCAGCGCCCACCGTAGCCCGCGGAGCGCAGCCGCTCGCGGGCCACCCCTCGCTGCACGAGCCCTTCGACCACGGCGGCGCCGCGGTCCCGCGAGAGGCTTCGCGCATAGCTCCACCGCTCCTCGTGGTCCCAGGCGTTGTGGCTCCCGACCTCGAGCAGGCGAATCCCCGGGTCCCGCTGGATCGCGTCGGCGAGCGCGTCGAGAAGAGGAAAGGACCGGACCTGGATCTCCGCGCTGTCGGTTTCGAAGCGGATGGGCGGGCCGACGAGCTGCAGCGTGAACCCGACCCTCACCACGTCGCCCCGCTCGGGACAGCCGTCCTCGTCCTCCTCGTCGTCGACGCTCTCGGGAAGCTCCGGACAGGCGTCGTGGGCGTCGACGACGCCGTCGCCGTCCCGGTCGTCCGGCATCGCGCGAAGCCGCGGGGACGCGCGGGCGGTGTCCGTCTCCCGTTCCGCCGTGGCTTCCGGGCTCGGGTCTTCGTCGGCCGCGTCGGCGTCCCCGGCGGTCACGCCGCCTGGGTCGGGGCGCGCGGTGGGTGCCGGCGAGACGCAGGCCAGCAGGAGGCCGAGCGCGAGCGGCATGACGCCGCGGGAGGAGCTCGCGAGCAGCATCGCGCCCTCAGCGTCGCCTGAATCCGGGCCTTCGGCACTCCCCGCGCCGCGCGAGGTCCCGCTGCCGCGGCGCGCGCGGCCTCGGGCTCACAAAAAGACGGCCTTCAACGCCAGGAAGAGCCCGACCGTGATCAGGCCGGCGGCGGGCACGGTGAGAATCCACGTGACGAGGATCTTGCCGAGCAGCCTCCAGTCGACGCCCTTTCCTTCACGCAGGCCGGTGCCGACGATGGCGCCCGTCGCCGCGTGCGTTGAGCTCACGGGGAGTCCGAGGAGCGACGCGCTCACCACCGTCGTGGCGGCGCTGAAGTCGACGCTGAAGCCCTTGAAGTTGTCGATTCGGGTGATCTTCTCGCTGAGCGTCCGGATGACCCGGTGCCCGAGCGCGGCGATGCCCGTCGCGATGCCCGCGCCGCCGAGGATGAGCACCCAGAGGGGCACGCCGATCTCCGCCACGAGCGCTTCCGTGGGCAGGGCGCCGTTCAGGCTCACGACGAGGAAGATGGCGTAGACCGGGCTGATGGCGTTCGCGACGTCGTTCGCGCCGTGGGCGAAGGCCACGTAGCTCGACGTCCCGACCTGCAGCTTCCGGAAGACGCCCTCGGCGGCTTCCCGCGTGTCCTCCAGCTCGAGCGCCGCGGAGCGGAGCAGCCCCTGCACGACGAGCGTCGCGTAGGGGAGCAGCACGGCCATGAAGAGGAACATCTCCCACGCCGAGCTCGGCCGGTACTGCTTCAGCGTCGAGCCCTTCATCAGGATGAGCACGAAGACCGCGACGGTGATCGCCAGGATGAAGGGAAGGAAGAAGCGCAGCCGCTCCATGGGCTTGCCGCCGGCGAGGATGCGCCGCTCGATGAAGGAGTAGAGGCCGAGGGACATGGCCCCGGCGAGAATCGGCGAGATGAACCAGGACGCGATGATCGCGAGGAGCACGTCGCTGTTCACGCTCTCGAGCCCGCCGGCGACGAGACTCACGCCGATGAGCGAGCCGACGATGGAGTGGCTCGAGCTCACCGGCAGCGACGCGAAGGTGCTGAGCAGCACGAAGGTGCCCGCCGCGAGGAGCACGGAGAACATGGCGAGCACGTAGGCCCCGGGGCTCCCGAACTCGACGGGGTTCACGACGCCCACGACGAGCTTGGCCGACACGTTGCCGCCGATGAGCACGGCGCCGAGGAGGTTCATCAGCCCGGCGATGAGCACCGCCTGCTGCATGCTGATGGCCTTCGCCCCGACGGCCGAGGCGAAGGAGTTGGCCACGTCGTTCGCGCCGTTGTTGAACGCCATGAAGAAGGCGCCGACGCCGGCGAGGACCAGGAGCAAGAAGCCGTATTCCATGGGAACGCTCGGCCGGGAGCGTGCCCCAGGCCGGCGCCCCGCTTCGCGACGATTCGGCATCGCGTGGACCGTCGCGCCTGGGCTAGCGTCGCCGCATGCCCTGCCGCTTCTGCCGCCGCTCCATGGCCTACATCCACGGCCACGCGGCCTGCGTGAACAACCAGTGCCCCATGTACGGCCTCAACCAGGCCGAGTGCTGCGATGGCGAGACGCTCGAGAACTGCCCGGCTCCGACCAGCGTGGTCGCCGGCGGACCGGGACCGGACGTGGGACGGGGCGAGGGGACCGGCCGCTGATGAGCCGGCCGGGCGCCCTTCGGGTGCGTGCCGGGGCCGAGTAGACTGCTGGATATGCTTAGCTCGAAGGGCCACCGCGAGGTCCATCCGTGAGGTGGGGCTCGACAGGCCTCGCTGCCGTCGCCCTGCTCCTGGGCGGCTGCTTCGCGTCCCTCGTGACCGGGGAGCCCGAAGGCGACCCGGCCGCCCCCGCCGAGGACATGGGAACGCCGCGCGAGGACGCCTTGGCCCCGCCCGACGCCTTCTCCCCGCCCGACGCCGGACCGCTCGACCTCTCCTCGCCCGACATAGGGCTTCCGACCGACGCGGGACCCGTGGATGCAGGGCCGGTCGACGCGGGACCGATGGATGCGGGGCCGCCTCCCTTCGACGGGGGGCCGGCGCCGGAGCCCGATCTGGCGCGCTGCGACGATACCTTCTGCTTGCTCCTCGTCGCGCCGGCGTCCGGGAGCGACGACGTGTTCCGAAGCACGGCCGTCGACCTCATCTTCAACCGCGGCATCGACTCGCAGTCCGGCACCGTGACTCTCGTGGCGGAGGGCGAGGAGATCGTGCTCCGCGGCGACGAGCTCACGACCTTCGCGCTCATCGCGCGGGACATCGGAGTCTTTCACCCGGACTTCCTCCCCGAGTTCGGCGACGCCCTCGAGCCAGGCTGGGGAACGGTGCACGGCGTCCGGCTGCGCCTCCCCTCTCCGCTCCCCGCCGGCGCCGTCGTGCGCCTGCAGGTGAACGACGACTGGGAGACCGGCGAGATGGCCATCCGCTTCGACCCGACCGGCGACCCCCTGGCCCGCGGCGTGTTCCGGGTCCGGGAGTAGCGCCACTCGTCGGGACAGGAAGCATGAGGCGACCAGCTCGATGAGGCCCTCTTTCCGGGTCAGCACTTTCACCGCCCTGTGTGTGGTGATCTGTGTGATGCTCACCCTCGTCGGCTGCAGTCGCACGACCCTCGAGCGCGGCCCGGGCTCGTCGGCGCCCGACGCCGGCGATGGCCCTACCCCCGATGCGCCGGCGAGCGACGGGGGAGGCGACCTGCCGAACGATGCGCGCGAACCCTGCGGCGGCGACGACTGCCGTCGGCTCGACGGCGAGTGCGTCGTGGGTCGCTGCGACCTCGAGATCGACGCCTGCGTGCGCGAGCCGCGGCCCGACGGCACCGCATGCGACGACGGGCAGACCTGCTCGCGGGGGGACGCCTGCGAACGCGGGGTGTGTGCGGGACGGGGCGGCCTGGACTGCGGCCCGTTCGACTCGTCCTGCGCGGTCGGCGTGTGCGACGACGTGACGGGTGGCTGCCGGGCCGAGGCCGTCCCAGACGAACTGCCGTGCGAGGACGGCGACCTTTGCACCGTGGGCGACAGCTGCGGAGCGGGCGCCTGCCGCCCAGGCACCACGCGTGACTGCGCCGACGTGAGCGACGCCTGCAACCTCGGCGTCTGCAATCCGATGAGCGGCGGCTGCGACGCCCTTCCGGTGCCCAACGGAACGCCTTGTGAGGACGGGCTCGTGTGCACGGAGGGGGAAAGCTGCACGGACGGACGCTGCGCGGGTGGAGCGAGCGTGAACTGCGAGGCCCTCGACGACGAATGTCGCATCGGCACCTGCGTGGAGGACGCAGGCGGCTGCGTCGGTGAACCGGCACGGGACGGCTCCGACTGCAACGGAGGCGACATCTGCACGACCGGCTTGTGCGGAGGGGGCGAGTGTCTCGACCGCCTCCCCGTGCGGGGGATTGGCGACCAATGCGGAGCGGCGCGGATTCTCGCGGGAACGGACGGGCTCGAGACCTTCGACACCTTTATGATCTGCGCGACCGCGACGCAGTTCGGGAGCTGCGGGAGACGCGGCAGCGACGTCTTCTTCGATCTCGCGCTTGGCGCGCCCCGGCGAGTCCGCTTCGAAACCGTTCCACCCACGTCGGGACGCTTCGACACGACGCTCTACCTGCGCGAGGACTGCCGGGAGCGCGACACGGAAGTCGCATGTGACGACGACGGCGGCGAGGGCGATCTCAGCCTCATCGACGAGGTCTTGCAGGCTGGGGACTACACGCTGGTCCTCGACGGGGGCGCGGGCGGAGGCGAGAGAGCGGGGAATGGCTTCGGCCTCGAGGTCGACATCGAGAGCCCGGACACCTGCGCGACGGCCGTGCCCTTGAGGCTGCCTGGGGACCGCATGGTGACCACCATTTCGAGCACCACGGCCGGCGCGACCAATGCGCTCACGAGCAGCTGTGGTGGCGGCGCTCGTTCGCCGGAGCATGTCTACGAGTTCGTGGTTGGGGCGCGCACCACGCTGCGCTTCGAGACGATCGCTCCTTCCGACTACGACACGGTCCTGCACGTCCGAGAGGCGCCCTGCGCGACGAGCGCGACGCTCTTCTGTGACGACGACGGGGGCGTCGGCCAGCTCTCACGCCTCGAGCAGACCTTCGAGCGGGGAACCTATCTCTTGGTCGTCGATGGCTTTGGGGCCCGCAGCAGCGGTGCATACCGGGTGCGGATCTCGAACCTCGGCCGCTAAGCCTCATCGGACGTCGGCGCGTCGTAGACCGCTCGACCGTCGGCGGACGAACGATGGAGCGCGCTGACGGTCGCTCCGCTACCTTGGAGCGCAGTGCTCGAGCCCGCGGAGCGCGCGCGGCTGCTTTCGGCGCCGCGGCCCGCGCGCAGCCGGCCTCTGCCGTCGCGATGAGGAGCGCTCCCGACGCGATGAGGAGCGCTCGCGACGTGATGAGGAGTGCTCGCGACGTGATGAGGAGTGCTCGCGACGTGATGAGGAGCGCTCCCGACGTGATGAGGAGTGCTCGCGACGTGATGAGGAGCGCTCCCGACGCGATGAGGAGCGCTCCCGATGCGATGAGGAGCGCTCCCCATCGGATGGGAGTCGCTGCCGGGCACACGGCGGCGGCTGCCGGGCACATGGCGGCCGCTTCCGGGGCCCGGCGCCGAGCTCATCCGGGCGCCGGGCTTGCGAGCGCCTCGGTGGCGTCGACGCTCGCGCGGTTCCGCCGGCGGTTGGTGTTGCGCACGTAGGCGCTGGCGAAGCGCGGCGCGAGCTTCTCGTCGTCCTGGAACGCGTAGCGACCGGCGGCGCGCAGCTCGGTGATGCGGGTGATGAGCGCGGTGTAGGCGCGGTCGCGGAGGTCGACGTCGATGCTCTCCGCGAGCACGCGACGGGCGGCGACGTCGCTGCGGATGGCGGCGGCGAGGGTACGGGCCTCGGCGCCGCGGGCGGCCGGGTCGAAGGTCTGGTCCGCGGCGAAGGCTTCGCCCCGCTGCTCCATCAAGAGCGCGAGGTCCTCGAGATCCTGGATGAGGTCGGCGAGGCTGTCGCCCTCCACGATGCCGTCGAGCGTGCCCTGCGCGCTCCGGTCGTCGCGGAGGTTCCAGCGCGCGGCCGCCACCATGCGGCGCCGCAGCGTCTGGCCCTGGTCCTCGCGTTCCTGGACCTCTTCGGACTTGCGCGGGTCCCGCGCGAGCGCCCACGCGCTCTGCGCTTCGCGCGCGGCCACGAGCCGCGGCTCGAGCTCCGCGAGCGCTTCGTCGGGCACACCGACGGCCGAGAGCCGGGCTCGCACGTCGGGCCGACGCGCCAAGACCAGGAGCTCGTGCGCCTCCTGCAGCACCACGGCCATGGGCAAACTGGGACGCCGAACATCGGCGGAGGGAAGGGCGAGAAGCTCCGATCGGAGCGCGAAAAGAGACATCGGTTTATCCTCGGGTGAAGGGGTGAATAGCGATGTCTTTGGAAGTAGAAGAGCCTTCCCAATGCGGCAAATGAGGCAAGTACCCCCTCTGGGGTATCAAGTACTCAATCATGGTTGTTGGGGAGCCTCGATCTCGCCGCCTGCATCGTCCCGTTCTCGGGCGTCCCGTTCATGAGGCGCTCCGCTCGCCGGGACCCGGGGCCGTGCGCAGAGCTCACGCTCGTGGCCGTCACCACGCTGCTCGGCGCGTGCGGCGCCGCGCCAGCGCCCGCCGCCACCGCCCCGCGCTGCATCTTCCCGGCTCACGGGTCGGTCGTCGGCGGGTCGCTGCCGGGCGAAGGGCCGAGTCTCCGCGTGCTCGCCGATTCCGCGCAGGTGTCGATCCGCGATGGAGTGGTCACCACCGAGGTTACGGCACCCTACCGCGTGAGCGTGACGGGAGCTCTGCCGATGCGGGTCGAGGCGAGACACCCGCTGCATCGCTTCGAGGGGGTCCTGGCGTTGGCGCCCGGCGCGCCCCTCGTCATCGAGAGTGTGTCGGGCAGCCGCGCGACCGTCTTCGTGCCCGACCCGCACTTTCAAACGAACCGCTTCGAGGTCGAATGCGCCTCGCTGCGCGCCCCCTTGCACGACATGCGTCGGAGCGGCTGGCCACGAGAGGAGCCGCCCGAGCTCACGATCGATCACCTGGGCCCGTCCGAACGCGCGCTGCGCGTCTTTCCCGACTCGGCCGGCGAGGAGGGGCGCCCCATCGTGGTCGAGCTCCCGCCCGAAAGTGAGCACCGCGCGGACGGCAACGCCGCGTGGAACCGGGTCCAGGTGGACCTCGACCCGTGGCTCAACGTGCAGGGCTGGGCTCGGACCGAGTGCCCCATCGACGTGGAGCTCGAAGTGCAGTCGTCAGCTCGCGTCGACCACGGTCCAGCGATGCCCGAGCGCACCTGGCTTCTCGGCGACATCGCTGCGGGCACCCGGATATGCGTAGAGGACGAAGGGAGCCGGGATTGCCGAGACGTCTTCGCTACGAGGGTGCCGATGCCTGCGCTGATGGAGCCCGTCGAGGACGGCCGATGCCGGCTGCTCTACGCTCGCACCCTCCTCACGACCGCGCCGTTGTTCTTCCGGTGCGAACGCGCCGACACGGACCGCGTCCGGGTGCCAGCGTACGGGCTCGTCCTCCACCCGCGGCGCTGCGGGGAGGGCCGCTGCTACGCCGTCGCTCGGCGGCTGTCGTGGTCCGTGCTGCCGTGGTGCGACCATGCGGGTGCGGGCGCGCGCCTCACCTTCGCGGCCGGTCCTCGTGGAGCGGCCGATGCGGCTGCTCTTCTCGGGGCCCCGGGGTCGCTCACGTTCATGTCGTACCGGGGAGAGCAGCAGTGTCGCGTGCCGCCTGCCCAGCCGTAGCTCGGGCCTGGACCGGAGCTGGGCGTTTCGTGCTCGTGATGATCGTGGCGTTGACCGCAGCGGCTTGCGGTACGGCAAGAGGTGGCGCGGCTGCTCGAGCAGCAACGTCCGCTGCGGGGGGAGCAGTCGGCTGCGTCCTCGCGGCCGATGGGTCCATCGTGCAGGGGTTTGCACCGAGCGTGCGAATGCAGCTCCGCGTTCACGCCCACGCCGCGCAGCTGCGCGTCGAAGACGAGCGCGTCACGGCGGAGGTGACGGTGCCCTATCGCGTTCGCCTCAGCGGGACGCTGCCGCTTCTCGTGGAAGCGAAGCGCACGCTCTTTCGCTACGAGGACGTGCTGGCCTTGGCGCCGGGGCTCCCGCTGGTCATCGAGAGCGTGGCGGGCAGGCAGGCGACCGTATTCGTGCTCTCGCCGATGCTTCAGCGGAACCGCTTCCAGGTCGACTGCGCCTCACTGCGGGCATGGAGAGAGGGCGCGCATCCGGACGCGTTTCGCACGGAGACTCTCGAGCAGCAGATGCATCGAGGAAGCGCGATACCCCGAACCGACTCGACGTCCGTTGTGGAGCTCCGGGTCCACGGCCAGGCGGCCGGCGAGAACGCGATGCCCTTCGTACTTCTCGCCGGCGGGGAGGGCCCCTTGCCGGAGACGGGATGGCGGCGTCTGCAGAACGGCCGCAACGGCCAATGGGATGTGGATGGGTGGACTCGGGTACCGCACACGCCCTACGGACTCGGCGAGGGAGGGTTCTGGGGACGCGCTTCGCGAGCTCCAGGCGCGTGGACCCTGGCCGAGATCCCGGCCGGCACGAGGCTCTGTGCCGGCACCGAGCGTGGCTCCGGCTGCGGCGGCTTCGTCGAAACGACGCACCCGGTCGCCGCGATCGTGGTGCCGCTCGGGCATGGTCGCTGCCGCCTGTTTCGGACGCGCACGCTTCTTCACTCGGGCCATGACCTCTTCTTTCCCTGCGACCGGGCCGACCTGGACAGCATTCGACTGGAGGCCGTCGGACTGGAGGTGCGACGCGAGGCGTGTGAGCAGGGCGAGTGCTACCGCGTCACCCGAGAGCTTCCTTGGTCCTTTGCACCGTTCTGCGGCCGAATGCTCGGGGGCCTCTTCGTGTTTCCACCGGATAGTCCCGCTTCGGACGCGTTCATCCTCCTCGGCAGTGACGGCTGGATCGAGTTCATCCGCCCGAACGGTACAGCTGGATTCGCACGGCGAGACGACTCGTGCGCTCCGACCGACTGCGCGACCCGGTGGCCGCCGGGCGCTCAGATCGCGCCTACGTAGACCCGCCAGTGGGTCTCGCTCGGTCGGTGCCCAGTTTCGTCGCTCGGCAGGTCCACCACCTGGGAGAGTTGGTGGCGCACGCGACCCCGCCAGCCGCCGACTGCGACCTCGTGTTCGAGGTCATCGAGGTGTCCGAAGTTCTGAAGCCCGATGATTCCCAGTGCCGCGATGGTGACCTCGCTCAGCTCGCCTCGCGCGCAGAGCTCCACCTCCTCCGGCCCGACTCCCGCGGCGGGTGCCACGACCGATGCGGCGTCGGGAAACGAGGCGGGCTCCCGCTCGAGGAAGAGCACCGTCAGGCCTCGCACCCTGAGCGAGCACCCCTCGATCTCCAGCTCGTGGGCACGCTGCGCTTCCACGACCCGACCTGCGTCGTTCAGATCCACTGCGGTAGTGTCGTCGGGCACGATGATGAGCAGCTCGGTCTCGCCATCGGTCACCAGTCACGCTCCGGGTAAGTGAAATGAAACGAGCCGGTGGCCATGTGGCCTGTAAACCAGGTTTGGCGGCACGCACGGACAAACGGAGCGAGCCTTCGCAACGCAGGTTTACGAGAATGGCTCTACGGTGGCTGGTATGTGCGCCATCCGGCTATCTCACTTTGCACGGACCGCTGGCGGGAAGACATGCCCGTTACGATAGCCCGCGGGCGACCCCGCCGCGTGGCTTTGGGGTTTTGGATGGCGCTCACAGCGCTTGTCGGGTGTGTGGTGGATTTGCCGTTGTGCGTAGACGTCGCGACGCCCGGTTCGATGTTCGAACTCGAGACGGTCGCGTTGGTTCCTAGCGACGGCGGGGCTTTCGGCGTGGTGACTGGCGAGCAGCTCCTCGATGGTAGCGGTTCATACTACCTGAAGCCTCCGTGTGACACTCCGTTCTTCGACGGCCCCGGAACGCGAATCATAGTTGGCATAGACCACGCTAACGCCTGGGCTGCGGACTCGCGAGATCCAGGAGCCTGCCAGGTGCTCCGCTGTGCGAGCATCATCGGTTTTTCGCGCGAGGTGATGGGCGGAGTGCAGGATCTCGCCCCTTCGCCACCTCCAGGGCTGCCCTACGGCCCGAACTACTGCGGAGCCGTCACGGGGGACGGCGCGGAGTTTCAGCTCGTCTCTTTCGACGGAGATACAGGTGTAATCGTGGTGTCCTTCGGCGGGTCCCTCCAATGCGGCGAGGCTTGGCGTGTTCGCTTCCTGCCAGGTGACGCAGTGTAGTTCGCACGCCCTGAGTGCCGGCGCGCCAAGACCAGGAACTCTTGGCTCTCGTGAAACTACCGCGGCCATGCGCCGACAGGCACACCATGCGTCGGCCGCGCGAGCGAAGTGACCTCATCACCGCGCTCCCGTCGCGAGGTAGACGGACTGACACCAGCCGAGAGCCCACGAGGAACCCGCGAGCACCGCGGCCACGGCGACCCACGAGCAGAGCGCGGAACTCTTTCCGCGTTCCGCCCGGTCCGCGACCGCGAGCGTCAGAAGAAACACCAGCCAGAACGCAGCGAAGCCGTTCGCGAGCAGGACCTCGCGAAAGTCGATCATGACGTGGTGACGGGAGAAGCCGGAGTATCCCGCGCAAGGTGTCCGTCCAGGGTCTGGGTCTTGCCCCAGTAACCACCGATTCACCCAGGGCGCCGTGGGGTGTCCGTCGAAGACGAGGGTGAGTGCGCCCACGAGCAACGCACCTGCGGAGAGGCGCGCTACGAGGCGAGCGAAGAGATCGCGCATGCGCGTTCGACACGGCGCCCGGCCCGAAGTTCCGGTCCCGTGGCCCCCCGTGTCGCGCGCACCACGAACCGCGGCTGCTCACCTCAACCTGGCGGTCCGGTCATCGACCTTCGTGATGACCCGTTCGCCGTGCTCGTGGCCCCGGGACTCCGCTCAGAGCCACGTCGCAGCGCGTGTCGCCACCTGCAGCGGCGCTGCCTCCGGCAGTTGGTCGAGGTCGACCGGGCGTGTCGACCACCGTGCGTGCAGCGTTCCAACGAACTCGCTCTCGACCACCACGGCCGCGCGATTCCAGAGCAGCTGGGCGAGTATCTCCTCGAAGCGGCGGGCTTCCTTCTCCGCATCCTCGAAGGCACGGATAGACCCGGAGAAGGCCATCACCCGCGCGTGAATCGAGGCCGGCTCGCGGGCGAAACCGTGAAAGGAGAGCTCCGCGAAGAGGCCCGGCAGGCTCGGCATGCGCTGGCGCCAGGTGTCATTTCGACGCTCGATGGCCTCCGCCACCGGCTTGCCCGCCGGCGTCAGGAGCCAGACCTCTTCGACGTACCCGTGCACGATCCACGACTGGGCCATGACCGGCTTTCATAGGCCGGAGCGTCGCTGCCTTCCAAGTGTCGAAGCCCGCCGGCGCCCCGTGTTGCCTTCCGCGCGGCCGGAGCAGACGACGGCGTCGCGCCCCCGCGTGCCGCCCCCTTCCCCCGTGCTACCCCTCCGGCGTGCTCGACCTGCGGGAGACCACCAGCGACCTCGATGCCGTGCGGGCGGCGCTCGGGCGGCGCGGCTTCACCGATGACGCGCTCTTTGCGGAGCTCGCCTCGCTCGCCGAGAAGCGCCGCGAGGTCATCCAGGCGCGGGAGTCGCTGCAGCAGGAGCGCAACGAGGCCTCGCAGGCCATGGGGCGCATCGCGGACAAGAAGTCGGCGGAGTTCCAGGAGAAGCGCGAGGCGCTCAAGGGGCTCGGCGAGCGGGTGAAGGGGCTCGAGGCCGAGGCGCGCGACGTCGAGGCGCGGCTCGGGGCGCTCATGCTCTCGCTGCCCAACCTGCCGCACGAGTCGACGCCCGAGGGGCTCGACGAGTCGGCCAACGTCGTGCTCCGCACCGTGGGCGACAAGCCCGAGCTCGGCTTCGAAGCCAAGGACCACGTCGCCCTCGCCGAGGGGCTCGGGCTGCTCGACCTCGAGCGCGCCCGAAAGATCAGCGGCGCGCGCTTCGTCGTGCTTCGCGGCATGGGCGCGCGCCTCGAACGAGCCCTCGCGCAGCTCATGCTCGACGTGCACGTCGACGCGCACGGCTACGACGAGGTCTCGGTGCCCTCGCTCGTGAAGGACGCGTCCCTCCTCGGGACGAGCCAGCTCCCGAAGTTCGAGGACGACCTCTTCAAGATCGCTCGGCACGAGGCGCTCGAGGCGGTGCAAGACGGGGACGAGCGCGGCCCGGACCTCTACTTGATTCCGACGGGCGAGGTTCCCGTCACGAACCTGCACGCGGACGAGATCCTCGACGCGGCCTCGCTGCCCCTCGGCTACGTCGCGCGCACCCAGTGCTTCCGCAGCGAGGCCGGCTCCTACGGCAAGGACACGCGCGGCATGATCCGCGTGCACGAGTTCCAGAAGGTGGAGCTCGTGCGCTTCGTGCACCCGGAAGAGGCCCTCGAGGAGCACGCGCTCCTCGTCGCGCACGCCGAGGCCATCCTCCAGCGCCTCGGCCTTCACTACCGCGCCGTCGAGCTCTGCGCCGGCGACCTCGGCTTCGGGGCCCACAAGTGCATCGACCTCGAGGTCTGGCTCCCGGGCCAGCAGGCCTACCGGGAGATCTCGAGCTGCTCCTGGTTCGGCGACTTCCAGGCGCGGCGCATGAAGGCGCGCTTCCGGCCCGCGAGTGACGCTGCGGCGAAGGGAAGCGGCGGCAAGAAGAAGCCGAAGCCGCAGCTGCTCCACACGATCAACGGGTCCGGCCTCGCCGTCGGCCGCACGCTCGTCGCGCTGCTCGAGCAGTACCAGCGCGAGGACGGGAGCGTCGCCCTTCCCGAGGCGCTCCAGCCTTACGTGGGCGGCCGCACCGAGCTCACGCCATGAGACGGCCGCGAAGTGAACCGCGCGGCGAAGTGAGCAGGGCGGCGAGATGAACAGGGCCGCGAGATGAACAGGGCGGCGAGATGAGCAGGGCGGCGAGATGAGCAGGGCGGCGAGATGAACACCGCGCCGGTGCTCGCCTACCAGAACGTGGGGAAGCGCTTCGGGCGCACCACCGCGCTCCACGGCGTGAGCCTCGAGGTCGCGCCCGGCGAGGTCTTCGGGCTCCTCGGACCCAACGGCGCCGGTAAGACCACGCTCATCCGCATCGGCCTCGACATCGTCCGCGCCGACGAAGGCAGCGTGCGCCTCTTCGGCGCGCCGCTCTCCCGCGCGGGCCTCGACCGCGTCTCCTACCTCCCGGAGGAGCGCGGCCTCTACAAGAAGACCAAGGTGCGCTCGATGCTCGCCTACCTCGGCGAGCTCAAGGGCCTGGGCCGGCGCGCCGCCCGCGAGCGGGCCGAGGCGTGGCTCGCGCGCGTCGGCCTGAGCCACGTCGCGACGCAAAACGTCGAGACGCTCTCCAAGGGCATGAGCCAGAAGGTGCAGCTCGCCGGCGCGCTCATGACCGACCCGGAGCTCGTCGTGCTCGACGAGCCCTTCAGCGGCCTCGACCCGATCAACGTCGAGCTCGTCAAAGCGCTCATCGCCGAGCGGCGCGCCGCCCGGCGCACGACCATCCTCTCTACGCACCTGATGAACCAGGTCGAGGCGCTCTGTGACCGCGTCGGCGTCGTGCACCGCGGCGCGCTCGTCGTCTACGGCACGCTCGACGACGTGCGCCGCCGCCACGCGCCCCGCGCGGCGCGCCTTCGGCTCCAGCACGGCACGCTGCCGGACCCGCTGCCGCCGAGCCTGGCCGCGCACATCGAGGCCGTGAGCCCCGACGGCATCTTTCAGCAGCTCCGCCTCGCCCCGGACAGCGAAGCGCCGGCCGTGCTCCGCGCGCTCGTCGACGCCGGGCTGCCCGTGGCCGGCTTCGACGAGCGGCTCGCCACCATGGAGGAGATCTTCTTGGCGAGCGTCGGCGCATCGAAGGATGCGTTGGCGGCCGCGCCGGCAGAGGCCGCGCAATGATCCGCGCGGACAAGGTGCGCACCATCGCGCGCTTCGAGTTCCTCCAGATCGCGTCGCGGCCCTCGTACCTGCTCGTCACCTTCGGCCTGCCGCTCTTCTTCACCCTCGTCGGCGGCGGCATGCTCGGCCTCCAGGCGTGGTTCCTCGCGCGCAAGGTCGAGCGGGTGGCCGCCTACGGCGTCGTCGACCAGGCGAACCTGCTCGGTCCCGAGGTCTGGGGCGACGACGGCCACGTCACGCTCGGGCCCGTGCTCCTCGAGCGCATGGAGCGCGCGGCGCCGGCGCTCGCGGCCCAAGAAGGCGGCGGGCTCGGGGGCAGCTACGGACTCGGCGGCGCCAACCGGGGGGCCGGCCGGGTGCGCGCCTATGCCGCCGAAGCCGGGCCGCTGCTCAGCGTCCGGAGCGCGACGGCCGAGCCCGTGCTCGCGCGGCTCCTCGTCGACCGGCTCCTGCGCGACGCGGGCGTCGACGCCGCCACGCGCGACCGGGTGCTCGACCCCATGGAGGTCGAACGGGAGACGGTCACCCGCGAGGGCGAGCGGCGCTCGGCGCAGGACCAGGCTCTCGAGCTGCTCGTGCGATCCGGGGCGCCCTTCATGCTGGGCGTCCTGCTGCTGACGGCGCTGCTCTCGGCGAGCGGCTACCTCGTGCAGACCGTCGCGCTCGACAAGGAGAGCAAGCTGGTCGAGGTGCTCCTGAGCTCGACGGATCCGGACGAGCTGCTCACGGGCAAGCTCCTCGGCCTGGGCGCGGCGGGGCTGCTCCAGTTCGTGGTGTGGGCCTTCATGGTCGTGGGCGGCGCGGGGACCGTGGCCGCGCTCTTCACCTCGCTCTCCATCCCGCTCCCTTGGGAGGCCCTGCTGCTCTCGCCGCTCTTCTTCGTGCTCGGCTACCTCTTCATCGGGTCGCTCATGCTCGCCACGGGCTCGCTCGGGAGCAGCGTCCCGGAGAGCCAGAAGCTCACGCTCGGCTGGGCGCTCCTGGCGGTGCTGCCGCTCATGCTGCTCGTGATCCTCCTCGAGGAGCCGCACGGGAGCGTCGGCAAGCTGCTCACCATCCTTCCCTTCAGCGCGCCACTCACGGTGGTCGTGCGTACCTCGCTCGACCCGGCGGGCATCGCGACGTGGGAGATCCTGCTGGCCCTCGCGGTGCTGCTGATGTCCACGTGGCTCGCGATCCGCGTCGGCGCGCGGCTCTTCCGCATCGGCCTGCTCCTGAGCGGCAGCCGCCCGTCCTGGGGCGAGCTCCTCCGCCAGGCGAGAATAAGGTAGGGGATACGCCCTGAAAGGGGAGGTTGCGGGGGGGCGGTGGTAGCCTGAGACGGGGTGAACGAGCGGGTCGAGAGTCCGAGCGTGGCGTCGGCGCGCGCGGCGGAGGCGGTGGGGCAGCTCGATCCCTCGCTGCGCGAGGCCGGTAAGCACCGGCATCCGCTCTTCGGCGAGGTGCTCTCGCGCGTCGGCAGCTCCTTTGGTGGCAAGTGGCGCCTCGATCAGCTGCTCGGCCTGGGAGGCATGGCCGCCGTCTACGCCGCCACGCACCGCAACGGCCACCGCGTGGCCATCAAGGTCCTCCACCCGCGCCACGAGGGTGACAAGCGGGTGCGCGAGCGCTTCCGGCGCGAGGCCATCGTGAGCAACCGGGTGCACCACCCCGGCGCCGTGACCGTCTTCGACGACGAGGTCGGCGACGAAGGCTCGGCCTTCCTCGTCATGGAGCTCCTCGAGGGCGAGAGCCTGGAGCGACGCCTCGGTCGCGTCGGTCGCGTGCCCCTCGCCGAGGCACTCGCCTTGACCGATGCGCTCCTCGAGGTGCTCACCGTCGCGCACGACGCGGGGGTGCTCCACCGGGACCTCAAGCCCGGCAACGTCTTCCTCACGCACGAGGGGCAGGTGAAGCTGCTCGACTTCGGCGTGGCGCGCCTCGAGGCGCTCGCGGAGCGACGCGGGCGGACCCGGCTCGGCGCCATCCTGGGCACGCCGGCCTTCA
>CALCTH010000618.1 GCA_937893795.1 uncultured Myxococcales bacterium | reverse complement strand
GGGCGCCTCGAAGGCGACGTCGCCACCCACGCCCTGGACCAGGTTCGCCACGACGAAAAGACCGAGGCCCGTGCCCACGCCGCGCGCCTTCGTGGTGAAGAAGGGCTGGAACGCGCGCTCGCGCACGTCGTCCGGGATGCCCGGACCCGAGTCCTCGACGAAGAGCAGGGTGTCCCCGTCGTGACGCTCCACGCGGAGGCCGATGCGCCCCCGGCCCTCCATCGCGTCGCGAGCGTTGCTGACCAGGTTGATGAGGACGCGATAGAGGGCGCCGGCCCCCATGCTCACGGCCAGCGGGTCCTCGGCTTCCGTACCCGGGCCCCAGGTCAGGTTCACCTCCACGCCGGCGCCGGAGAGGAGCTGGAGCATGCGGAGACAGCCCGGCAGCGCGTCCCGGAGATCGACGGGGCCGACGGGACCGTCGGCCCGCGCACCGGCCACCGTGAGCATCTCCGCGGCGATGCGCCTGCCGTCCTGGGCGGCGTCGCGCGCGTCGTCGAGCATGCCGCGGCCGGCGTCGTCCACGTGAGCGTCGAGGAGCTCGACGTTGGCGAGGATGACGCCGAGCGTGTTGTTGAAGTCGTGAGCGACGCCCGTCGCGAGCGTCGCCGTCTCTTCGAGGCGCTGGGCCTCCGCCAACTCTCGCTCGAGCTTCCGGAGGGGCCGGAGGTCCTGGAGGAACACGAAGAAGCCGGCGGCCGTGGGCACGTCGACGCGGGCCGTATGCACCCGCACGGGCACCTCGAGGCCATCCGGTCGCGTCACGAAGCGCTCGGGCGCGATCCCCTCTTCCGGTCGCCAGCCCACGAGACGCTCGCCCAGCGGTGATCGCGCGAGGCTGCCCGGTCCCAGCACGGATTCGGCGCTGGCGTTGGCTTCGACGATGCGGCCGTCCGGACGGGTGCGGACCACGCCGAGCGGCGCGGCATCGGCGTTGAGGCGAAGGAGGCGGCGGCTCGCGAAGAGCGGGCCGAGCGCATCGCCGAGCTCCGTATGCAGCTCACCGGCGACGCCCAGCGAGAGCGCGTCCCAGGGCTCGGCGAAGCCCTCCTGCGGCTGCGTCCAGCGCTCGATGACCCCGGGGATGCCCTCGCTCGCGCGGCCCCAAAGCGTGGGCGTCTGAGTCTCGCGCCGGTAGGCGACGAGGCTCATGCCGAGGGCGGTCAGCGGCGCCACCACCACGCCGCCTGCAGGGTCCCGCGGCGCCTCGGGCCAGAGGCTCCGGAGCTGCGCCGTGCACACGGGCTCGTGGGCGGCCCGCGCGCCGAGGCGTCCCACCAGCTCTTCGGCCCACCGTGCCAACGCCGGCTCGCTGCAGCGCGTGCCGCCGCTCGTGACCACCGCCGCACCGTCGGCCTCGAAGGTGCTCGAGAGATGCTCGAGGAGCGCCTCGTCCGCGGTTTCGCCGTCCCACGCCGCCAGGCGTCGCACCACTTCGCCGAAGCCGGCGCGCACCCGCGCGTTGCGCGTGGCCTGCGTACGCACCCAATGCTCCGTCAGCCGGGCCCCCAGCAGGTGCGCGATGCCCTCGGCCGCGCTCCGCGCGTGATGCGGGACGTGCCGCGGGACCGCGTGATGCCCGATGAGCAGCCCGCCGAGTCGGTCGTCGATCATGACCGAGAGGCTCAGCGAGCCGGCGACACCCATGTTGCGCTGGTACTGCTGGTAGAAGGGCGACGCGGCGCGCAGCGTCGCGAAGGTGAGGTCGATGGCGCGGGCCCCCGTGCGGGCGCGGAGCGGTACGGGCACGTAGCGGACGCGGGGACAGAAGCGCGCGCGTTGGCGTCGGTAGAGGTCCCGAGCCTGCGGCGGGATGTCGTGGGCGGGAAAGGTCAGGCCCCGCAGCGACTCGAGGGGGCCCACGCGGGCCTCCGCCGTCACCGTGCCTCGTCCTTCGGCGTTCATCCGGTAGCCGAGGATGCGGTGGAAGCCCGTGGCCTCCTGCAGCGCCTCGCAGCCGATCTCCCAGGCGCGCGGCGCGGACGCTCCCTCGAGGGCGCGCTGGGTCTCGAGGAGAAGCTCGAGGTAGGGCCCGACGGCGTCCTCGAGGTCCCGCGGTATCAGCTCCACGACGACGCGGCCGTCCCAGCGATGGAGATGCGCGTCGAGGGGCAGGGGAGGACCTTCCCCCAAGCGGAGATGACGGCGCACGGGCGGGTCCGTGGGGGCCTCGTCACGCATCACCTCCAGCTCGCTGGCCAGCGCCAGGGGCAGGCCCGTGGTGGGCTGCCCGGGCGAGAGATCGATGCCGAGCATGCCCTCGAGGTTGGCGCTGACGCTCTCCACGAGCCCGCTCCGAACGTCCACGGCGAAGAGCGCACCGTGGGCTTGAATCGACTCCGGGCGATGAATGGGCTCCGCCGCGCACTCCTCCTTCGGCACGGCGCGAAGATCGATGGAGGCCGGGGCAACGGTTCGCTCCCAGGCATCGTCGATCCGCTGGCTGCCGGGGCTCTCCTTCCCGGGCGCCCGGGGCGATGGCTCCGGGGGCGCCGGCTCCAGCACGAGCCACAGCCGATCGCCGGCCGCCGGCAGCGCGTGGACCTGCACGCGCGTGAGGCCTCGGGCGCCCTCGAGGGAAAGCGCGAAGGTCGCCTCCTGCCCGCCGGCGCTGAGGCGCTCGCCGAGAGCCAGGGCCGCCTCGGCAGGACCGAGCTCCTCGAGGAAGGCCGCCCCCGGGAACGCCGCCGCGCCGAGCAGCTCGGCGGCGGCACCGCTCCGCCGGAGGACCCGACCGCGTGCGTCGAGCTCGATCAACGCGAGCGGTGCACCCTCCACCTCCGTCACGGCCAGGCCGTCGAGCGTCGCCACGTCGTAGAAGGCGGAGGTTGTCATGTCGCCCCCCGAGTCTGCGGAATCGCAGCCGCCTCCGCGACGTTCCGGTGCGAAAAAGACTGAATCGCGGTTCACTCCGGGCGCCCTTCCGCTATGGTGGCGCCATGGAGCTCGCCTTCACTCCCGAGGAAGAGGCCTTCCGCGCCGAGGTCCGGGCCTTCGTCGCCGGCGCCCTGCCGCCCCCGCTCGCCGACAAGGCGAGGGATGGTCGCCACTTCTCCATGCCCGAGGTGATGGAGTGGCATCGCATCCTTCACGCCAAGGGCTGGGCCGCGCCCCACTGGCCGGAGGCGCACGGCGGGCCGGGCTTCACGGCGACGCAGCAGTTCATCTTCAAGGAGGAGATGGAGGCGGCGGGGGCCCCAAGCCTCAGCCCCTTCGGGCTCGTCATGGTGGGCCCGCTGCTCCAGCGCTTCGGCACGGACGCCCAGAAGGCGCGTTTTCTTCCCACGATCCTCAGTGGGGAAGAGGTATGGTGCCAGGGCTATTCGGAGCCGAATGCTGGCAGTGATTTGGCGTCTCTCCGGTGTGAAGCCCGAGACGCTGGTGACCACTTCGTCGTGACGGGCCAGAAGACCTGGACCACCTATGCCCAGTATGCCGACTGGATTTTCTGCCTCGTACGCACGTCGAACGAAGGCAAGAAGCAGGCGGGAATCAGCTTTCTTCTCATCGACCTCGATTCGCCGGGCGTCGACGTGAAGCCCTTCGAGACGCTCGGGAACACGCCGGCGTTTTGCGACACCTACTTCGAGGGCGTGAAGGTCCCCAAGGAGAACCTCCTCGGTCCGCTGAACGGTGGGTGGACCCTCGCGAAGGCGCTCCTCGGCCACGAGCGCACGCTCGTGAGCGCCGTGGGGGCGACGGCACGTACCCTCCGCAGCGCCCGGCGCATTGCGGCCCACACGACCGGCGAGGACGGCCGGCCGCTCCTGGAGGACCCGCATTGGGAGGGGCGCATCGCCCGCCTCGAGGCCCGGCTGCGCGCGCACCGCATGACCGTGTATCGCGCGCTCGCGGAGCAGCAGAAGGGCAAGCATCCCGGGCCCGAGACGTCGATCCTCAAGCTGGTGGGGTCGGAGCTCGTGCAGCGGGCCGACGAGCTCTCCATGGAGCTCATGGGCCACAACGCGCTCAGTTGGCATAACCCACCCGGAGTGGTGCCGCCCTACGAGGAAAACGTGGGTCCGCAGTTCGCCTACAATCGCGCGACGACCATCTACGCCGGCAGCAACGAGATCCAGAAGAACATCATCGCCAAGCTCATCCTGGGCCTGCCGAAGGCCTGAGTCGCGAACGGAGATCACGATGGATTTCGATCGCACCGACGACCAGAAGCTGCTGGCCAAGACCGTCGCCGAGTTCGCCAAGAAGGACTCGACCGTGGAGCGCTTTCGGCGGCTCCGAAACGCCGAGGGCGAGGGCTTCGATCGGAGCGTCTGGGCACGGATGGGTGAGCTCGGCTGGCTCGCCGTACCCTTCGCCGAGGAGCTTGGCGGCTTCGGCGGGAGCATGGTCGACGTAGGGCTCGTGCTCGAGGAGCTCGGCAAGAGCCTCGTGCCGGAGCCCTATTTGCCCTGCGTGGTGCTCGCCGGTAGCGCGCTCCGACTGGCCGGCTCCGCCGCCCAGCAGGAACGCTGGCTCGAAGCGCTCCTCGCCGGCGAGCGCGTCCTCGCCTTCGCGCATGCCGAGCGCACCGCCCGCTACGCACCGGAGCCGCGGGAGACGTGGGCTCGAGCGGACGGGGAGGGCTACGTCCTCTCGGGCACCAAGGTCTTCGTGCTCGCGGGGCACGCGGCGGAGGCCTTCGTGGTGAGCGCGCGCCTCGGCGACGCGCCGGCGCTCTTCGTGGTGGAGGCCGGCGCCGAGGGGCTGACGCGCGAGCTGGTGCGCTTCATCGACGGGCACCGCGGCGCGACCGAGACATTCGAGAGCGTGCGGGTACCGGCCAACGCGCGGCTCCCGGCCGCGCCCGCGAGCGAGGTGCTCGTGCACGTGCAGGCACTCGGCGCCGCGGCCGCCGTCGCGGAAGGCGTGGGCGTGTGCCAGGCGATGCTTGCCATGACCCTCGAGTACCTGAAGACGCGCGAGCAGTTCGGCGCGAAGATCGGGAGCTTCCAGGCGCTGCAGCATCGTGCCGTGGACATGTTCGTGGAGATGGAGCTGCTCCGCTCCATCGCCCTCGAGGCCGTGGGGCGCGCCGACGCCCCCGCGTCCGACGCGGCCGCCGCCCGTGCGCGCCAGGAGGCCATCAGCGCTGCCAAGATCCAGCTCGCGACCGGCGGCGCCTTCATCGCGCGTCAGGCGATTCAGCTCCACGGCGGCATCGGCGTCACCGACGAGCACGACGTCGGGCTCTACTTCAAGCGGGTGCACGCGCTCATGAGCCTCTTCGGTGACGAGGCCTTCCACGCGCGACGTTTCGCGGCGCTCCAGAGGACGTGAGGGCGTGCGCGTTCGCGCGGCGGAGGACGTCGACCGGCCGGGGCTTCGCCGGCTCCTCGAGGGCGCCTTCGCGGATGACCCCATCGTCGGCAGGCTGACCAGCCATCCGGCGCGGCGGCGCAAGGCCTACGTTCGGCTGGTGCTCGACCGGCTCGCCTGGCAGCGCGGCTGCGTCGAGATCTGCGAGGAGGCGGGCACGCTGCGCTCCGTCGCCGTGTGGATGCCGCCGGGGACATGGGAGCTCTCGGCTCTCGAGCAGCTTCGGCTGCTTCCGGCCGTCTACCGAGCCGTTGGAGGTCGACGCTTCGGTGACGCGGCAGCGGCGAGCGAGCGCGTGGAGCGCGAACGTCCCGCCGCGTTCTGGTATCTCGCGCTGGTGGCGACGGAGGCTCCGCAGCGGGGCCGCGGTCACGGGCGCGCCGTCCTGGCCCCGGGCCTCGACCGGGCGCGAAGCGCGGGCGTGCCGGCGCTGCTCGATACGGGAGCCGAAGAGAACCTGGGGTTCTACGAGCGCCTCGGTTTCGTCACGCGGCGTCAGGTGCGCCTGCCCTCGGGAGGGCCGCTGCTGACCACGCTCGAACGGGTTTGAGGAGGGGCTAGCGGCACCATGGACGGCCGGGATGCGGCGCCTCGCTCCAGGCCTCGCGCCGGTCGAGCCAGCGCCGTACCTCGGTATGGAGCGGCCCCGCCGCGGCCCGGGCCTCGGCCGCGCTGACCGTGGCGGCGCGCGGACGATCCGGCCGCGGCCGATGGCGGCGCATGGTGAGGCCGAGGCCTTCGAGCGCCCGGCGGCGCCAGGGGTAGTGCGGCGCCGTGTCCTCGCAGCCCCGCGGGATGTCCTTCGGCGCGCAGAAGAAGCGGAGGTGCAGGTGGTCGTCGTGGGGGCTGCCGGGCTGGCAGCTGATCATCGCGAAGCGGTCGCGCGTCGCGCGTCGTGCGTCGAGGCGCGCAGCCGTGGCGAGGAGGGCCGATCGAAGGTGCTCGACCACGAACACGCGCTGAAGCGGTGCGCCGGCGTCGTCTTCGCCCTCGATGAGGGCCTCGAGCAAGCGCCAGGTCCGCGTGGCGTCGAACGTGAGCGGGACGTCGTCGGTCGGGTCCGTGAGGTCGCGAAAATCCACGCCGCGGCCCGCGGGGTCGAAGAAGGCGCCGACCGGTGGATGCGGCTCGCCCGTGGGGCCCCGCATCGCGAAGAGCACGTCCACGTCGCGGCCCGCGCGGTGGGAGCCATGATGGGGAATCGGGCCGCCCTCGCGGTAGCCGAGGTCGTTGATGACGAAAGGCACCTCGCCGGCGGCCCGCTCCGCCGCCGCCCTTAGCTGCGCCACGACCTCCGCGGTACCGAAGCGCGCCGCGGGATCGCGGCGCGGGTTGAAGCGAAAGCCCGGACCCTCGAGAGGGAGCGCCACGCCGCCCTCCAGGCGTCCGTCGTTGGGTCCGCCGATGGAGCGGCTCGCGGAGGGGGAGGGGGGGCGCGTTTCCGTTTCCGTTTCCGTTTCCGTTTCCGTTTCCGCTTCCGCTTCCGTGTCCGTGTCCGTCGCCGTCTCCGCTGCCATCGCGCCCGCACCGCACGCCGCCACCACCAGCAGCAGCGCGACGCGGGCGGTCGGGGCGCGAATCACGTCTCGACCCGGACGCGGATCACGCGCACGTCGCGTTCCGCGTCGCCTCGGCGGACGCGGAGCATGACCGCGCTGTTCTCGGCCCCGCGGATGCGTTCGATGGAACCCTCGAAGCCAAGCTCGGTCACGGCCTGCCCGTCGATGGCGAGGATGGTGTCTCCGGCGCCGAGGCCCGCCCGAGCGGCGCCGGCGCCCTCCAGCACGCGGCCGATCTCGAGGCCCTCGCCCGACGCGGAGAGCACGGCGCCTATCCCCACCAGCTGGAGCCGAGCCTCTTCCTCCTCCGTCGCCAGGGCATCGAGCTGCACCTCGACCTCGGTCGGCTCGCCCTCGGCGATCACGACGGCGCTGACGATGCGCACGTGATGGCCCGGCGCCGTGACGGTGAGCGAGCGGGGGCCGAGAGCCAGGCCCTCGAGGCGGAAGTGGCCGCTGGCGTCGCTCCGCGCTTCGCGACGCAGCGCGAGCGGTGCCTCGCCGGCCGCGCCCTCCAGAGTCACCCACGCCCCCTCGAGACGCTCCTGGCCGTCGGTGCCGCCGCGCACCACACCGCGCAGCCCTCCGCCTGCGGCGACGCGAAGCACGCCGACGTCCCGCCACTGCGCCGGGGGCAGGTTCACCCGGAGCGGCGCGCTCGGAGCGGCGCCCTCCACCACGGCGCGCAGCTCGTACACGCCGCTGGCGAGGCCTCCGACCTCGAAGCGGCCGTCGTCCGTGTAGACCTCGAGGGCGCCTCGGAGGCTCCGCTCGACCGGTCCGAGGACCGCGCTCACGAGCAGCGCGAACGCAGCTGCAGGCTCGCCGTCCGGCCCCTCGACCTGGCCGCGGAGCCCCGCCTCGGCGCCGAGCACCAGCGCGAGCGCCTCGTTCGGCGCATCGATTCGCTGCGCCTCCCGTGCGAAGCCCGTCGCGCGCGCCTCCACGTCGTAGGTGGTCCGATCGACGGTCGCCAGACGAAAGCGCCCCTCGGGCCCGGTGAGCGCTTGGTGCTCCGGCCGGAGCGAGTCCCCCTCGTTGGCCGGCGTCGCACGTACCAGCGCGCCGGAGATGGGCGCGCCCTCGAGGTCGCGCACCTCACCGGCCAGCACCGCCGACTCCGTGGGCCCCCCGAGCACGATGCGAAGGCGGCGCGCCAGGGTCGCCCGCAGGTCGACGCGCGCGCGCCCGCGGAGCGTGGTCCCCGCTCGCTCCACTCGCGCCTCGACGAGGGAGCCTTCGGGCGCGGGAAGTCGGCTCTCGCCGCTCGCGCCGGTACGCGAAGGGTCGCCCACGGGAAGCGGGCGTCCGGCGGGACCCAGCACGCGGAGCTCGGCCCCCGGCACCGGAGCGCCCTCGCCGTCGACCACCTCCACCGTGAGCCGCGAGGCGGGCGCGAGACGGATGCGGAGACCGCGGACGACCCGTCCCGGGCGCGCCGTGTAGCGGACGGGGCTATGCCCCCAGCTCGGCGACCAGGGCGTGAAGCCTTCGGCGTCGACGACCGCGAGCGTATGCACGCCGGGCGCGCTCGCCTCGAGCACGAAGTGCCCACGTTCGTCGCTCCGGACGCTCACGCTCGCCCCGTCCCGCGTGAAGGTGAGCTCGGCTCCGGGCACCGGCGCGTCCGTGCCGCGGCCCCGCACGTCGCCCTCGAGGCGACCGAAGCGCGAGCCGGGCGCGTCCTCTCCACTCGCGCGCGGTGGCGTGATGCGCGGCACCGGGGGGGGCGGGACGTCGGCGCGCCGCCGGGCGGCGCGGGCGC
>CALCTH010000617.1 GCA_937893795.1 uncultured Myxococcales bacterium | reverse complement strand
GCGGCGCCCGTCGGCGGCGCGACGAAGGGGTAGAGGTGCTGGCCGACCAGGGTCGTCGGCAGCGGCTTGCCCACCACGCCGTAGGTCTCGGGCCAGCGGTCCTTGGGAACGTCCAGGTAGGTGCCGAAGAGGCGGTCGATGAAGGCGAGGTTCGCGGCGTAGTTCCGGTCGATGGCCTCCGGGTCGGCGGAGTGGTGCCAGTGGTGGAAGTGCGGCGTCACGAAGAGGTGCCGGAGCGGCCCGAAATCGAGCCCCACGTTCGAGTGGATGAACACGCCCTGGATGCCGACCCACACGACGTAGGCACCCGTCGCCGCCTCGCTGAACCCGAGCAGGTAGAGCGGCAGGATGACCGTCGAGCGCGTGAAGAGCACCTCGAGAAAGTGGATGCGCGATCCGCTCAGCCAGTCCATCTCGGCCGGGCAGTGGTGCACGGCGTGGAACGCCCAGAGCCGCGGGTGCTCGTGCATCATCCGGTGCCCGGCGTACTGCACGAGGTCGGCCACGAGCATCACCTCGGCGATCTGCAGCCACAGCGGCTGGCTTCGCACGAGCGCCTGGAGCCCGTCGTGCACGGCCCAGCCGAAGAGCCCTTCGCTGAAGAAGGTCGTCACCAGCAGGATCACGCTGATGAGGAGGTGGTTCACCGCGTAGTAGGTGAGGTCCAGACGCCACTCGTTCCGGAGGATCTTCTGGTCCTTCCGGCGCGGGAAGAGCCGCTCGATGAAGACGAAGGCCACGGTGTTGGCGAAGAGCGCGAGCACGAGCCAGTCGACGCCGAAGGAGACCACCGGGTCGTCGAAGTCGTCGACGGTCACCGTGGCCCCGCCCATCCACTGCGCGACGAGCAGGAGCGCGAGGCCGAGGCCCCCGAGGCGCCGGGCCCCGCGGAAGAAGGCGAAGGTGCCGAAGGCCGCGCCCAGCACCATGCCGCTCAGCAAGACCACGCGGAGCGTCTCGACGTCGTAGACCGCTCGGAGCCGCGGCGTGGTCAGCCAGGCCGGGAAGTGAAAACAGAGCACCGAGAGCACGGCGAGGCCGCCGAGAAAGACGGCGAGGGTGCCGAGGAGGCGGGCCGAAGCCGGAGCCTGGGCAGGGTCGGGATCGTGGGCGTCAGTCATGGGCGAGCTCGGCGCGCGGGCGCCATTCGGTGATCCTACGGTCAATCCCGGTGAACTGCCCCTTTCGACGTAACCGGCCCAGCCCCCGCCCGTCCCGGTCGCATGCGGCAAGCGCGTGTGCCGCGCCGAGCTGGAGGACTCCTGGCGCTGCTCCTCTGGCCCGCCCTGAGCACGCCGGCGCAGCCGCCGCTGCCGACCGTGGCGCCCGAGCTCCCCGTAGAGCGCCGCGCCGCCGGCCGGCCGCTCTCGCCGCCTCCAGGCGCGCGCGGCATGCGGGTCGCGCTGCACGAGGACCTTCGCTTCCGCTACCTCGAGGTGGAGCTCGGCGCGGCCCCGGAAGGCACGCCGCGCCCGCTCGTGCTCGTCCTTCACGGCCGCGGCGACGGCCCGCGCATCCCCACCGGGGACTACACCGAGGGGCTTCCCGTTCGCCTGGTGCTCCCCTTCGCGCCCGAGGGGCTCGGCGTGGGATGGAGCTGGCTCGCGACGAGCGTCCTCGACGGGCGCGACCGGGACCTCGCGGACGAGCTGCGCGTCCGCGCGGACGAGCTCGCGTCCTTCCTCGTCCAGCTCGAGGCGCGCCATCGGACGCGCGGGCGTCCCGTCGTCACGGGCTTCAGCCAGGGGGGCATGCTCACGCTCGCGCTCGCCTTCCGGCACCCGGAGACGCTGCGCGCCGCCGTCCCGCTCGGGGCCTGGGTGCCCGCTGCGCTGGCCCGGGAGGCGCGTCCATCGGAGACACCGCGCATCCGTGCGCTCCACGGCGAGGCCGATCCCATCATGGGGCTGGGGCGGACGCGCGCCCTTTACGCAGGGCTCGACGCCCGCGGCTTCGACGCGCTCCTCGAGACCTTTCCGGAGATTCCCCACCGCATGAGCGAAGCCATGAAAGCGCAGCACGAACGCCTGCTCCTCGAGGCGCTCGCGACGCCGAGGCCTCTCCGGGGGCGCGGCGGCTCCGCGGAGCCGGTGGAGCGTGCTATGGCCGTGCCGCGATGAACGCCAGCGCGCCGAACGGCACCGCGACGCAGACCACCGCGGACCGAAGCCTCTCGGAGGTGCTCGCCACGCACCGGGTCGTCGTCACGGTCGGCAGCGGCGGCGTGGGCAAGACGACGACGGCCGCCGCGCTCGGGGTACGCGCCGCGATGGACGGCAAGCGCGTGCTCGTGCTGACCATCGACCCGGCGCGACGCCTCGCCAACAGCCTGGGCCTCGACCGCATCGCCTCCGACGAACAGCAGATCGGCGCCGAGATCTTCGCGGCGCAAGGCCTGCCGCTCCGCGGGAGCCTCTCCGCGATGATGCTCGATACGAAGCGCACCTTCGACGAGCTCGTCCGGAAGACGGCCTCGAGCCCGCAGGCCGCCGAGAAGATCCTCCGGAACGACATCTACGGCTACGTCGCCGGCTCCCTCGCGGGCACGAGCGAGTACATGGCCATGGAGAAGCTCCACGCGGTGAAGGACGACCCGCGCTTCGATCTGGTCGTGCTCGACACGCCGCCTACGTCGAACGCTCTCGACTTTCTCGACGCGCCGGAGAAGATGATCGCGGCCATCGACAGCCCGGCCATGCGCTGGTTCATCGAGGCCTTCCGCGAGGGCGACGGGCGCGGCTTCTTCGCCGAGCTCGTCGCCAAGAGCACCAACCTGGTGCTGAAGGGCCTCAGCCGCTTCACGGGCGCCGGCTTCCTCGAGCAGGTGGCCGAGTTCGTCACGGGCATGAACGAGCTCTTCGGGGGCTTCCAGGCGCGCGCCGAGGAGGTCGCGCGGGACCTTCGCGGCGACGACGTGGCCTTCGTCATCGTCACGAGCCCGGCGCCCATGGCCATCCGCGAAGCGATCTTCTTCGGGGACCGGCTCGGCGACTACGGGATGCGCCGCGATGGCGTCGTGGTGAATGGCGTGCACACGCTCTTCCCGGCGCCTTCGGCGCCCGTGGAGGCTCAGCGTGCGGCGCTTGCCAACGCGCTCGCGGGCGACGCCGTCGACGTCCGCGACGTGCACGCGCGCATGGGCCGCGCCCTCGAGGACGAGCGCATGCGCGCCGTCGCGGACCGCATCGAGACGGACCGGCTTCGGAACCGCCTCGCAAACGCGGTCCCCTTCGTCGAGGTGCCCGCGTTCGAGGAAGACGTGCATGACGTGGCGGCGCTCTCGCGCCTCGCGACGTACCTGGTGGGTGAGGCGAGCGTCGAGGGCGACCTTCGCCGCCTCGCCGGAGAGGCGGACGCCGCCGCCGAGGAGGAAGCATGAGCGACGCCATCGCCGTCGTGCTGGCCGCGGGCAAGGGCACGCGGATGAAGTCCGAGCTGCCCAAGGTGCTCCACCCCATCGCCGGGCGGCCGATGATTCACTGGGCCGTCGACGCGGTGCTCGACGCCGGGGCGACCCGGGCCGTGGTCGTCGTGGGCCACGCGCGCGACGCCGTGGAGGCCGCGCTTCGGGCACGCTTCGGCGAGCGCGTCGCCTTCGCCGTGCAGGACGACCCGCGGGGAACGGGGCACGCCGTGCGCTGCGCCGTCGAGGCGCCGGACGCGGGGCTCGGGGACTTCGACGGCCCCGTGCTCATCAGCATGGGCGACTGCCCTTGCGTGCGTCCGGAGACGCTTCGGGCGCTCCTCGCCGCGACCGGGTCGCGTCCCTTCGGGATGATGTCGTCGCGCCTCGACGACCCGACGGGCTACGGGCGTCTGCTGCGCGACGCGGACGGCACCGTGGTGGCGATCCGCGAGCAGAAGGACTGCAGCGCGGACGAGCAGGCGGTGAAAGACGTGAACCCGGGGATCTACGTCGTCCGCGGCGACTTCCTCCGCCGGGCGCTGAGCGAGCTCCGAGACGACAATGCGCAGGGTGAGCTCTACCTCACGGACCTGGCCGCCACGGCGGCGGCTGCGGCGACGGGGGCTGAGGATCGGGTCGTGGACGTGCCCGGGGACCTCGGCGAGCTCCTCGGCGTGAACGACCGCAGCCAGCTCGCCACGGTGCGGGCGGTGCTCCAGGCGCGCATCAACGAGACGCTCGCGCGTGGCGGCGTGGGCATCGTGGACCCGGCCGCGACCTACATCGACGCGGACTGCGAGGTGGCGCCGGACGCGCGGCTCTCGCCGGGCGTGCACCTCCGGGGACGCTGCCGCATCGGCCCCGGCGCGCACGTCGACGTCGGTTGCGTGCTCGAGGACGTCGAGGTCGCCGCCGGCGCCTACCTCAAGCCCTACACCGTGGCGAACGAGAGCACGGTGGGACCCGACGCGAAGGTAGGCCCCTTCGCGCACCTGCGGCCCGGAAGCGAGCTCGGCCCGAAGGTGAAGGTCGGGAACTTCTGCGAGACCAAGAAGACCCGCATCGGCGAAGGCTCGAGCGTGGGACACCTCGCCTACGTGGGCGACGGAGAGATCGGCCGCGGCGTGAACGTCGGCGCCGGCGTGATCTTCTGCAACTACGACGGCTACCGGAAGCACGTCACGACGCTCGAGGACGGCGCCTTCATCGGAAGCGACTCGCAGCTCGTGGCCCCGGTCACCGTCGGCGCCGGCGCCTACGTCGCGAGCGGCTCGACGGTCACGCGCGACGTCCCGGCGGACGCCCTGGCCGTGAGCCGCGCCAAGCAGGTGAACAAGGAGGGCTATGCCTCGCGCCTGAAGGCGCGGATGAAGCCCAAGGAGTGAGCGCCGGGCGAGCCCTCAGCGGCCGGACGGCACGCTCAGGTCGCGCGTCGCGGCCACGAGACGCTCGCGCACGGGCGCGATGAGCGCCGGGTCCTGCACCTCGAGCACGGCGCGAAGCTCGCCGATGAGGGCGCCCAGCACCTCGCGCTCCGGACCCCTCAGCTCCGCATAGAGCGCGTCGGCCCGCGCGAGCGCCGTCCGGTTCGGGAGCGAGTCGCGCGGGTGGAACTTGAGCCGCTCCATGGCCGTGCGCGCCTCGGCGAGCTGGCGCTTCGTCAGCCGCCCCGGATGCTTCTCGATGACCATGGACTCGGTGCGGTCCGTGCCCACCACGCTCATCTCGACCTCGAGGATCCCGTTGAGGTCGTAGGAGAAGCGCACGTCGATGCCGACGTCGCCGGCGCGGCCCTTCGGCAGCCTCTTCAGCGTGTACTTCCCGAGCGCGACGTTGTCGGCGCAGAGGCTGTGCTCGCCCTGGAAGACCTCGACGGTGAGCGCGCGCTGGTCGTCGTGCATGGTCGAGTAGCGGTTCACGCGCGAGGCCGGGATCACCGTGCCCCGTTCGAGGATGGGGCTGAAGATCCCGTCGACGATGCGCTGGCCCATGCGATCGGCCGTCCCGATGCCCAGCGTGAACGGCGCGACGTCCGTGACGACGAGGTCGTCCACGGCCGCGTCGCCCGCCTTGCGCGCCGCCTGCACCGCGGCGCCCAGCGCGACGACCTCGTCGGTCGGGAGGTCGCGGCGCGGCATGCGGCCGAAGAGCTTCGCGGCCAGCTCGACCACCACGGGCATGCGCGTGGCGCCGCCGACGAGCAGGACCTCCTCGATGCCCGTGGGCTGGAGCTTCGCGTCCCGGAGCGCGCGCCGGATGGGCGCCCGCAGGCGCTCGAGGAGCGGCTCCCAGGCTGCGCCGGCGGTCGCCCGGTCGAGCGCGAGCTCCACGTCGACGCGACGCCCGCCCTTCAGCTCGAGCCCAGGCAGCGCGAGCGACACGTTCTCCTGGCCGGTCAAACGACGCTTCGCGCCCTCCGCCGCCTGGAGCACGCGCGCCTCGGCCACGCCCTTGGCGGGCGCCGCGCCGTGCTCGGTCACGATCGCAGCCGTCGCCCACTGCGCGAGAGCTTCGGAGAAGTCCTCACCGCCGAGGCGCGCGTCGCCGGCGCTCGACTGGATCTCGATGACGCCCTCGATGATCTCGAGCACGGTGACGTCGAACGTCCCGCCGCCGAGGTCGAGCACGACGGCGACGAGCTCCCGGTCGCGCTCATGGAGGCCGTAGGCCATCGCCGCGGCCGTCGGCTCGTTGATGATGCGCTCGACGCGGAGGCCCGCGATGGCGCCGGCGTCGCGCGTGGCCTGGCGCTGGAGATCCCCGAAGTACGCGGGGACCGTGACCACCGCCTCCTCGATGGCCACGCCGAGCGCCTGCTCCGCATCGCGCTTCAGCGTCGCGAGCACGTAGGCGGAGAGCTCCACGGGGCGGAGCTTGCGGCGACCGAGCTCGAGGCGCGCGTCCGTGCCCATGTCCCGCTTGAAGCTGTGCGCCGTGAGCCCGGGATGGGTCGCGCTTCGCGCCCGGGCCGGCGCTCCGACGAGCACCTCGTCGCCGTCGAGGCTGACGGCGCTGGGCGTGAGCGTCTCGCCGAGCGCGTTGGGGAGGAGCACGGGCCGTCCCGCCTGCATCACGGCGACCAGCGAGTTGGTGGTGCCGAGGTCGATGCCCACGATGGGGCTCGCGGTGGCGTCGGGCGGTACGTCATCCATCGGGAAGCTCCGGGAGCGGCGCGCAGAGGTCGTCCACCTCGCCGCGAAGCTTGGTCCAGAGCTCGGGCTCCGGCTCGCGCGGCGTCCCCTCGACGGAGAGCCAAAGGCGCTCGATGGCCTCCCGCGCGCCGTCGCAGTCGACGCGGTCGAGGGCCTCCGCGACGGCCCGCGCACGCTGGCAGGCGATGGCGGGCTGCATGATGTCTTCGAGCGGCACGGGTCCGCCGTCGCGGGTCGAGAGAACCGCCGCGGGGTCGCTCGCGGCCGGGTCGGCGCAGAGCGTGCCGCGGACCTGAGCGCTCGGAAGGCCGGTCCCCCGGAGGCCGAGGCCGCCGATCCTCTCCTGCATCTCGAGGATTCGCTCCACCTCGGGGGAGCGCGACGATCGGGACTCGAAGCTCCGGCCGCACGCCCGGGCGCAGTTGAAGAGCGCCAGGATGATGAAGAAGTAGCCCCAGGTGCCCGGCCCGGAGCTGCCGCTCCCGGTCTTCAGCTTTCGTTCGAAGTCCTGAAGGTCCTCCGAGGGCGGCCCGTACTCCGACTCGTCGCCTCCTAGCGCCTCCACGGAGGGGCGGAAGAAGATCTTGCCGAAGGCGGCGCTGAGCTGCTTGGCGTGCGCGCGCAACAGACGACCCGCACGGGTGGCCTCGTCGCGGTCCCCGAGCGCGGCGACATGAAGCGCGCGGAGGGCGTCGCGATCGCCGCCGAGGCTCCGCGCAGCGCGGGCCAGGGGGCCGAGCATGCGGGCCGGGAAGGCGTCCGGGAGCCCGGCGAGCTCGCGGAGCGTGAGCAGGCGGAGGGCCCGGTCGCCGACGAGCTCGCGCTCCGTGCCCGTCTCGTCGAGATAGGCGCGGTAGCGCGCGTAGGCCCTCTGGCCCGTCGCGAGCGGGGCGCTCCCGAAGAGGGCGAAGAGCGCCTCGAAGGTCTGGTAGTGCTCGACGGAGTGGTGCTCCGCCTCCGCGCGGTCGAAGGCCTCGTGGAAGTACGCCGCCGCGCGCGCCGGGTCGCTGGCCGCGACGAAGGGCACGGCCGTGAGCGGCGACTCGCCGCCGAGGAGCTCGGCGACGCGGGCCCGGTCCGTGGGCGCGAGGTCGACGCCCATGTGATCGAGCTCGAGCAGCAGCGCGCCGTGCCCTTGCTCGGCCGCTGCCCGGGCCGCGGCCAGGAGGCCGTCTTCGTCCCCTTCGGCGTCGAGGAGATCGAAGAGAAACCAGTGTGCGTCGACGCGGTCCGAGTACGCTTCCGCGGCATCGCGCGCGAGCGAGACCCGGAGCGCGGGGGCGTCGATGCGGTCCATCGACCGGCGCAGCTCGTCGAGCGGGGCGAGGGGCGGCGGGGGAGGCTGGCGCGCGTTGGCGAGAGCGGTGCCCGCGGGCGCCTCGGGCTCGCTCGCCCCAGCGTCGATCGGCGGCGTCGGCTCGCCGGTGGGAAGCCCGCTCCCGGCAGCGAGCCCGGTCGCGGCCATCGTCTCATCGCGGGGCGCCGGCGGGGCCTCGCCGCAGGCCGCCGGGGCCCCGGGGCGGCCCCCGAGGCGGAAGCCGACGCAGCTCTTGGCGACCTCGAAGGCCTCCCGCACACGCTGAAAGCCCTCGGGGTCGCTCTCCGGCTTGTGCTGTTTGAGCCGGCGCAGGTACGCACGGCGCACGGCCTTGGCGTCGTCCTCGGCATCCACGCCGAGGAGCTCTCTCGCCTCGCGGAGGTCCACGGCGCGGACTGTAGACCGATCGCGTCGCCGCGCGCTCGGCGAGCGTGCGGTCCGCGCGCAGTTCGCGGCGAGGATGCGCTTCACGCTCGTGCGGGAGTGATCGAGCACCGCGTCCCGGGCCACGCCGCCGCCGAGCGCGGCGAGGAAGAGCGCCTGACCGTCCACGCCCACGGGGCGCACGGCGACCTGACCGCCGCGGAGGAGAGGCGGAAGGCGCATGCCCAGCGGCGCGCGCCGATGGAGCGGCGCGTAGGCGCCGAGCTCTTCGCACACGCCCGCGTTGCCGGCCTGCGCGATGATCATGCCGTCGTCGTCGGTCACCACGAGCGCCTCGAGGCGCGCGCGGTCGCGGCAGGCCTCGAGCTGGTAGCGGAGGGCCACGGCCCGGTCGGGGCTGCGGCGGAGACGTCGTTCGGGAAGGAGCCAGCTCATCGTGTCCTCGGCCCGGCATGTAAGCCGGAGTAGGTTGATGTGGGACACGCACGGTACGGCGCGGCGCGGCCGCGGGGCCAAAAAGCGGCGTAGGCTCGGAGGCATGCGTGGCTGGCTGGCGGTGTGGCTCCTGTGCGGGGTGGTGGCGTGCGGAGCGCGGGGGGCGGAAACGGAGACGGAGACGGAGGCGGAGACGGGAACGGAGGCGGAGACGGAGGCGGAGACGGAGACGGAGACGGAGACGGAGGCGGGCAGGGGCACGGGCACGGGCACGGGCACGGGAGTCTCGGAGCGCTGGGGCGAGCGGCCCCACGTGCGGGTCCTCGGCTCCGTGCAGGACGGCGGGCTGCCGCACGTGGCCTGCACCTGCACCCGCTGCGACGCCGCGCGCGCGCCCGAGGCCGTCCCGCGCTACGTCGCGTCCCTCGCCATCGTGCTGCCCGCCACGCACGCCGTGCACGTCATCGACGCCACACCGGACTTCCGCGCGCAGCTCGACGCCCTCGCCGACGTGCGCGACGCGCCGGCGGGCCGCGTGGACCGGGCGCCGCTCGACGGCGTGCTGCTCACCCACGCGCATCTCGGGCACTACACGGGCCTACCCTTTCTCGGCTTCGAGGCCGTGCACGCCGAAGGCGTTCGCGTGTGGGCCACGCCGCCCATGAACGCGCTACTGCGCGCGAACGTGCCTTTCTCGGAGCTCGTGAGGCGCGAGGAGATCGTGCTTCACGACGCGCCGCCAGGCGCGCGCATCGACCTCGGCGAGGGCGTGACGGTCACGCCCGTGCAGGTGCCGCACCGCGACGAGAACGCCGACACCGTCGCCTTCCGCATCACGGGCCCGAGCGCCTCGGTCTTCTACGCGCCGGATACGGACGGCTGGGACGCCTGGGACCCGCCCGTCGAGCATTGGCTCCGGCAGGTCGACGTCGCGCTCCTCGACGGGACCTTCTTCTCCGGCGACGAGCTGCCCGGTCGCGACGTGGCCTCCATCGGTCACCCCATGATCGCGGCGAGCCTCGAGCGCTTCGCCCCGCTCGCGGACGAAGTGGAGCTCGTCTTCACGCACCTCAACCACTCGAACCCCGCGCTCACGGCGGGCAGTGCGGCGAGGGCCCGCGTCGAGGCCGCCGGCATGACCATCGCCCGCGAGGGCGCGACCTACGCGCTTTGAGGAGAGGCGCATCGCGCCGGTGCGCGGCAACCTCCAGAGCTCGCCGGAGCCCCGCGCTACCAGCCGCCGGGGGGCGGCGGCGGGCAGACGTTCTGGAGCAGCGTCATGCCCTCCGCGCACTCCTCGGCGCCGTTCGCGACCATGAGACAGAGCGCACCGGCCGACCCCGTGGAGTAGCCCTCGACGATGTAGCCGTGGCGCTCGCAGCACGCGACGACGGGCCCGCAGTGCTCGCCCCGCGGGGGCCAGAGGTTCGACCCGTCATCGCGGCGCGTCATGGCCAAACCGGGTCGCATCAGGAAGACCTCCTCGCCGATGACGTGGCAGCTCCTCATGCGCGGTCGGAGCCAGTGTTTCAGCCCGCGCGAGTCGGCGATCATCGACTCGAGCCCGGCGATGCGATGCGCCGCGCCGCGCTGCGCCACGATGGCCCGGTACAGGCGAAGCACGCCGAGCAGCGCGCGGTCGTACACGGCGAGGCGATCCTCGGGCTCGTTCGAGCGGCGAATGGTCGCGGCGATGACGCCGGCCGTCAGCTGGGACACCAGGAGCGGGCTCCACGGCGAGTCGAGACGGGTGAGTCCACCAATGACCTCCGGGCACTCGGTGACCTTCAGGGCCGGGTTGCCGACGAGGATGAGCGGCGCTCGGTGGCGCAGCTGGCGCAGCTCGGGATCGAAGGGACGGGTCTCCGCGGCTTCGAGGGCCGCTGCCAGGTTCGCGAAGAAGCGATCCTGCGCGAGCGGCGGGAGCCCGGCGCAGTGGTACGCATCCACGTAGACGTCGCGGGGACCTTCGGGGCACGGGAGCCGGTAGTGGTCGATGATGTGACCGCTGGCCCCCTCCCCGACGTTGCCCACGCGTGCGTCGGCGCCGGCCCGCCAATCGCCGTTTAGCGGCCGCGAGCCGTCGGCGCACTCGAGGGAGGCGACGAAGGGGTAGTCCGTGCGGCCGAGGCAGAGCTCGTAGGGTCGAGCCCGGGTGCCGTCGCCCGCGACGCGCCGCGGCGCCGGCAAGAGCCCGGGCTCGCTCGTGGTACCGCTGCTGGTGGCACAGGCCCCGAGCGCCATCGCCCAAAAGGCGAGCAGCCAAACGATCCGACGCATGCTTCCCCCCATCGCCCGCCCTCCGGGGCGCGACGCCCGGATCGAGTCTACCCCCCGCAAAGGCCGCGGCGAGGGGTCGTGGTCGAGCGGCGGGCGCCGGGCGGGGGTCGCTTCGGCCTGGCGCATCGTCGTGTGCGCCGGGAATGCCGTGGCGTGCGCGCCCTCAGTTGTCGAGCTGCTGACGGCGCGCGAGGGTCGCCTCGGCCTGGCGCATCATCTCCCGCGCGCCGCGCTCGATGAGCTGGTCGGCCACACCGCGTCCGAGCGCGACGGCCTCGGCGATGCGCTCTTCGCGCGTGCGGCCCTTGAGAAAGACGTCGCTGCTCGCGCTGAGGAGCTTCTCTCCGTCGATGTCGCCGACGAGGCCCTGCAGCGAGAGGCGCTCGCCGCCATCGAAGAGCCGCGCGTGGCCCGCGATGGGCACCCGGCAGCTCCCCTGGAGCCGCTTGAGGAAGGCCCGCTCCGCCTCCGTCACGACGCGCGTCGGACCATGCTCGAGGGGCGCGAGGAGCGCCCGGAGCTCGGGTCGGTCCGCGGCGCCTTCGAGGCCGAGCGTGCCCTGCCCCCCCGCCGGCAAGCAGTGCTCCGGCGGCAGCACCTGATGCTTCAGGTCCGCGAGATAGCCGAGCCGCTTGAGCCCCGCGGCGGCCAGCACGATGGCGGCGAAGCGCCCTTCTTCGAGGCGCTTGAGCCGCGTCTCGACGTTGCCGCGGAGCGTGCCGAAGGCCAGGTCGCCGCGCTGAGCCTTGAGCTGCGACGCGCGCCGGAGCGACGTGGTGCCGACCTTCGCCCCAGCCTCGAGGCTCATCAGGTCGCTCCCGTCCCGCGTCACGAGCACGTCGTGGGGGTCTTCCCGCTCGGGGAAGCAGAGCAGATCCATGCCGGTCGCGAGCTCCTGGTCGCCGGGCACGTCCTTGAGCGAGTGCACCGCGACGTCCGCGTCCCCGCGCACGACGATCTCCTCGACGGCGGTCACGAAGAGCCCCTTGCCGCCCACGGCGTAGAGCGGCTTGTCGAGCACCTTGTCGCCCTTGGAGACCACGTGGATCTCCTCGACCTCGAGGCCGGGATGGAGCGTCTGGAGCTGCGCCCCGACCCAGCGCGTCTGGGTGAGCGCGAGGTTGCTCTGGCGCGTGGCGATACGGAGCCGCTTCATGCCGCTCCCTTACCACAAGCGGGGACGGGTCCCCCGCGGACGCCGGCCTTTCTCCGCCGCTGACCCGCTGGTAAGAACCCGCATGCGCATCGCGGTCCTCACAGCCCTCCTCACCGGCGCCCTCGCCTGTTCCAGCAGCAGCGCGGGCGGCGACGAGGCACCCTTCGGTCCCGCCTCCGGCACCTGGACGGTCACCTCGAGCGAAGCGACGGTCAGCGGCTGCGGGCCCCTCGGCGATTTCGGCGTGCTCGGAGACCTCCTCCCGGAGGACGCGACCTTCGAGGTGGTCGGCGACGCGGAGGCCGGCACCTTCACGCTCGCGACGGACCTCGGACCCGACGCCGAGCCCCTGATGTGCAGCCAGCTCGCCAACCGCATGGACTTCGTCTGCGACCCGACGGAGCAGGAGGTCTCCTTCGACCTCGGCGACCTGGTGGCCTTCCTCCCGGAAGACAGCCCCATCCGCGCAGCCCTCATGGGCATCCCCGGGGGCGGGTCGCTGACCTTCACCATCTCCGTGGACGTCGACGGGACCTTCACGAGCGAGCGCCTCGGGAGCGCGACGACGGAGCTCACCGTCGAGTGCTCCGGCCTGCTCTGCGCGGGCCTCGGCCTGGTCGGCATCGACTTCCCCTGCGCGCTCGTCAGCGACGCGATGGTCGAGGGGCCGGCCGAGGAAACCTGAGGCGCCTCAGGCCTTCGTCTTCTTCGCCACGAGCCCGTCGGGCACGAGCGAGGGACGCTCGCTCTCGTCCTGCGGCCCGGGCACGGTCCCGAAGAGGCGCTGGGCCGCGGCGACCATGATGGGGCCTTCGGACGTACCGTTGGACGCCTTGAGCTCGGTCATGGGCGCGTGCAGCAGCTTGTTCACGATGGCGCCGGCCATCTTGTCGAGCGTCTTCTTGTCCTTGGACGAGAGGTCGCCCAGCCGGGGCAGCGTCCGCTCGAGCTCGGCCTTGACGATCTCCTGGTAGCGCTGCCGCATGGCGACGATGGTCGGCGTGAGCGAGAGCGAGCGCCGCCAGGCCTCGAACTCGGCCACCTCGGTCTCGATGATGTGCTCGGCCGACTCGGCGGCGCGCTTGCGCTGCGCGAGGTTCTCCTGGGCGACCTGCTGCAGATCGTCGACGTCGTAGAGAAAGACGTTCTCGAAGTGGCCCACGCGCGGGTCCACGTCCCGCGGCACGGCGATGTCGATGAGGAAGAGCGGCAGGCCTCGCCGCGCCTTGGCGACGCGCCTCATCAGATCCGCGCTGAGCACGTAGCCCGGCGCGCTGGTGCTGGTGATCACGACATCTGCGCGGTGAAGCTCCTCGGCGAGCTGCACGTAGTCCGCGGCGCGGCCTCCGCACTCGCTCGCGACGCGCTCGGCCTTCTCCTGGCTCCGGTTCACGACGGTGAGCGCCGCGTCGTCGCCGGCCAGGGCCTTGGCGGCCGCCTCGCCCATCTCACCGGCGCCATGCAAGAGCACGCGCCGGCCGCGAAGGTCGCCGAAGATCTTCCGCGCGAGCGCGCTCGCCACGGAGCTCACGCTCACGGTGCCCGCGGCGATCTCGGTCTCGCTCCGGACGCGCTTCGCGACCGCGAAGGCCCGCGTGAAGGCCCGGCCGAGCAGCGTGCCCACGGTGCCGGCGCTGGTGGCGGCCTCGTAGGCCTCCTTCACCTGGCCGAGGATCTGCGGCTCGCCGACCACGAGCGAGTCGAGGCTCGCCGCCACGCGGAAGGTGTGCCGCACCGCCGCCTCGCCGCGCCGCGCGTAGACCGTGGGCCCCACCTTGCCCGCGAACTCCGTGCCCTCGCACTGGTGCTCGAGGAAGGCGCGGACCTTGTCGGCCGCGCCCTTCGGGTCCGGAGCCGTGCCGTAGACCTCGACCCGGTTGCAGGTGGAGACGATCACGCCCTCGGCGACGAGGCCGCCGCCCACGAGCTGCTCGAGCTGGGCCGCGAGACGCTCGGGCTCGACGCTGCGCCGCTCGCGGAGCGCCAGCGGCGCCGTGTGGTGCGAGAGGCCGACGACGACGATCTCGTCGCTCATCAGGCGCCTCCCCCCGCGCGGGCCACGTAGCCCACGAGCACCAGGATGACGCAGACGAAGCCGAGAATGGTCCCGAGCGCGGCCCGGCGGCCGCGCCAGCCGACGGCGATACGGAGCAAGAGCACGCCTGCGAAGACCAACCAGGCGACGACGGCCAGGAACTGCGTCGCGCCGAGGCTCGCGAGCCCGGGCTGGCTCCGGACGGCGATGAGCACGCCGCTGATGATGCTGAAGGTGAGCAGCGGCACGCCGATGCTCGTCGCCCGGAGGCCGAAGGTGTCGAGCACGTGCAGCGGCGGCAGGCGCTGGAAGATGCCACCGAGGCGCTTCTGCTTGAGCAGCCGCTCCTGGAGCACGTAGGCGAGCGCGGCGGCGAAGGAGAGCGCGAAGGCCGCGAAGCCCGCGATGTTCACGACGATGTGGATGGGAAGCAGCGCCGAGCGCACGCCCGCGGGCACGTGCCCCACGGACCGGCCGAGGCCGCTCGCGAGGAAGAAGACGAGGACCACGGGGGTCACGAAGGCGCCGAGGATGGCCATGGCGGGCTTGCGCCAGGTGGCGAAGAGGAAGGCGAGGACGATGCCGAGGGAAAGCACGGTGAGCGTCGAGTGGATGTCGCTCATGGGCGGCGTGTCGTCGCCGATGAGGTCGACGCCGACGTAGACGACGTGGCTCATCACGCCGGCGAGGAGCGCCGGGAAGGCATGGCGGCCCGGGCCCTCGTGGCCACGGCTGAGCGTCACGAAGAAGAGCCCGCACGCCACCCCATAGAAGAGGGCCGTCATCGCGAAGTGGGTCAGGATCAGCACGACGCTGGGCTCACGCGAAGAGGCGCTCGAGGCCGAGGGCGTCGCCCTCGCCGGCACCGGTACCGATGGGGGTGGCCACGAAGCCTTCCTCGACCTGGTAGGCGGCCTCGCCGAGGATCACGCTGTCGGCGTAGTGCTCCCCGCCTAGGGACGCCAGGCCTTCGAGGTCCTTCACCCGCCCGATGAGGTCCGCGTCGTCGCCGGCGCCGCCCACCTCGGAAAGGAAACGCACGGCGGACGCCAGCCGAAGCTGGTGCCCCACGCCGCTGAGCGTGAGCACTTCACCTTCGAGGGAGACCTTCTCCTCCACGACCCACTCGTCGAGGACGGACTGCGGCAGGAAGAGCCGGTGCATCGAGCCGAGATCCTAGCATGTGGACCCCCCTCGCGTCGGACATGCGTCACGGCGCGTTGACAGAGCCGAGGGGGCTCCCTACTCCCGTACGGTACGGCAGCGACGTCACGACCGGAGGGGTCTCGGCGTCCTAGGCGAGGCGCCCGAAGATGGGGCGCGGAAAGACGAGAGCGACGCGATGGCGAACAACGTGCAGACGGTCAACGACCTCAACTTCGAAGCCGAGGTCCTGGGTTCGGACCTCCCGGTCCTCGTCGACTTCGGCGCGACCTGGTGCGGCCCCTGCAAGCAGATCGAGCCCTTCGTCGATCAGCTCGCCGACGAGTACGCGGGCAAGATGAAGGTCGTGAAGGTCGACATCGACGACCGCCAGGGCACGGCGGCCAAGTACGGCATCCGCGGCGTTCCGACGCTCAAGGTCTTCAAGGGCGGCGAGGTCGTCGCCGAGCAGGTCGGCGCCGCGCCCAAGGCCAAGATCGCCGCGCTGATGGACCGCGGGCTCTGACTTCCTGCCGGGGCGCGTCGTCGCCCCGGCTACATGCCCGTGGAGCCGAAGCCGCCGGCGCCGCGCTCGGTATCGCCGAGCGCCCCGGCGTCGGCGACTTCCTCGACCTCCACCTGGACCACCGGCGCCACCACGAGCTGGGCGATGCGGTCGCCGGGCGCGAGCACGACCTCGCTCTCGCCGAGGTTGATGAGCAGCACCTGCAGCTCGCCCCGGTAGTCCTCGTCGATGGTGCCGGGCGCGTTGGCCACGGTCACCCCGTGCCGCCGCGCGAGGCCGGAGCGCGGCCGCACCTGCCCCTCGTGCCCGGGCGGGAGCGCGAGGGCGAGGCCCGTCGGCACGGCCGCCCGCGCGCCCGGCTTCAGCGTGAGCGGCGCATCGAGCGCGGCATGCAGGTCGAGCCCCGCCGCCCCTGCGGTGGCGTAGCGCGGCAGCTTCGCGTCGGGTCGGAGCCGATGCAGCCTGAGAGTCGGGCGGGCCATGAGCCGGACGATGCGACGGCGGGGCGGAAGAGGGAAGCGGCGCCGGAGGCCGAACCGCACGAGCCCAGCTCCACGGCCGGCACCCTGTGGCATGATCGGTCCGTGGGACGAGGGTCTCGGCGCCGTGGGTGGCTACTCGGGCTCGGGTTGCTCGCGAGCTCTCTCGGAGGGTGCGAGCACGAGGGACCCCGCGCGTGGGTGTTTCGCGCGCAGACCGACCTCGCGCCCGGCGTCGAGGTCGCCGCGCTGCGGCTTCGGGGCGTGGATGAACGGGGTGAGACCCGGCCGCTCTCGCAGACCGTGCTCGCTCCCGAGGAAGACTGGGCGTCGGCGCCGCGTGCGCTGACACCGCCGCTCTCGAGCCTCCTCACGTCGGAGGTCGTCGCCTTCGACCTCATCGCCGTGGACGAGCTCGGCCGGGAGGTCCTTCGCGATCGTCGACCACGCCCCCGGGCCCCGGGGATCGTGGACGTGCGACTCGTCCGTTCCTGCATCGGCGTCCGCTGCGAGGGGGAGAACGCCTGCCTCGGCGGACGCTACGTACCCCTCGAGTGCCGCCGCGGCGACGAGCCCAGCTGCCCGCCACCCGCCTGCCGAACGCGCTCCGATTGCCTCCTCGAGGACGCGCGCTGCGACACGGAGTCGCGCTGCGACGCGGGCGTCTGCTTCACCCGCATCGACCACCGGCCGTGCAGCGGCCGGAAGATCTGCGCGCTGGACCGAGGCTGCGTGGCCGTGCCCGGCCTCGGCGAGCCCGACGGGGCGCGCTGCTCCGGCAACCTCGAGTGCGCGAGCCAGGTCTGCGTCGAGAACCATTGCTGCGAACGCCGCTGCACGCGCTGCGAGCGCTGCGACGGGGGGCGCTGCGTCGTCCGCCAAGGCGTCGCGGGGACCACCCCCCGCGCCGAGACCTGCGATGGGCTCGACGAGGACTGCGACCGCGCCGTCGACGAGGACGTGGTCGTCGCGAGCGAGGACCACTGCGGAGGCTGCGGCCTGCGCTGCACGTCGGACGAACGCTGCGTCGGCAGCCGCTGCGTCCTGGAAGACGCCTGCGCCGTTCATCTCGGCGTGCCGTGCGAGGAGCTCGAGGTGGCCACGATCCACGCGCCGCAGCCTCACCTGTCGGGCTTCGCGCAGTCCCTGGCCGCCGACGGCGATCTCCTGGTGGTCGCGGCACCCTTCGACGACCTGGACCCCGCGGGCATCGACCACGCGCCTCTCGAGCCTTACTTCCGGGCGGGAGACGACGACAGCGGTGCCGTGCACGTCTTCGTGCGTGACGGCGACGCGTGGCAGGTCGAAGCCATCGTTCGCCTGCCGGCCGACGTCCCCGAGCTCGAGCGCCGCGGATACCGTTTCGGAACGTGGGTGGCGCTCTCCGGGACGTCGCTCGCCATCGCCGGCAGCGTCGATGGCACCGTGCGCCTCTACGACCGAGACGCGGACGGCCACTGGTCCCTCACGGGGGCGGTGGAGGACCCCTCCACCGTGTTGGGCCTGGGCTACCTCGAAGGCGGCGAGCTGGTCGTGCTGCGTTCGACCGGCCTGCAGCTCATCGCACCGGATGGAACGCAGCGCACGGTCCTGGACCTCCTGACTCCCCGCGGACTGACGATCGGTGGGGACCGCATGGCCATCCGGCACGGCATGCGCAGGATCGACGTCGGCACGCTCGACGGGGGCTTCGAAGAGGTCGTGTCCGACGTCAACCCGTCGGGGCTGGCCTTCGCAGGCGAGTGGTTGATGCTCGTGGACCGCCCCTCCCTACGCGGCTTCCGCCGGGGCAGCGAGGGCTGGGCCGAGGAGCTCGACATCGCCTTCCCCGAGGGCGCGCGCTTCGCCTCCGGGGCGCTGCTCGCCACGGACGATTGGATGATTCTCGGGGCGCCGACGGACCGACTCTCGAACGCGCGGGGGGTCGGCGCCGACGTCCGCGTGCGAGACGGACGCGGACTTCAGGGCACCGTCTATCTCTACCCGCGCTCGGCCAGCGGCGCCCCCATCGATGCGCCGCTCTATCTCGCACCCCTCGAGGACGTCGGAGCGCGGTTCTTCGGCCTCACCCTCGCGGTGACCGACAACCTCCTCTTCGTGTCGGCCATGGACCGTATCTCGAGCGAAGGCAGCGTGCGGATCTTCCGCATCGCACCCTGACGCTCGGGCGCGCGCTCGAGAGGTGCGCCCGAACGTAGCGAGCCCCGGCGCGCGTCAGCGGCGGCAGGCGTCGTGGAGCTCGAGCTCACCCTCCGTCGGCGCCTGCGGCCGGGCCGGCACGTCGAGGCGACCGAGGGCCTCGCCGTCGTCGGCGCGGACGACGGGGTAGCGGCCCGGCGGAGCGCTCGGCAGCAGGCACGTTGCGCGTCGTACGCCGACGGCGGTCAGGCACGTTCCGAAGACGGGGCGCGCGCTGAGCTCCACCTCGATGACGTCACCCGTGAGCGTGGCGTCACATCGCTCGAACCAGGCGCC
>CALCTH010000616.1 GCA_937893795.1 uncultured Myxococcales bacterium | reverse complement strand
TGACGCGCTTCCTCATCGGTCCCACGGGCTCCGTGGCCTCGGCCAGCATCCAGAGCTCGGACCTCGCCGACCGCCGCGTGGAGTCGTGCATCGCGAACGCCGTACGTCGCTGGACCTTCCCCACGCCGGAGGACGGCGGGATCGTGCGGGTGAGCTACCCCTTCCTGCTGCGGCAGCGCGGAGGGGCGTGCCGGGGTCGGGCTGCGCGCGTCGCGCGTGTGACCGCGGGCCGGGGCGCTCGCCCGGCCCGCGTCGGAGCGACGCGCGTCGAGCGAGTCGGCGCCGGCAAGGGCATGGGCAAGGGCAGGGGGACGGGAACCGGTCGAGAGGTTAGCGGGAGATGAGCTCTGCGAAGTTCAGGCCGAAGATGCGTTCGCGTTCGGCGGTGGTGACCGGGAGGCGTTCCACCCAGCCTTTGCTCTCGCCGTAGTCGTAGCTGTGCGAGGCGTCCTCGAAGCCGTAGGGCGCGTCGGTGCCGTAGAGGCAGCGCTCCGGGCCCATGGCCGCGACGCAGTCCCGCACCAGCGCCTCGTCGAGGTAGGGGCTCGAGAGATCGACGTGGAGGTTCGGGTAGCGGTGCTTCAGCGCCCAGAGGTCGTCGAAGAAGGGGAAGCCCGCGTGCGCGGCGATGACCGTGAGCTTCGGGAAGCGCTCCCCGAGGGTCCGGAAGTCGCCGCGCTTGCCGAAGCCCAGGTGGATGAGCACGGGCAGCCGGAGCTCCTGGCAGCGCGCCAGGATCGGATGGAGCAGCGCCGTCCGGTAGTCGTGCCAGTGCGGGTGGAGCTTCACGCCGATGAAGCCCGGCACGTGCCGCCAGCGCTCGAGCGTCTCGAGGGGCGCGGGGTCGTGCTTCGGGTTCAGGAAGATCCAGCCGAGGAAGCGGCCGGGATGCGCCGCCAGCACCTGGGCCACGGCCCCGTTGTCCGGCAGCGGGTAGATGGGGATGACCTTGCCGCCGAGGCGCAGATCCCCGCTACGGGTCAGCGTGGCCCGGTGTACGGCCTCGGCGATGCCGCGCGTCGCCCGGCGGCGCATGACCGTGCGCATGGCCGAGAGGAGCGCGTCCGGCGGCGCCTCGAAGAGCCCGTTCATGGACGGGATGAGCACGACCTGGTCGACGCCGACCTCGTCCATCTTCCGGACCGCCGCGTCCGCGTCGAGGAGCCGCGGCTCGAAGTGCGCGTGGCTGTCGATGACCGTCACGCCGCCCCGACCTTCGACCCCGCCCGGAGCACCGCGCGGAGGCGGTCCATCCCCTCGTCGAGGCTCACGCGCGCTCGCCACCCGAGCACCTCGCGGGCCTTGCCGGTGCGGTAGGTGGCGCGGCGCGTGAGGTAGGCGACGGCGCCCGGGGTCATGGGCGGCGTGACGCCCACGCGCGACGCGGCTTGGCCGGCGCGGGCCAGCGCGCGCGCGAGGCCCGCGCCGATGGAGCGCGGCGCCGGAGCTCCGGCCGCCTCGGCCAGCCGCGTCACGTAGTCCCGGAGCGGCGCGTGCGGCCCATCGTGCACGATGAAGACCTCGCCCACGGCCTCCGGGACTTCCAGCGCCCGGACGATGGCGTCCACGAGGTTGTCGACGTGGCAGTGCGCCATGACACCGCGGCCGCCGCCGATGAGCGTCGGGAGCCGCTGGCGGAGCAGCGCGAGCGGCCGCTCGACCCAGGGGACGCTTCCCGGCCCGTAGACGTCCCCGGGCCGGATCACCCCCGTCGCCATCCCCGTGCGCGTGGCAACGTCGCGGACGGCCTGCTCCGAGCGCGCTTTCGTCTGGAAGTAGGGCGTGGGATTGGAGAGATCCATCGCCGACGCCTCGTCCGCCTCCGGCCCGGGGTCGTAGCCGAGGGCGGCGATGGAGGAGAGGTGCACGAAGCGCTCGACGCCGGCCCGGGCGCAGGCGAGGGCCAGCTCGCGGCTGCCGTCCACGTTGATGCGCTCGAAGTCTTCGAGGCGCCCCCGGTCATCGACGAGCGCGGCGCAGTGCACGACGGCGCGGGGCCGGTGCTCGGCAAGGAGCGCATCGAAGGTCGCGGGCCGGCCGAGGTCGAGGCGCACGCCGAGATGCGCCGACGCGCGAAGGTCGCCGGAGAGCACGCTTCTTCCGTCGGCGGCGAGCCGGTCGAGGAGCGCGCCGCCGATGAAGCCCGCGCCCCCGGTCACGAGCACGTCGTAGCCCATGGTGCAGCCGGTGTAGCACTCGCGTGCCCGCGCGATCTGCCCTTCGGCGCGCCCTTTGGCGATTTGCGCGGGGGGTGGAGATCCCCTGCGGCATCGTCGCCTCGCCAACGCGCATCGGCCCACGGAGCCACGCGGCCACGCGGACGGCACGGAGGGCCTCCAGACGTCGAGGCCCCGGCTTCGCGAGGCATCGGTCCCCCGAACCGGCCACATCGGTCCCCCCATCCGACAAAATCAGTCCCCGCGCCCCGCCAGGTGCAACTGCAAGCGCGCCACGGCCTGCGTCTCGTCGCCCGAGACGGGTCCCCGGCGAGGGGCGGCCGCCCATCTCGGAGCCCGAGCCGGGTCCCCGGCGAGGGCCGGCCGCCCGTGCCGCTCGGCCGCGGTCTTTCCCGCGCTCCGCGACGCTCCCTCCCTGGGGGGATCTACTTCGCGGAGCCCCGTTGGGCCGATTCACGAACGAAAGCAGATGTTTACGAACGCGGGCCCACGGCCGATGGTCCCGCCGGGCCGCATCGCGGAGTGCCCTGCTACTCGGGCAGCACCTCGAAGCCTCGCTCCCGGAGCACGAAGACCGTCGTGCTGATGGGATGACCGAGCGTCGCGTGGCGCTCGGCGGCATGGCGACGAAGCGCCGCGACGTCCGCCTCCGCGCCGAAGAGCACCTCGTCACGCGCGGGCGCCGCCACGACCAGCGCACCCTCGACGGCGCCGGCGAGGGCGCGCCAAGAGCCGGGCAGGAGCAGGCGGCTTGCCTCGTAGCTATCGCCCGCCACGAGCCTCCGCAGCGGAGTGCCAGGCACCCCCTCGTGGCTGAAGTCGGCGCAAGCCGTCGACAGGTTCTCGAGGGCGAGCGCGTGGACGCCAGGCAGGTCGAGCGCGAGGCTCGAGAGCGCGCTCGGCGTCAGCATCACGATGCTGTCCGGCCGGTCCTCCACATACACGATGTGGAGGTCACCCAGGAACGGGCGCGTGACGAGATCGTTCGCCTCCGGAGCGTCCCGCCGTCGCTCATCGCGCCAGTCCGAGGACTTCAGCATTGCCCGCACCGCCGCGGGCTCGGGCCCGCGTGAGGCGCTCCGAATTCCATCCTCCAGCGCGCTCGCCAAGCGCGCCACCGTGTCTTCGCAGCGCTCGGGGATCGCTCGGCAATCGGCGACGGTGTTGTCGAGATGGACCGAGACGCGGTTTTCGTCGCCCAGCTCCGCGGCGAGCTCGAGGGGCCCGACGACCTCGATCTCCAAGGGCTCGATCCGCGCCGCCAGGCGCTGTGCGACGCGGCACGTGAAGCGAGCGTCCGCAGAGCCGTCACCGCAGCCATCGCCGGCGCGGGAGAGCGGCCCCCCGGGGTCGCAGGCCGCGAGCACCAGCACGACGAGGAGACGAGGCAACGTTCGCATGTGGGCGCCCTACCCTTCGGCGGGGCCGGAACCAGCCTCGGCCGGTGGCGGCTCCTGGTTCCCGCCCCGTCCGCCGAGGAGCTTGCGGCCGATGGCGACGAGCGCGACGACGCCCAGAATGAGCAGCTTCTTCGCCTTCACCAGGAAGGCGAGGATGACGGCGAAGAAGCCGGTCTTCGCGAGCACCTTGCCTGCGATGAGGCCGCCGATGCCGTAGGCCGCGACCTCGTCCACGTCGGGATCGAAGTCCGCGTAGCGATGACCCTCGTTGAAGCTGACCTTGGTCATCAGGTCCTCCATGGCGGGCTTCAGCTGTGGCAGCTGCTCGATGCCGCCGATGGCGCTCATCGCCAGGACGCCGCGGCGACCCAGCACGCGGATGTCGTAGTTCAGCGTGTGCATGGGGGCCCCGAAGTCGAGCTCCTTCGCCCAGTAGAGGCGCTTTCGCGCCCCGTCGTAGTGCGGCGGCTCGGCCCAGCCGACGAGCTGCACCTCCTGGAGACCGAGCTGGCGGCGCTGCTCGTTGTCCACCACCGTGTCCGCCTGCATCTCCTCGAGGAGCTCGTCGTAGTCGATGTCGTCGGCGGCGTCGTCCTCGACGAAGCCGTCTTCTCGCCAGTCGATGGTGACGGCCCAGCTCCCGTCTCCGAAGAGGCTCGTGTCGGCGGGGATGACCATGCCGAGGTGGTCCGGCTGTGGTGGGTTGCCCCAGGCCTGCAGCACCCGGTCGGTGTCTTCCGGCGAGAGGTACTGGTAGCGGGCATCGAGCGTGAGCGTCGCCAGCCCGTCCCGGAGCGAGATGGTGCCCTCCTGCCGGTCGAGGGAGGCCTCGAACTGGCGCTCCTGGTCGACGGCGGCGATGAGCTCGCGCATCTCCTCGGGCGTGAGCTCGACGCCCTCGGGGAGCTCGATGCCCTCCGGAAGCTCCGGCACCGCCGTCGCCTCGGCGGTGCCGCCTTCGGGCGGGGGCGCCTCCGGCGTCTGCGCCGAGGCGCTCGCCGTCCACGTCATCGCGCACGCAGCCATTCCAACCAAGCGGGCTCTCAAGACACACCTCCTCGGACGGGGCTACTTCCCCGTACGCCGCGGCTACCACGGAGGCCGGGGGCCTGTCGCTAGCAGCGCGTTACGCGGAGCGGACGGCGGACTGGACAGTCCGCCTGGCGGGGATACCGTGGTGCCGTGCACGTCCCTCGCCGGGTGCGCGATCTGGTGGCCACCCTCGGAGTGGCCTGCGCCGCCCTCGTGCCGCGGGGCTGTGAGGAGTGCAGCTCGGACTTCGACTGCAACGTCGGTCAGGTGTGCACCTTCGGGAGCTGCCAAACGGAGCGCGGTCGCCGGCCGACTCCGCTCCGGACGCCCGACGCGTCGGTCCCCGAGACGTAGGCCCTCAGTCGAGCATCACCTGGATGCCGCCGAGCAGCGTCGTCGCGCGCGGGCTGACGCCCATGCGGGTGTGGTGGAGGTCGAGGGTCCAGGCGGCTGGCAGCCTCCGGTCCCGACCGAAGACCCAGCCGAGGCGCGCGTGCACGCCGGGCCGCGGCCGCAACCGGCACCCGGCGTCGCTCACGCCTTGGTTCGCGGGGCAGTCGGCCACGGCGTCGAGGGACGGCCCGAGCGCGAGCTGCAGCCGCCGCCAGAGCGTCAGCTCCGACAGAAGCGCGTTCCACACCACGACGGGCGAGGGGCCATGCACCGGCGCACGCCGGTCCTGGTACTCGCCGCTCAGGAGCGTGCTCTGCAGGTAGAACGCGGCGGCGTCGCGCAGCTGGAGGCCGAGCTGGAGCTGGACGCCGGCCTGCACGTCGAGGCTGGGTCCGCCCAGGCTGCCGCCGAGGGCGATGCCGAGCCCGAAGCGGAGCCGGGCGCGATCCCGCGCGGGCGCCGCGAGGCGAAGCGCGGGCAGCTCCCGGAGCGCGTAGGGCCGGCGCACGTCCAAACCGGCCGGGTCGCGCAGCGGCGCGAAGGCGACGTAGCCGGCCGGCAGCGGCGGGG
>CALCTH010000615.1 GCA_937893795.1 uncultured Myxococcales bacterium | reverse complement strand
GCGTCGCCGTCGTTGCAGTCCGCGCCACAGCGCGCGCCATTGCAACAGACGGCGCTCACCACCCCGTCCATGTCGGCGTCGAGGCTCCCGAGCGTGGAGGGATCGCAGTCGTTGTCGACGTCATCGCAGAGCTCGGTCGCGCCGGGGAAGGTCCGGGGGTCCGCGTCGTCGCAGTCGGTGCCCCCGCAGCGCGCGTCTGGCACGCCGTCGTCGTCGCGGTCCTCGCACTCGTCGCAGCGACCCGCGTCCTCCACACAGAGCGCGGCGACGCAGGGCGGCTCGCCGGCTACGCAGCGCCCCCCCGCGCAACGCTCCTCGCCATTGCAGAAGAGGCCGTCGCCGCATTGGAGGCTGCTCGTGCAGGGGATGCCCGAGTCGCCGGCGTCGATGCAGGCGCCGCTGATCAGCATGGTGCCCGGCGGGCAAGGGTCGTCGCTGCTCGTGCCGCACGCGACGAGCACGAGGAGAACCGAGAGCCGTCTCACGCCGCGAGGGTACAGGAAGGCGCCGAAGCGCGGTGGGCCGCGTGGTTTTCCCGGCGGCAGAGACGGACGCGAGCCGCCGCGAGCATGATCTCGCCCACGGTGGCACCCTCGCGGCATGACGCGGCGCACCACGCTCCACTCGCTTGTTCTCCTGGCGGCCTGCGGTACCGGGTCCGGCGCCCCGACGACGCCTTCTCCCGCCGCCGTCGCCTCGCTGACGGTGCCGACCGCGTCGGCCTCGCCGCCCTCGACGGTCCGCCTCCTCGACGCGGGCGCGGAGCCGCATGCGCCCCTCCGCATCGCAGCGGAGCTCGGGCTCGCACAGCAAATCGACATGGAGATGGACCTCGCCATGGTCACGCAGGTGGGGCCCATGCCGCCGCAGCACGTGGAGGTGCCAACGACGGTGATGGTGCTCCGCCAGGAGATCACGGAGGTCGCCGCGGACGGGACCTTCCGCCAGACCTTCGGCATCGACAGCGTCTCCGTGCCCGGAGAGGGCGAGATGCACACGACGCTTCGGGAGGCGCTGGCGCCCCTCGCCACGCTCGAGGGCTGGATCGTCGGCGACCCGCGCGGCCAGGTGCTCGGCATCGATCTGCGGGTCGCGGACGACGCGCCGGCGGCGACGCGCCAGTCCCTCGACAACATGCGCGACACCTTCCGCCAGATGCTCGCGACCTTCCCCGAGGAGCCCATCGGCATCGGCGCCGAGTGGGAGGTGGTGCAGACGCTGACGACGCAGCAGCTGAGCTTCACTCAGACGGCGCGCTACCGGCTGCTGGCCCGTGAAGGGGACCGCATCGAGCTCGCGACCATCATCGTTCAGAACGCGCCGGCCCAGGACATGCCGAGCCCGCAGCCGGGCATGAGCATGCGCCTCGAGCGGCTCGAGGGCAGCGGCGAGGGCACCGCGGCGATGACCCTCGGCGGGCGCGTGCTGGGCGGCCAGACGCGTCTCGAGATCCGCATGCAGAACACGGTCACCCAGGGCGAGGCCGAGCCCACGCCCATGCGCATCACGACGCGCGTCCGAACCCGCCTGAGCGGGCGCTGAAAGCGACCCGGGCGCGCTCAGCTCGGGCGCGTGCGGGTCACGTAGGTCCCCGCCCGTGGCCCCGCGTATTGCAGCGCGAGCGCGACCTCGTTCACGTGGAGGCAGAAGCGCGAGGAGAGGAGCAGCGCCTTGTCGCGGAGCAGCGCGTCCGCCATCGCCTGGACGCCCAGAAGGAAGTCCATGCGCGTGTTGCCGCGCTCCATCGGCACGACCTTCATCGGGTAGGGGAGGCGCACCGGGAGCGGCAAGGGAGAGAGCAGGGTCTTGCGGCGAATGCGGAGGCGGGGCCGGTAGGTCACGCGCGTGTCGTTGTCCCAGCACTCGTCGACCTCGAGCACGCCCTCGTCGCCGAAGACGCGGACGGCGTGGTCGTGGGGCGCCACGATGGTCGTGCTCAGCCGGGCCACCACGCCGCTCTCGAAGTGCAGCACGCCGAAGGAGACGTCGGCCGTGTCGGGCGGGTCCAGAGGCGGCTCGCCCGGCACCTTGTCCGGGATGACGCAGGTGGAGAAGGCCGTGACCGACTCCACCGCGCCGAACATCTCGACCAGCCAGGTCACCACGTAGCCCGCATGCTCGAGGGTGCAGCCCACCTCGAACTCGTCACGGTAGGGCCAGGGCGCGCCGGACTCGCTCACCCACTTTCGGTAGGCCATGGCCGGGAGGAACCCATCGTCGAGCTCGGCGTAGACCAGGCGCACGGCGCCGCAGAGCTCGCGCTTCACCGCGTGGCTCAGCGTGCGCGCCGTCTTGCCGAGGGCACTGCAGGGAGCCGACGAGAGCAAGAGGCCCTTCTCCTCGGCCAGCGCCACCAGCGTCTCCGCCTCGCCGAGGTCCATGGCGAAGGGCTTCTCGCTGTAGACGTGCTTGCCGGCCTCGAGGCAGCGGCGCGTGATCTCGAAATGCGCGCGGGGGTTCGTCAGGTTCAGGATGACGTCGACGGCCGGGTCGTCGAGAAGCGCCTCGAGCGAAGGGACCGCGCGAAGGTCGTGATGCGCGCAGAACGCATCCCGCCGCGCCCCGTCGACGTCGTGAACGCCGCGGATCTCGAGCTCCGGGTAGGCGTGCTTCGTCGCGAGGTAATAGTCGGCGACGTAGCCACAGCCGACGATGCCCAGACCGACGGACCGGCCAGCGCCCCTCGTCGTCCCCGCGCTCGTCACGCCTGCGAGCTCCGCGCGTACACGCGCCGCTCGCCGCGGAAGAGCCGCGCCAATCGGTCGACCTGGTCGCCGATGGCGAACTCGCTCTCCACGCGCGCGCGGCCGCCCGCGGAGACGCAACGGCAAAGCTCCGGATCGGTGGCGTAGCGCGCGATGGCGTCGGCGAGCGCCAGCGGGTCGGCGGCGTGCACCACCTGGCCCGTCACGCCGTCCTCCACGAGCTCGACGACGCCGCCCACGTAGGTCGCGATGACCGGCACGCCGATGGCCATCGCCTCCATGAGCGAGACGGGGATGCCCTCGGCGAAGCTCGGGAGCACGAAGATGTCGCTCTCGGCGAGCTTCCGCCGCACCGTCGGCTGGTCGACGAAGCCGGCGAAGGTGACGTTCACGCCCGTCCTCTCCGCGAGGGCCTCGAGGTCGGCGCGCGCCTCCCCGTCGCCGCAGAGCGTCAGGTGCAGGTCGAGGCCCTGCTCGCGCAGCGCGATCATGCTCTCGAAGAGGATGGGGACGCCCTTCTCCCCTGCGAGGCGGCCCACGTAGAGCACCTCGGTCGCGGCCCCCGAGGGCGCTCGGTAGGCAAAGGCCTCCGGATCGATGCCGCAGCGCACGATCTCGAGCTTGTGCCAGTCCGCGCGGTCCGCGTAGAGCATCATCTGGCTCGTGCAGAAGTGCCCGATGCACGTGATGAAGGCGGCGTTCGCGGTCTTCTCGGCGAGGGCCCAGTGCGGCCCGTCGAAGAAGATGTGGGGCCCGTGGATGCTGATGCTGTAGGGGATGCCCAGGAGCTTCGCGGCGAGCATCGTCACCGTGCCGCTGTTGTCCCCGAGGTGGTTATGGAGGTGCTCGATGCCGTCCTCGGCGAGCATGTCCGCGAGGAGCACGGCCTCGAGGAGGTACGCGCCCTGGAGCAGCGCGCCCTTCCCTCCCGGGCGTGGGGTCTCGGCCGCGAGGCGGGACGCCTCGGAGAAGCGCACCGGCGCCTTCGCCGCCCAGCGCGCGACGGCGCTCGCCACGGTGGCCGGGTCCGCGGGCAAGATGTAGCGCGTGCTGGCCTTCTCCCGGATGACCTCCTCGTCCACGTCGTGGTCGGCGCCGGTGCGGCGCACGGAGTAGGTCCGCACGTCGAAGCCGCGCTCCCGGAGCCCGATCACCTCACGGCGGATGAAGGTGTCGGTGGCGCGCGGGTAGGTGTTGGTGAAGTAGGCGAGTCGCACGGGGCTCTCCGTTCAGGCGAGGCGCAGGCGGGGCGGCACGGCGGTCAGGACGCGCGGAAGGTGGCGGAGAAGCGCGCGCCAGGGGCCCAGTCGAGGGCGGCCTTGGCGGCGTCGTTGCGGAAGTGAAGGGGACGGTAGCGCGCGGCTACGCTCCCCGCGCGGAAGGTCTCGGGGCCCTGCCGGCCGGCGAGGCGCGTCGCCCCCCGCGCGGCGCCGGCGAGCATGGCGAAAGCGCGCCAGGGGATCGGAAGGGACCAGCCCGGGAGCGCGCCCAGGCTGGCGAGAGCGCGCAGGTACTCCGTCTGCGTCGGCAGGTCGTCGTCGACGAGGAGGTGCGCGCCTTCCCGCGCCCGCGGGGCCTCGAGGGCGCGAAGCGCAGCGTCGGCGGCCGCGTCGACGTGGAGCACGGGCACCTCCCCGCCGTGGAGTACGCTGAGGCCGCGCTCGCCTACGCCGAAGCCCGCGTGCGCCGGCGCGAGGCGGCCGGGGCCATAGACGAGACCCGCGCGCAGCGAGAAGAGCACCCGGGCCCCGTCCTCACCCCGCGGGTCCCCGCGCCGCCAGTCCTCCGCCGCTTCTTCCTGCGCCCGCTTGGCACGCGCGTAGGGCCCGAGCCCGGCGTCGCTCGCGGCCCGCGGCACCGCGTCGTCGACGGTCGCGCCGGCGGAGAGCGCAGCGACGTCGAGCACGGAGAGGCTCGACATGAGCACGAGGCACGGGACCTCCGCCGCGCGCATGGCGGCGAGAAGATGCTCGGTCATGCGCGCATTCGCCGCCTCGAGGTCCGGCCCCGTCATGGCCGCGGCGAGGTGCACGACGGCGTCGCAGCCGCGCAGCGCCTCCGCGAGCCCGCGAGGCTCCCCGAGGTCTACGCGTGGTCCTTCCCCGGAGCGCGAAAGCGGGACCACCTCGTGTCCCGCGGCCCGCGCCGCCGCGAGCGTGGGGACGCCGACGAAGCCACTCGCCCCGGTGATCGCGACGCGCATCAGCTCTCGAGGAAGAGGCGTGCCGGCGCGCGCACGCCGCGCTCGAGGATCGTCTCCCGGTCGCTCGTCGGGTCCCAGCCGAGGTCCTGCCGCGCCGCCGTGATGTCGAAGCTCGCGTGCTGCTCCCGGCACTTCCAGTCGTGCACCGAGGGCACGCGGGCCCGGTCCGGATGCCGGGCGAGCACCTTCACGCCCCACTTCACCAGGTCGCCGACCACGCTCTGCCGGGCCTTGCTGGTCTCGGTCTGAATGCGCGCGCCGAGCACCCGCTCGACCTCGGCCACGTAGTCCCGCGCGCTGATGACGGAATCCGCCGAGAGGTTGTAGATGCGTCCCTCGATGCCGGGCGCCGTGCTGGCGGCGACGAGCGCGTCCGCGATGTCCTCCACGAGGACGATGGGCAAGAGGTTGTCGCCCTCGCCCCAGTAGGCGAGGCGTCCGATACCGGACCAGTTCGCCACGCCGACGTGGGTCACGGGACCGCCGGCACCGAGCACGATGGCCGGTCGCGCGATCACGAGCGGAAAGCCCTCGCTCTCGTGCAGCTGCATGAGCTTCTGCTCGGTGATGGCCTTCGAGTGCGCGTAGTTGTTGCGCCGCGAGAGCTTCGGGTCGACGCCGTCGCTCTCCTTCAGGCGCCGGGCCTTCGACAGGTCGAGGGAGTCGATGGTCCCCGTGTAGACGAAGCGCTTCACGCCCCGGCGCTGGCATTGACGGGCGAAGCGGAGCGTGGGCTCGGAGTCCAGCCGGAGGTACCCCTCGAGGCTCTTTCCGTGCGCGACGGCCAGGTGGAAGACGACCTCGACGCCGCGGAGCGCCTTCTCCATGGTCGCCTCGTCGCGGAAGTCGCCCTGGAGGATCTCGACGTGCTCGGAGAGCGGCGTCCCGACGAGCGCCGAGGGGTTCCGGACCAGACCGCGCACGCCGCGCGGGTCGTCCTGGAGCGCCAGGAGCAGGCGCTTTCCGATGAAGCCGGAGGCGCCGACGATGAGCACGCGGCAGTCGCGCTGAGCCTCGCGCACGGCCGAGGGGACCGGCGGCGCCTCGGCCGCGAGCAGCTCGGCCGGCGGCGCGGGCATCTTCGCGCGGACGGCCTCGGAGGTCGCCGTGACGTCCACGGCGTAGGCCATGGTCGATTCCCTGCGGGCCGGCTCGCCGCGGAGCAGCGCGTAGCCGTTCTGGATGCCCACGAGCATGCTGCTCTCGTAGGGCGCGCCCGTCGCCGACTTCACGAACTTCGAGGCGCCGTAGCTGCCGTAGGTGCGCGCCGCCTGCTTCGCGCGCTCGAGGCCACCGCGCACGTTCACGGCGAAGCGCTCGAGGTCGTAGGCGCGGCCCGTCGGCTGGTCGACGACGAAGACGTCGTTCTCGATGTCGGCACGCGCGACGCCGAAGAGCCCCTCGACCTCGACGAAGTGCTGGGCGTAGCCCTCGTCGAAGAAGATCTCGACGTCGATGGCGACGTCGCCGGCGCGGAAGCCCAGGTCCCAGCGCCGGTAGAAGCTCGACCCCGAGGGCAGCTTCTTCGCGCGCGTCGGCACCACCCGCGTGACCTCGGGGCCATCGACGATGCTCAGCAGCTCCGAGAACGTGTGGGAACCGATCTCGAAGAGGATGTTGCCGGGCTCGCGCAGCATCCAGAGGTTCCACGGGCCGAAGGTCGCCTGAGCGAGGCTCTTCTTCCACGCGATGCGCACGGACTTCAGCGGCCCGAGCTCGCCGCCTTCGAGCATGGCGTGGAGCTGATTGAAGGGCCGCGAGAAGACGAAGTTGTGGTTCACCGCGATGCGGCGGTCGTGCTCGGCGGCGAGGGCGGCGAGGGCATGGGCCTCGTCCACACTCGTCGTCACGGGCTTCTCGGCGAGCACGTGGGCGCCGGCCTCGAGGGCCATCTTGCTCAGTACGAAATGGCTGTCGGGCTGCGTGAGGACGTGGACCACGTCGGGCTTCGCCTCGGCGAGCATGGCCGCGTAGTCGGTGTAGATGCGCGCGTCCGGCACCAGCTGGCCGAGGCGCTTCGCCGCGGGCTCGTTCAGGTCGCAGATGGCGACGAGGTCGACGCCCGGCTCCTTGGCGATGGCCTTGGCGTGGAAGTCGGAAATGTAGCCGGCGCCGAGGATGGCGGCGCGGGCGATGGGGGCGCCTTGGGTCATGCGTGGGTCTCGCGGGCGGGCGCTCACTTGTACTCGATGAGCACGTGCTTCCGGGCCAAGAGATGGTTCTTGTAGAACTCCAGAGCGCCGAGGAGCTCCGGGACCTTACCGGTGGTGACGAGCAGGGCGTAGGCCGCCGCGATGCGCGGCGAGTCCCCCTGCCGGAGCCGCCAGAGCGCCGTCTTCGACACGATGGCGCCGTAGAGGCCGGCTGGCGGCACGGCGAGGGCCGGGTTCGTCACGAGCCCGAGGGCCGCGGCCGCGGGCACGGCGCCGCCCCAGACCGCCGCGCTGAGCAGCTGCCGGCGGAAGTAGCGGTCCGGGCCCTTGCCGTGCAGGTGATGGACCTGCGCGTAGCCGTGGCCTCCCCGCTTGGCGCGGCGGTACCACTGGGAGAGCGTGGTGATGTTCGCGTCGTGGAGCGTCATCCGCGCGTCGAGGCGCTCGATGCGGTAGCCAGCGGCGCGGATGCGGAGGCAGAGGTCGTCGTCCTCGGCGGCGATGACCTGCTCGTTGAAGCCACCCACGGCCTGGAAAGCCGCGACGCGCACGCACATGTCGCCGAGCACCGCGAGGGTCTCACCGATGGGCGTGTCCCATTCGATGTCCATGAGCGCGTTGAAAATCGACGCCTCGGGGTGACGCTCGCAGCGCCGGCCGCTCACCACGGCGAGGGACGGATCGTCGTCGAGGGCTCCCGTGGCCGTCTCCATCCAGCCTGGGAGAAGCTCGCAGTCTCCATCGAGGAACTGCACCAAATCGAGCTCCGGGTGCGCCTCCCGCAGCCGCTGGTAGCCGGCGTTGCGGGCGCGGGCGGCCGTGAAGGGGACGCTCATGTCGAGCTCGACCACGTCCATGCCGAGGGAGCGGGCGAAGGCCACGCTCTCGTCCGTGGACCCGGAGTCGACGTAAACGACGGGCGATCCGGGGCAGAGACGCTGGATCGCGCGGAGTCCGAGCTTCAGCCGCTCGCCCTCGTTCCGCCCGATGGAGACGAAACCGACCTGCGTGATGCGTTCGGTGCCCATGCCCTTCCCCGGCGCGCGAGGCATACGCGCCCGGCGGCGGGAGAATGGGCGAGGTCGCGGCGCCCCGCAACCGGGGCCCTACCAGACGCGGCTGACGCCAGAGGGCGCGTCGTAGCGCCGGAGACTGGTCCATACGCGCTCGACGATGTCGGCGTAACGCTCGCGCACCGGCGCCGCGACGTCGCGGGGGATGCGGTAGTCGGCCGGGGGGCGCTCGCCGTACATGCCCGCGTAGGTGACGAGGCTCGCCAGGAAGTAGAGCGTGGGCCGGCCGTGGGGTGCGTTGTCCTCGTAGAGCTCGCGGGCGGGGACGCTCGCGAGCGGACCCGTGAGGAGCTCGCCGAGGATCGGGCCCACGGGCACCATGTCGATGTCGAGGCGCGGCCGCGCGCGGCGGAGCGCGTCCTGGTAGGCCTCCCACCAGTCGTTGAAGGCGCCGCGGGTGAAGTCCCAGTAGCGGCGGAGCTCCGCCGAGGAGGGCATGCGGCCCTCGAAGTCCGCCTCCGTGTAGGGCGCCATGTCCGGCCAGTTCGCGTAGATGATGAAGCGCGGCGCCTCGCGCGTGTTCTCCACCACCCAATCGATGACGCGGAGCGTGTGATGGACGCTGGAACGCCCGCCAACGTCCGAGTCGACGCCCGTCGGCGGGTAGTACTGGCGGAAGTTGGCCTCGGTCATGAGCACCACGTTGGGGTTCGCGGTGCGGAAGGAGCGGCCGTCGCCGTCGTCCCAGAAGGAGCCCACGCCCGGAACGCCCCACTGCGGCTGCGGTGGGAGCTGGCTCGCGTGCATGTCCATGAAGCCGTACTGGCCCGCCATGCGGTAGCGCTTCCCGGCAGCCGCGGAGAAGCCCGCGAGGAACCGGGGCACGTTGGCGCGCTCGGAGTGCAGCACGAGGCTGTGGCCGAAGATGTAGTTGCGAACGTCCGTGGGGCCGGCGAAGGCCGGGGCGGGGTCGGGGGCCGTCTCCGTTTCCGTCTCCGTTTCCGTCTCCG
>CALCTH010000614.1 GCA_937893795.1 uncultured Myxococcales bacterium | reverse complement strand
AGCAGATCGCGGAGCTCCGGCGCTGGCGCGCCGCGCGGGACGCGGGCGACGGTGAGGCGGCTGCAGCGCACCTGCCGGGGCTGCTCCTGACGGTGCATGCGATAGCCGCCGGCCTCGGCGCGACGGGCTGACGTCAGCTGGCCTCGGCGAAGGCCTCGGCGAAGCGGGCCGCGGCGCCCGCCACGTGGCCTTCTTTGAGCCAGAGCTCCGCGCCCGCGGGGCCTGCGAGGGCGCGGAGGGGCGCGCCCGCGGGCAGCCGGAGCCAGGACCAGGGCCCGTAGGCCTCACCGGCCGACTGAAAGCCGCCGCGAAGTACGAAGAGCTCGAGGCCCCCTTCCGGTGCACGCTCGACGTGGGTCCCGGGCGCCCAGCGCTCGATGCGGACGGCCTCGCGCGCGTCGGCGTGCAGCGCTCGGGCATCGACGCCTGGGTCCCCCGTGGCCACGAAGGCCGGTTCGCGCGGACGGAGGCGTACGTCCCTGCGGTCGGCGGGATCGAACTGCCAGAGCTTCACGAAGATGGTGCAGCCCGGCGCGGAGCCCGGCGTGTGCTTCGAGGTGGGCGGGTTGCGGACGTAGCTGCCGGCCGGGAAGTCGCCATGCTCGTCGCTGAAGACGCCGTCGAGCACCAGGAACTCCTCGCCGCCGCCGTGCACGTGGGGCGAAAAGGCGCTCCCCGGCGCGTAGCGGACGATGGTCGTCGCTCGGGCGACCTCGGTGCCGATGCGCTCGAGCATGCGCCGGTCGACGCCGGGCATGGGCGAGGGGACCCACTCGAGGTCGGCGCCGTGCGCGGCCGCGCGTCGTTCGAAGTCCGCGTGAAGCTCCATGGCGACGGCCTACGGCCCGCGGTGGAAGCGTCAAGCGCGCATCGGTGCTCCGGCCGCCGGCTACGCGGGGGCTCGAAGATCGCTCGGGAAGTTGGGGGCGGTGGTTTCTTTGGGTCCGTCCGTCCCCTCGGGGTCAGCGGGTGGCGGGCTCGAGGGGGGCGGCTTGGATGGAGGGGCGAGGGGTCCTTTCGGCGAGCACGGCCTTGCCGGCGGCGCGGCCGGAGGAGGCGCAGGGGACGATGCCGGCGCCGATGACCGACGCGCCGCAGAGGTAGAGGCCCTCCACCGGCGCCTTGGTCTTGAAGCGGAAGGGGATGGTCTGCGCCGGGGTGTGCGCCGGTCCGTAGATGTTGCCCTCCGGAGCGAGCGTGTAGCTGTGGTTCGTCGCCGGCGTCGCGACCTCGCGAAGCACCACGTGCTCACGAAGCCCGGGCAGGTGCTTCTCCGCCTGCTCCACGTAGAAGTCGCCGATTTCGTCCTTCAGCGCGGCGTACTCCTCGCCGCGGCGCATGGTGTTGCCCGCGAACCACTTCTCCCAGGGCTGCCCCGGCGTGAGCGCCACGATCTCGACCGTCTGCATGCCCGGCGGCGCGAGCTCCCCGTCGGGGTCCTTCCGCGTCGGCACCGTGAGGAAGAAGGCGCCGTTCTTGCGGAAGTCGCCGCTGGCCGCGTCGGCGAAGACCTGGTCGATGTCCGTCGACGAGTAGTTCCATACGTTCGTGCTGCCGATGTGGCTCGTCTCGAGGTCGCCATCGACGCCGAGGAAGACGACGAAGGAGCCCAGGGATTGCTCGACCTTCTCCACCTTCTTCGTGAAGCGCCGGCCGAGCTCCGCGCCCTCGACCATGTCGAAGGTGGTCGTCGCCTGAACGTTCGAGATCACGGCGTCCGCCGCGTGCGTGCTGCCGTCCGCCAGCCGCACGCCGGTCGCCCGCCCGCCTTCCGTGAGGATGGCCTCGACACGCGCGTTCCGCCGGAGCGTCGTCCCCTCCGCCTCGAGCGCCTCGACGAAGGCGTCGCGGATGCCGCCGCTTCCGCCCGCGGGGAAGTAGGCGCCCGTCGCGTAGTGCGTGAGCAGGCCGAGGTGCATCAGCGCGGACATGCGCGCGGGTGGCAGCCCGAGGTCGCCGCAGGGCCCGGCGAGCGCCGCCTTCAGCCGTACGTCGTCGAAGTGATGGTCGAGGCACGCCTTGAGCGTGGCGCGGCTCCAGCGGAGCACGCCCGTCGAACGCCCGAGGAGCTGCGCCGCATCCTTCAGGCCCTTCACGCGCCGCGCCTTCGAGAGCGCGTAGTCCGTGTCCCGGAGCAGCTGGAAGAAGCGGTCGAGGCCCTTGCGCTCGGAGGGGAAGTCCGCCGCGAGGCGATCGCGGAAGCGGTCCAGGCCGACGCAGTTCTTCACGTCGTAGTCGGGGAAGACGTAGTGATCGAAGCCGTCCGGATCGAGCTCCTTGAAGCCCACGTGCGGCAGCCCCAGCCGGTCGAGGAGATGGCGGAAGGAGCCGCCGGGGCCGGCCTGGCCCACGTAGTGGATCCCCGGGTCGAAGTGGAAGTGCCGGCGCGAGAAGGGGTTCGTGTAGCCGCCGAACTGCTTGCCTGCCTCGAGCAGCAGCACCGAACGCCCGGCCCGCGCGCAGGTCAGCGCGGCGACGAGGCCCCCGATACCCGAGCCGATGACGATGACCTCGTGACGCTCCGTGCTCATGGCCGCACCATCGCGCGCCCGCGGCGACGCCTCAAGCCGGCGGGCTCCAGCGGAGGCGGGCGAGATCGAGGCGCCCTTCCCGAAAGACCACGCCTTCCTTGGCGAGCTTGCGCTCCTGCCGCGCCCCGACGCTGCAGCGGCCGGCCGCGTTCACGACGCGCCACCAGGGCACGTCCTCGGGGCACTGATGCATGGCCCAGCCATCGGCGCGGGCGCTCAGCGGAGGATCGGCGAGGTCCGCGAGCTGGCCGTAGGTCATCACGCGGCCCGGCGGGATCGCGCGGACGAAGGCATAGAGCGGCGCGTAGCGCGAAGGCTTCGACGAAGAGCGCGAGGCGGCCATGCAGCCAGCCTGGCGCGCGTTCGGCCGCGGGTCAGCCCGCGGTGGCGACCCGGCGCGGCTCGGGCCGCGCGATGGGGAGCGAGGGCGGCGCGATGCCCGCGTCGGCGAAGGCGGCCATCACGCGCTCGGTGACGTCCGTCTCGAGCGCCTTCTCGAAGTGCACGTCCAGCACGTAGACCTTGGCGCGAAGCCGCAGCGCCAGCGCACCGGCGAAGGGCACCTGCGAGACGACCACGGTCCAGGGCTTCCGAAGGTACGTGAAGCGGCTCGTGGCCAGCACCTCGCCCACCAGGGCCTTCGCCCTCGGCAGGTCCTCGCCGAGGCCGATGTAGAAGTCCATCTGCACGAGCATGTCGAGGGCGCCGGCGTTGCCGCTCACCACGACGTCGGTGAGGAACTTGTTGTTCGGGATCGTGACCACGCTGTCGTCGAGGGTGACCACGCGGACCGTGCGGAGACCGATCTCGATCACCTCGCCGTAGACCTCGCCGTAAGTGATGCGGTCGCCCACCTGAAAGGGCCGGTCGATGAGGATGGTGACGCCGGCGATGATCGCCGCGACCAGATCGCGGAGGCTGCTGCCCACGGCGACGGCGATGGTCCCTGCGAAGGCCAGGAGCGTCTCGTTGGTGAGCGACACCATGAGCGAGAGCCCGAGGCCCAGGCCCGAGAGCGCCAGGGCGAGCCGGACGATGGCCTTCGTCTGCTGAAGCGCGAGACGGAACTCCGTGAACTGCGCGCTCAGCCGCTCGATGCCGCCCGACGTCACCCGTACGAGCAGGTAGGTCATCGCGAAGACGAGGATCCCCGGGAGGATCCCCGCCGGGCGGAAGAGGGTGAAGAGGTTCACGTCGGTGGCGGCGCCGTCCATTTGAGCAGGCCTCAGTTGAAGAGCAGCCGCTTGCGCCGGAGGAAGCGCGTGGCCGCTCGGAACCAGTGGATCGTGATGCGGTAGGTGCCCCGAGCGTCGAGGCGGACCACCCCGCGGCCCTCGAGGAGCTTCAGCGTGGCCGCGACCTCGGAGCGCGGGAAGGTCGTGACCTGCGCCGCCTCGGTGAGCGTGAGGTTCTCGTGGAGCGCGAGCGCCGCCAGCACGAAGCGCGAGCGCTCGTGCAGCGACTCCAGCTCGCCGGGATCCGGCGCCTCGAAGAGTCGGAGCTCGAAGGTCCCATCGCCGACGCGCCCGATGGCGTGGAGAAAGAAGTGCAGCGCGACGGCCGGGTTCCCGTCGCTGTAGTCCCAGAGGAGCCGGAAGAACTCCTGCTCGCTTCGGACGACGGCGTTCTCGAAGGCGGTGCCCTCGAGGGGGCCGACGACGAGCCCAGCGAAGCTCAGGCGCCGGTTCACCGCGGCGACGCGGCGGCGCACGAGGAGCGCGATGGCGTCCTCGCTCCATCCGCTGAGATCGGCCACGCGAGCGAAGTACTGCTCGCCTTGGCGGAGCCGCTGGGCGTACTGCCAGGCGAGGTGGGAGAAGGTCACCACCCAGAAGATGCGGTCCGAGGTACGGCCCACCACGTCGATGAGCGTCCGGGTCGCGGCGGTGCCGCCGACGCAGCGGAGGATGAGGTTCTGGCCGTCCTCGAGGGCCACGGCGCGGCGCGCCTCCCCGGCTCGGAGCGCCACGCAGAGCGACTCGACGTCGTGGTCCGCTCCCGGCACCTCGAGCACGCGCGCCAACCAGCGACACGTCTCGGCCTCACCGCGGAGCTCTGGCGGTACCGTATGCACCTCCGGCGTGAGCGGGGCGTCCCGGAAGAGCTCCTCCACCCAGGCGCTCTTGCCACCCCCGCGCTCGGCCACGACGGCGACGCTGCCGCCCCCCTTCCCTTCGGCGAAGCGCTCCAGATCGCGGCGCGCCTCGGTCAGGTGCGGGAAGTGCGGGACGCGTTGCGCGCCGGAGAGCGCCTCCGGCGCTTCGAGGTCGCGGCGCAGGGCGTCGTCGATGGTGAAGTGCCCCGCCGCGTCCACGCGCTGCTCGAGCCGGCGCCGGGAGAAGAAGGCCACGGCGCGCCGTGAGCCTTCGAAGCGAAGCGCCGCCTCCTCGAGGAGCGCCCGCATTCCCTGGACGAAAAGCGCCAGCGCCGCGGGCGCGAGCGCCAGGAAGCTCACGAGACCGCGCCGCTCCTCGGCGAGCGTCTCGCGGAGCCCGCCGGTAGGGTGCTGATCACGGTACGCGCCCCGGATGTCCGCGCCCCAGCGCCGCAACATCCAGAGCGCCAGGGGAAGCGCGAGGAGCCAGCGCGCCGTGCCCACGAGCCCGTCGAGGCTGCCTTCGCCGACGAGGAGCCTCGCGAGGTCCTGCAGAAGAGCGGTCAGGGCGATGAAGAGGAGGACGATGCCGAGGTCGCGGCGAATGCGGGGGCGCATGGCGTCGCGCGCCTCTCCGGGACGCAGCCGTGACGCGAGGAGCTCGAGGAGCGCCAGGTGCACGAGGCGGTAGCCGGCGAGGAGGAGCACGGTGCGCTCGAGGACGCGGAGCAGGAGCGGCTCGCCGAGCTCGCGCGCGACGGCGAAGGCCGCGGCCGCGAGGGCGAAGGTGAGCGCGGGCGCGAGGAGCGCCCCGAGGCTCCTGGCCCAGGGCACGAGGAAGGCCGCGACGCGCGACTCGCGCTGCCGGCGCCGAAGCGACGCCACGAGCGTGCTCGCAAGGCGCCGCCGGCTTCGCCAGAGCAGCATGAGCGCGATCAGCAGCGCGACGACGCCGAGCACGAGGCGCCGGGTGCCCGCCGCGCCGAGCCAGCCACGCTTGCCGCCGATTTCGCCCGCCTCGCCTATTCCGGCGGAATTGCAGACGGGAT
>CALCTH010000613.1 GCA_937893795.1 uncultured Myxococcales bacterium | reverse complement strand
TCCCCGGGCCCCCCCGCCGGCGGGGGGCCCCTAAGGAACACCTCCCCCCCTTGTTGCGTTGTCCCGCCCCCGGCTTGGGGTATGCGTATTTTAGGTGCCGGCCCGTCTCCAGCCGGCACGCGACGAGGCTGGCGCCCTCGAGGGGAAGCGAGGCGACCACATGGGTGACGGCGCGGCGGCCCTCCCGGGGCACGCTGCCCTTCGGCGCGCGAAAGACCCCATGGCTTCCGCGGAGGCCGTCCCCGCGGTTCGGGACCAGCACGCTCGTATGGCTCCGGGCCGCCGCGTGCCCGTGCACGAGCGCGACGTAGGTGCGCGCCACCGAATGCGCCCGGAACTGCGCTGCGAGGTGCTTCTTGGCGGCCACCGTCCGGGAGACGACGGGCAGCCCGCTCGTCCCCTTGTCCAGGCGATGCACCACCCCGACCGGTGGGTCGTAGCGACGGCGGCCGCGGGCCTCGCGCTTGGCGACGCGACGCAGCCGGGCGCGAAGCTGGTCCGCGAGCGTGTCGCGGTCGTCCTCGTGGTAGCGCACGCTGAGCACGCCAGGCGGCTTGTCGACCACGGCCACCAGCCGGTCGACGTGCACGAGGGCCTCTTCGGGCAGCACGCCGGCCCGGTGCCGAGGAGCGTCGAGGCGCACCTCCACGCGCGCGGGCTCGACGCGGGCCGCGGGGTCGAGCGCCGCCTCGCCATCGACGAAGACGCGACCGCTCCGGCAGAGGTCCCGTGCCTTGCCCCAGCTGAGCTCCTGCCGTTCGCGCACGACGGCCGCGAGCGTGGGCAGCTGCGGCCTTTCGCGAGGAGGATCCGAGCGACGCATGGGGCTCAGGCGAGCTCGAGGGTGGCGACGAGGTTCCCGACGCGGCAGCTCGACACGCGCGCGTGGACCACGCCCGGACCGCGAACGGTCACGCGGTGCGCCGCGCGGTTGCGCAGGCCGCTCGAACGCTGGAGGCCCATCATCCCGTGGCCCGTGAAGCGGCCCTTGCCCCAGCCGTCGAGGTGCCCGAGGTCGCGCCGCGCCGCCCCGCTCACGAGGCTTCCGCCTTCGACCTCGAGCTCGAGGTGCGGTGCCTCGACGAAGGGCCGGCCCGCCGCCGAGGGCACGCCGACGGTCCCGAGGTAGCCATCGTTCTCGAGCGTCGCCGTGACGGCATGCAGCCCCTCGCCCAGGTCTTCGGACGCGATCGTGAGCACGGGGCGCGGCACCATGGCCGCGCAGCGAAGGAAGAGCGCGGCCTGACCGGCGCAGACGCCCGGGAGCTCCTCCGGCGACGGATTCCAGATGCCCACGCGCGGGTCCAGCCCCCCGACCTCGACCTCGCCGAGCTGCGGGTGCGTCACCGGGACCCAAGGACGCAGGATGCGCCCCTGGTTGTGGTCCCGGTCCCAGGTCGCGAGCTGCACCATGTGCTCGCGGTCGAGGTGCGCGTAGCGGTCGACGAAGCGATCGCGCTTGGGCAGGCCGGCCCGCTCGAACACGTCCCAGAGCTCGCAGACCCAGGCCAGGCAGCCCCGGTCGAGGTACGCCCAGTCGATGAGATCGCCGTGAAGCGGGGTCTCCGGGCTGTAGGTGAACTGCTCGAAGCCGCTCACCATGGGGTAGCCCGTATGGGCCTCCGCCCAGGCCTCGACCTGCCGGAAGATCGCGAGGTCTCCGGGGTCCATCTTCGTGTCGGGCACGTCGCCCCGGGGCCGGATGTGCACGCCGCCGAAGCAGTGCAGGTTCAGCCACACGAAGAGGTGGGGAAGCGACGCCCCCTTCTCGATGAGGGCCCGGGACTCCGGCGTGCTGCCCGGAAAGGACCCTCCGCCCAGCTGCTTCGGCTCGCTCGCCCAGGCGTAGGGAAAGTTGCGGTTCAGGTCCGGGTCGTTGTCCGAGAGGAAGCTCGGCTCCGGGAGCGTCTCCCCGTCCCAACGGTCGATGACGCCCTCGGAGACGACCCGGTAGAAAGGGCCTTCGTCCTCGATGGTGCGCGTGACCATCAGGCCCGGGAAGTCCTTCGCCTCCACGTAGTCGCCACCGGGATCCGGCACGCGCATGAGCAGGGCCAGGCCGTTGCCGTCGAGGTCCTCCGACCGCCAGCGCGGGTGCTGCTGCGCGGGGCGCTCATCCCGGTCGACGGAGCGAACGAAGCGACCGGTGGTGAGCACCGCTTCCGCGCCATCGGGGCTGACGCGCGGAAGCACGTACACCAGCACCTCGCGCAGTCGCTCGCGCACGGCCGGACCCATGCCGTGCAGCTCGGCGTCGGGGTCCAGGTGGAGCCGAAGCACGTCCTCGGCGACGGCCAGGCACACGTTCGTCCCCGCCAGCTCGCTCGCGTGCATGTTCCCGTCGATCCACGCCGCCGGTCGCACGCGGTCCGGGTCCGGCCCGAGCGTGAGCAGCCACTGCGCGCGGCCGCCCGGCGTCGTCACGAGGGATTCCAGCCGGACCAGCTCCGGGAACGCGTCGGCCCAGGCCCGGACCTGCGCCGTGAGCGCCTCGTAGTCGACGAGCCGGTTGCGGAAGCCCTGGTTCAGAGCGTCGAGGCGCAGAGCATCGGTCATGGGGGCGGGAGCCTAGCGGAGGCTGGCTATCAGGCGAGGTTGGCCTGGAGGAAGGCCACGCTCCGGTCCCAGGCCACCTGCGCCTGCGTCGCGTCGTGGGCGTCCGCGCGCGTGTCGTTGAAGAAGGCGTGACCGGCCGGATACCAGTGCGCCGTGACCGACCCACCGGCCTCACTGATGGCGTTCGTCAGGCCCTTGGCGTTCTCCGCCGGGATGAAGCCGTCGTTCTCGGCCCAGTGGCAGAGCACGGGTCCCTGCAGCTTCGAGAAGTCCGGGCTGATGTTGGGATGAATGCCGTAGAAGGACACGGCAGCGCCCACCTCCGACGCGACGGTCGCGCCGAAGAGGCTGAGCATGCCGCCCATGCAGAAGCCCAGCGTGCCCACCTTCGCGCTCGTGACCGACTCCTGCGCCAGCAGGTACTGCGCCGCGCCGCGGAGCTTCTTGGCCGTCTCCTCGATGTTCAGCGCCATCATCATGCGCCCGGCCTCGTCGGGGTGCCCCGTGCTCTCGCCGTCGTAGATGTCCGGGGCGAGGGCCACGAAGCCCGCGGCGGCGAAGCGGTCGGCCACGTCCTGAATGTGCGGCACGAGGCCCCACCACTCCTGAAGCACGACGAGCCCCGGCCCCGAGCCCGACGCTGGCGTCGCCAGGTAGCCCTTCGCGGTGCCGCCGTTCGCGGCGAACTCGACCATCTCACCCATCGCAGCCTCCTCGGGCCATCGCCCGGAGGTCACCATAGACCGGAAGGATGGCCCCATGGGAAGGGTCTTCGGGGCGACGAGCGTCCGGTCACGAACGGGTGGACGAAGTCGCGGACGACTCGGGTAGAGTCGCGGCGTGGCATACGACGACGCGGGGGGGCGCCCATGAGCGAGGCGCGAGATCGGGCGCTCGAGGCCATCGCCGCCGCGCCGCGCGGGCCCGAGGTGGCCGCCTTCTTCGACCTCGATGGAACGCTCGTGCGCGGCTACACGGCCATCGCCTTTCTGAAGGACCAGCTGCGCCGCGGCGAGCTCGGCGCCCGGGAGCTCCTGCGCATCGGCTCGGATGCCATCCGCCATCACAAGGACCCCTCGATGGGCCTCGGCCCGATCACCAGCGGCGTCGAGCTGCTGCGCGGGCGCGCGCTGGTCGACCTCGAAGCGCAGGCCGCGCAGGTCTTCCGCAACGAGGTGGCCCGGCGCATCCGCCCGGAGGCCCGGTCGCTCGTCCGAGCGCATCAGGAGGCGGGGCATCAGGTCGTCATGGCGACGGCCGCCACCCCCTTCCAGGCACGCTCGGTGGCCGAGGACCTGGGCATCGAGCACGTGCTCTGCACCGAGGTCGAGGTCGTGGACGGCGTGCTCACGGGACGGCTGGCCGGCCCGGCGCGCTGGGGGCCCGAGAAGGCCGCCGCCGTCATCGCCTTCGCGGAACGCCACGGGCTCGACCGGCAGAAGTGCTTCGCGTACGGCAATGGCGTCGAGGACGAGGACTTCCTCGCCGCCGTGGGCCACCCCGTGGCCGTGCGCCCGGACGCCGGCCTCGCGGACATCGCGCGCAGCAAGGGCTTCCCGGTGCTCGAGCTCGACGAGCCGCGGGAGCCGGGGCTGCGTGGCCTCGCCGGCACCGTAGGAGCCTTCGGCGTCTTCAACGCCGGCCTCTTCGCGACGCTCGCGGCGTCGGCGGTGATGGACAAGCGGGAGGCCCGGGCCGTGGGCGGCTCCTCCACGGCGGACATGGCGCTCGCAGCCGCGGGCGTGGAGCTCCAGGTCACCGGCCTCGAGCACCTGGAGGCTGCGCGACCCGCGGTGGTCCTCTTCAATCATCAGTCGAACCTCGACGCCCTGGTGGTCGCCAGCATCGTGCGCCGGGACTTCACGGCCGTGAGCAAGGTCGAAGCAGGCCGCGATCCACGGTCCTTCGCGCTTCGCTACCTCGCCATCGCCCTCATCGACCGGAGCGATACCGAGCGCGCCCGCAAGAGCGTCGCGGCGCTGGCGACGCGCATTCGCGGGGGGGAGTCCGTGATCATCGCGCCGGAGGGCACGCGCATGCCCACGCCGACGCTCGGCCGCTTCAAGCAGGGAGGCTTCCGGCTGGCCATGAACGCAGGCGTTCCCCTACTCCCCATCGTGATCCGCAACACCGGCGAGCTCTGGCCGCGGGGCGCGGCCTTCGTGCGCCCGGGCGTCGCGGAGGCTCGGGTGCTCCCGCCCATACCCACCGGCGATTGGACCCTCGAGACGCTGACCGAGCGCATCGCGGGCGTACGCGAGCTCTATGCCGACGCGCTGGCGTCCTGGGGGGCCGCATGAAGCCGCCGCAGCGCCAGGACGTGCTCGGCTCCGCCCGCTTCCTCGAGGGCCTCGAGCGCGTCCGCCTCAAACACGACCTCGCTTCCGGGGAGGCCCGAAGCCGCGCGTCCAGCGCCCTGAACGAGATGTGGTCGACGCACGGGGAGCTGGCGACGGGAGCGTGGCGCCGCTTCGGCCACGCCTTCGCCAAGCGCTACGAGCTGAAGACCTCCGCGCCGGACATGGAGCGGCTGCGCGCCCTCGACACCGAGCACTCCTTCGTGACGCTCTTCTCCCACCGCTCCTACCTCGACGCCTGGATCCTCCAGTCGGCGCTGCGGGAGGCGAAGCTACGTCCGCTGCATCTGCTGGCGGGGGCCAACCTCGACTTCTGGCCCCTGGGACCGCTGCTCCGCCGCACCGGCGCGCTCTTCATCCGCCGGGACACCAAGGACGACCCCGTCTATCGCTACGTGCTCCGGGCGTACATGGACCACCTGCTCATGACCGGGCAGAACCTCGCGTGGTCCATCGAGGGTGGCCGGACGCGCACGGGCAAGCTCCGGCCGCCGCGCTTCGGCGCGCTTCGCTACGTCGTCGACGCGCTGCGTACGAGCGAGGGCCAGGAGGCCTACGTGCTCCCCGTGTCCGTGGTCTACGACCAGCTCGGCGAGGTGGAGACCATGGCGGCGGAGTCCCTCGGGGCCAGCAAGCGGCCGGAAGACCTCGGCTGGATCCTCCGCTTCGCCGCCTCGCAACGCGATCAGGGCGGCCAGGTCCGCGTCGACATCGGGGAGCCCGTGCCGCTCCGGGAGCGCATCGCCACGCTGGACGGCGACCCGCGGGCCAAGGACAAGACCGTCGAGCGCATCGCCGTCGCCGTCTGCCACCAGATCAACCGGGTGACGCCGGCCACGGCCACGGCGCTGGTCACGGTCGCCTTCCTCGCGGCCGAGCGCGCGCTCACGCGGAGCGAGGTCGAGGCCACGCTGGCGCCGATCCTCGCCTACCTCGAGGAGCGCCAGCGCCTGCCCAACACGCTCGGCCCGCTGGCCCTCTCCGCAGGTGACGCCTGGATCGACGACACGCTCGAGCGCCTGGTGCAGACCGGCGTGCTCACGTCCTTCGAGGGTGGCCGGGAGCCCGTTTACGAGGTCGCGCCGGACAAACACCTCGTCGCCGCCTTCTACCGGAACACGCTCATCCACCTCCTGGTGGTGCGCGCCATCGGCGAGCTCGCCATGTTCCAGGTGCGCGGCCAGGAGGGCGGCCTCACGGACGGCATCATCCAGGCGTCCATGGCGGTGCGGGATCTCCTCAAGTTCGAGTTCTTCTTCCCGCGCCGGGCCGACTTCGTGAAGGAGTTCTGGGCCGACGTGGCGCGCTTCGATCCGGACTGGGAGGGCCACGGCATCGAACGCCCGGTCATCATGCGCGATCGCCTCGAGCGCTGGTTCGAGAGCTCGCGGCCGCATCTCTCGCATCTCGTGCTACGGCCCTTCCTCGACGCCTACCACCTCGTCGCGAGCGAGCTCGCGGCGTGGCCCGAGGACGAGGCCTTCGACGAGAAGCGCTTCCTCGAGCGCTGCCTCGGCGTGGGCAAGCAGTGGACGCTGCAGCGCCGGCTCCACAGCGCCGAGTCCGTCACGCTCGAGCTCTTCCGCGGCGCGCTCCGGCTGGCCGGGCACCGCGGCTTGCTCGAGGGGACGGGCGCGGAGCTGGCGGCCCGGCGCCGCGCCTTCGCGACGCAGGTCGCCGCGCCGCAGGAGGCCCTGCGACGCATGGCGAACGAAGCCGCCGCGCAGTGAGCGGCGTCGGTGTCGCTAAGCGGGCCCGAAGGCCGCGTCGCGAAGCTCGAGGGGGCTCGCGTCGGCGGTCTTGAGCACGCGCGCCGCGGCCACGACCTCGGGCAGCACGTTGAGCGCGAAGAAGAGCCCGCTGGCCTTCTTGCCCTCGTAGAAGGCGCGCTCGGCGTCGCTCTCGATGCCGGCCCCGAGCTTCTCGTCCGCGAGCACGGAGGCCTCGAGCAGCAGCCAGCCGATGACGAGCTTGCTCATCATCTGCAGGAAGCGCTCGGCCGTGAGCGGGATGTTGGCCATCTGCCCGCCCTGGAACCACCCGAGGAACTGCATGACGGAGCCACCCACCGCCTCGTGCGCCTTCTGGAGGTTCTTGAAGGCCAGCTCGTAGCCCTCGCGCTCCTTCTCGGCGCCGATGAGCTTCTGGACGTCGCCGAGGAAGGCCTGCGTGTTCTTGCCGCCGCCCTGGCCGAGCTTCCGGCCGACCAGATCGAGCGCCTGGATGGCGTTGGTGCCCTCGTAGATCGAGAAGATCTTGGCGTCGCGCGCGTACTGCTCGACGGGCCAGTCACGGAGGTAGCCGGCGCCGCCGTAGACCTGGATGGCGCGCTCGCAGATCTGGAAGGCCTCGTCGGAGCAGTAGGCCTTCACGAGCGGCGTCAGCAGATCGATCTGGCCCTGGTGGTAAGCCACGGACTCGTCGTCCTTGCCGGCGATGGACTGGATGCGGTCCTGGTGGATGCCGAGCTTCACGATGAGCGCGCGCATGCCCTCGACCTTGGCCTTCATCTCGAGGAGATCCCGGCGGACGTTCGGGTGCTCGATGATGGCGACGCGCGGCGCCTCGGCGTTCTTCCACTCCTTGATGGAGCTGCCCTGCTTGCGGTCCCGGGCGTACTCGAGGGCGTTGAGGTAGGCGCTCGCCGCCACCGCGAGCCCCTGGATGCCCACGCCGATGCGCGCGAAGTTCATCATCTTGAACATCTGCCGCATGCCCTGGTGCGGCGTGGTGCCGACCAGCTCGCCGACGCATTCGCCCTGCTCGCCGAAGTTGAGCACGCAGGTGGCCGAGCCGTTGATGCCCATCTTGTGCTCGATGGACGCGACCTGAACGTCGTTGTCCGCGAGCGCGCCGTCGTCGGCCCGCATCTTCGGCACGATGAAGAGCGAGAGGCCCTTGGTGCCGGGCACGGCGCCGTCGATGCGCGCGAGCACGAGGTGCACCACGTTCTCCGTGATGTCCTGGTCGCCGCCGGAGATGTAGATCTTGGTGCCCTTGATGTCGTAGCGACCGTCCTCCCGCGGGGCGGCGGTGGTGGTCGCGCTGCCCACGTCGGAGCCGGCGTGCGGCTCGCTGAGGCACATGGTCCCGGCCCAGGTGCCGTCCATCATCTTCGGCACGTAGGCGCGGCGCTGCTCCGGCGTCGCGAACTCGGCGAGGAGCTCGGCGGCACCGAGGGTGAGGCCCGGGTACATCATGAAGGCCGTGTTCGAGCCGCTGAGGAGCTCCTCGGTGAGCAGCCCGAGGGAGGCCGGCGCACCCATGCCGCCGTTCTCCTCGCTGACCGAGAGCGTGCGCCAGCCGGCCTCGTAGATCTTCTCCCAGGCGTCCTTGAAGCCCGGCGGCGTGAAGACCTTGCCGTCCTCGAGGCGGCAGCCGTGCGCGTCGCCGACCGCGTTCAGCGGTCCCGTCACGTCCTGCGCGAAGCGGTACACCTGCGAGAGGACCTCCTTGACCGTGTCCTCGTCGAAGTCGGCGTAGGGGCCACCCTCTCCGAGGAGCTCCCCGAGCCCGAACTGCTCGAAAAGGAGGAAGCTGAAGTCGCGGAGGTCGGCCTTGTAGCGGTTGATGGGCTGCGACACGGGGTCTTCTCCTCACGGCGGCGTCGGGCGGCGCATCGCCGCTGACTGAGCCACCATTCATTACCAGGCTGGACCCGATGATGCGTTGCGTCAAGCGCCTCTCCCCGCACTCATGAGTTATGGTGAGAGCGGGAGGTTACAGATGGGGAGGCATTGGAGCGCGGCCCTCGTCGTGCTCGTGGGATGCGGCGGCGGCGACACGTTCTTCATCGTGGACGCGGACGGGGGCCCTCCGCCCGACGCCCCCGCGGTCTGCGCGAGCGACGCGGTCTGCGACGATGGAGCCTTCTGCAACGGCCTCGAGCGCTGCCTCCCGGGGTCGCCCGGCGCGGACCTCGCCGGCTGCGTGCCCGGCGCCTCGCCCTGCCTCGCCGGGGAGCGCTGTGACGAAGGCGGCGACGCCTGTCTCGCGAGCTGCGCCATCACACCGGACGCGGACGGGGACGGCGTGGACGCCATCGCGTGCGGCGGCATCGACTGCGACGCCACCCGGGCCGACGTCTTCCCGGGGAACGACGAGGTCTGCGACGCCGCCAACCTCGACGAGGACTGCGACCCGGCGCCCTTCGGCCGGGAAGACCGCGACGGCGACGGCTTCGTATCGGCCCGCTGCTGCAACGCGGGGCCCGACGGGCTCCGCTGCGGCGCGGACTGCAGCGACGAGCGCCGGGACGTGCGGCCGGGCTTCATCGAGGTCTGCGACGAGGTGGACAACGACTGCGACGGGAGCACCGACGAGGGCGTCACCGTGGAGGCCTTCGTCGACGCCGACGGCGACCTTCGCGGGGCGGAGGGGAGCGTGGCGGTGCAGGTGTGCGCGGGCCGCCGGGGCTACTCGAGCGTGGCCGACGACTGCGACGACACGGAGATCAGCGTGCACGGCGCACAGCTCGAGATCACCGACGGCCTCGACAACGACTGCGACGGCACCGTCGACGAGGGCGTGACGGCGCTTCGCTGGTACCCGGACCTCGACGGTGATGCCTATGGCGACCCGGAGGGCGAGCCGGTGCTGAGCAGCGCGCCGCTCCTCGCGCTCTCGCTCCGGCCGAGCGACTGCGACGATGGGGACCGCGCGGTGAACCCGGGAGCCATCGAGCTTTGCGACGCGCGCGACACGGACTGCGACGGCCGCGCGGACTTCTTCATCGTGCCGGGCCTCGACACGGAGGACGACGACGAGGACGGCTTCGCCGACGCGACCTGCGGCGGCGCCGACTGCGACGACGCGAACCCGGCCGTGGGCCCGGGCCAGGTGGAGCTCGCCGACGGCCTCGACAACGACTGCGATGGAACCGTCGACGAGTCCCCGGGCGCCCGGGACTGGTACCCGGACCTCGACCGCGACGGCTGGGGGGACGCCACGGCGACGCCGACCTCGTCGATGACGCCGCGGCCCGCGAGCGCGCCCCGCGCCGGCGACTGCGACGATGGAGACGCGACGGTACGCCCCGGCGTCCGCGACGCCTGCGACGGACGCGACCAGGATTGCGACGGGACCGTCGACGAGGATGCGCCCCGGGAGCTTTGGTACGTCGACGGCGACGGCGACGGCTTCGGCGACACGGACGACGCCGTCTTCAGTTGCACGCCGCTCGCCGGCCGCGTCCTCCTGCCCGGCGATTGCGCCGACGGCTCGGCGGACGTCGCGCCGGGCGCCACCGAGCGCTGCAACGACGCCGACGACGATTGCGACGGGAACGTCGACGAGGACGTCCCCGACCTCTGGTACCCGGACGGCGACGGTGACGGCGTGGGCGTCATGGAGGGCGCCGTCATGACCTGCGACCCGGGCCCCGGCTTCGCGACGGCGGTGGGCGACTGCGCCGACGACGACCCTGCGCGCTTCCCCGGCGCCGCCGAACGCTGCAACGCCATCGACGACGACTGCGACGGGACGACCGATGGCGCCGCCGCCGACGCGCTCTGCGCCGGCGCCGAGGGCGTGGCGAGGGGAAGCTGCGGCGCGATGGGCTGCACCATCGACGCCTGCGCCTCGGGCTTCGCCGACTGCGATGGGCTGCCCGAGACGGGCTGCGAGGTGCCGACGGATCGCGACCCGCTGAACTGCGGCGCGTGTCGCGCCGCCTGCGGCGCCGGCGACACCTGCGGCACGGGCACGGCCGGCACCTGCGACGAGTCGCCGCTGGTGGACGTCACCGGCGGGAGCTTCACCTTCGTGGCCCAGCGCGGCAACGGACGGCTCCTCGGCTGGGGAGAGAGCAGCTCCTTCGAAGCGGGCACGGGCACCGCATCGGACCTGTCGAGGCCAGAGTCGACGGTTCAGGGGGTCGTGGGCTCGGTGACGATGGCCCAGCATCACGGCTGCGGCGTCCGCCTGGATGGGCGGCTCCAATGCTGGGGCGCCAACGCCAGCAGTCAGCTCGGCACCGGGGACGTGACCAGCCGCGGCACGGTCACGGTGCCTGGCGTGACCGACGCGGCGCAGGTCTGCGGCAGCCTCGAGCACACGTGCTACCGCTCGCGGGGCGGGGACGTGTACTGCTGGGGCCAGGGCGTGGAAGGCATGCTGGGCACCGGCGCGACCACCCAGCTGCGACGGGTCCCGGCCACCCCGGTGGCCGGGCTTTCGGGCGTGGTGGACATCTTCTGCGGCGTGCGCTTCACCTGCGCGATGCAGCCGGCCGCCGCGGGCGGCCGCGAGGTCTACTGCTGGGGATCGGTCGCCGGTGACAGGCTCGGTGAGCGACTGAGCGCGAATCGGCTGGCGCCCTCGACGCCCGTGCCCGGTCTGCCGAGCGACGTGGTGGCCTTCGCGCGCCACGGCGGCGCCGCGATGACTACCTGTGTCCGCACGGCGGCGGGCGAAGCGTGGTGCTGGGGGAGCAACGCCGGCTCGCTTCGCGGCACGGGGGGCACGGCGAGCATCGGGCCGAGCCGGGTCGTCGTCACCGGGGGCACGTCGTTGACGGGCGTGGTGGAGCTCTCCCTCGGGCGTTTTCATGCCTGCGCCCTCGTGACCACGGCCACGCCGGGACGCTTCACCCCCTACTGCTGGGGCAACGGCGGCGTGGGCCAGCTGGGCATCGGGCTCTTCGGCAACTCGGCGATCGCCACGCCGATGCTCGTCAGCGCGGGCGGGGCACGCCTCACCGACGCGACGACGATCGCGCTCAGCCAGTCGGCCACGTGCTTGCTGCGCGCCACGGGGACGGGAGGACGAAGCGAGCTTTGGTGCACGGGCTCCCGCGCGAGCGGACAGCTCGGCGACGGCCTCGATACGGGGAACGTCCGCTCGCCTCAGCGGGTGAGCGGGCTCTAGCAGGCCGAGCCTCGTGCCCTCGGGAACTAGACCGCGAGTTCGGCGCGCTCTACACCGGGCCGCGATGGCATTCGTCGTCGAGCCCCCGCCGCGGCCCTCGCTGGCCGTCGACGGGACGAGCGAACGCTTCCCGCTCCACCGCATCTACTGCGTGGGCCGGAACTACGCGGCCCACGCCCGGGAGATGGGCGGCGACCCGGAGCGCCAGCCGCCCTTCTTCTTCATGAAGCCCGCCGACGCGGCGGTGGACGCGGGGCCCGACGCCGCGGCGACGATCCCCTACCCGCCCGCGACCTCCGAGCTGCACCACGAGGTCGAGCTCGCCGTCGCGCTGGCGAAGGGCGGGCGCGACATCGCGCCGACGAACGCTCTGGGCCACGTTTACGGCTACGCGACGGCGCTCGATCTGACGCGCCGGGATCTCCAGCGCGAGGCCAAAGCCGCCGGCCGGCCCTGGGCCTTCGCCAAGGGCTTCGACCGCTCGGCGCCCGTGAGCCCGCTGCGCCCCGCGCGGGAGGTCCCGAAGGGGCGCATCTGGTGCCGCGTGGACGGCGAGACGCGGCAGGACGCGGACCTCGCCGACATGATCTGGTCGGTCGCCGAGGTCATCGCCTTCGCGAGCCGCTCCATGGAGTTCCAGCCGGGCGACCTGCTGCTCACGGGCACCCCTGCCGGTGTGGGTCCCCTGGTCCGGGGCGCCCGCGTCGAGGCGGGCGTCACGGGGCTGGTGCCGCTCGCGCTCACCATCGCGTGAGGGGCGTCAGCGCGGGTTGGACTCGATGGTCGTCGAGACCACGGCACCTGCGATCGGCGCGAAGTGGTCGGCCGGGTAGCGCTCACCGGCCCGCCGCTCGCTCACGGCGCTCTCCGTGGCGGCGCCGCCGGTACTCATGACGATTTGCATCGCGCAGGCCATGCACATCGTCTTCGCAGTCCAGCGCAATGGGGCCAGCACCGAGGACCGAGAGGCGGCGGTCTAGGCTGCGCGGCTCTACGAGGC
>CALCTH010000612.1 GCA_937893795.1 uncultured Myxococcales bacterium | reverse complement strand
AGGCGTGATCGAGGTGGAGCTCACCCTGCGGACACGTTTCTCCGATGGAGCCCCTCGCATCCGTCGCGGCGGCCTCGAGGTGCGCTGCCCGGGCCCGATCTGAGCGCCGCGGCGCCGCTCGCCGGTGCCGCCAGGTTCACGCGGCGCGGGCGCGCCCCTTCCCCGGCGCCTTGGCGCTGCCCTTGGCCTGGCCCTTCGCCGGGCTCTTCGGCGCCACCGCTGCCCCCGCGGCGGCCGCCGGCCGCCCACTCAGGGCCTGCGTCAGCTTCGTGCGGAGCGCCTCGTCCTCCCGGAGCGCGACGCGGGCCTTCTCCCGGCCCTGGGCGAGCGTGCGCTCCCCTTCGCGGTAGTAGGCGCCGCTCTTCTCCACGAGCCCCGCTTCCACGGCGCGATCGAGCAGGTCACCGAGCGCGTCCATGCCCTCGCCGTAGCGGATGTCGAACTCGGCGCGCTGGAAGGGCGGCGCGAGCTTGTTCTTCACGACCTTCACGCGCGTCCGATGGCCCACCTGCGTCTCGCCGTGCTTCACAGCGCCGATGCGCCGGACGTCGAGGCGTTGAGACGCATAGAACTTCAGCGCGTTGCCGCCCGTCGTGGTCTCCGGCGAGCCGAACATCACGCCAATCTTCATCCGCAGCTGGTTGATGAACATCAGCGTGGCGCCGGTGCGGTGCGAGACGCCGGTGAGCTTCCGGAGCGCCTGGCTCATGAGCCGCGCCTGGAGGCCGAGGTGGTTGTCGCCCATCTCACCCTCGATCTCCGCGCGCGGCACGAGCGCGGCCACCGAATCGACAACGATGAGGTCGACGGCGCCGCTCCGTACGAGGGTCTCGGTGATCTCCAGGGCCTGTTCCCCGGTGTCGGGCTGGCTGACCACGAGGGACTTCACGTCCACTCCGAGCGCCGCCGCGTACTGAGGGTCGAGCGCGTGCTCTGCGTCGATGAAGGCCGCCACGCCACCCGCGCGCTGGCACTCGGCGATGGCGTGCAGCGTGAGCGTGGTCTTGCCGCTGGCCTCGGGTCCGTAGATCTCGATGACGCGTCCGCGGGGATACCCGCCGCAGCCGTGCGCGTCGTCGAGGGTGGGGCAGCCGCTCGTGAGGACTGGCACGGCTTCGCCGGGGGCGTCGCCGAGGCGCATGATGGCCCCCTTTCCGAACTGCTTTTCGATGGCGCGGAGCGCCTCGTCCATCTGCTTGAGCTTGTCCTTGAGCATGCGTCGTCCTTTCGGGCCGGCGTCGCCGTGCCTGGGCCGCTCCAACGCACGCGCCATGCCGACGGAGAGCCGGCTGAAAAGCGAGTGATCTCGAGCCATCGGTCGCGCACCAGCGGCGCATCGGTCGCCGCTGGCCGCCGATTCGCCCGGTTGAAGAATCCCGGTGCCGCGTGCGTCCTCTGCTGGCGGCTCCTGGCGCCTGCGCCTATTTCTGCCGCCAGCTGCCATGCCGACGCCCCGACCTCCCCGTCCCGGCGCGCGGACCTTCGCGCGACTCGGGCTCCTCGCTCTCCTCGGCGCGCTCGTGGCGCCCGCCGCGAGCCAGCGGCGACCCTCGCGGGCGCCGATCCCCGACGGCGTGCCGCCGGCGCCGGAGAACACGACGGCGTGCAACTACCAGGACCCGCAGAGCTTCCTCATCCGCGCGAACTTCCTCGCGCGCTGGAATCAGCCCGAGGAGGAGCAGCGGAGGCGTCGCGCCATGCAGGCCGAGGTCGTGGCCTACCGTACCCGGCACTACGGCCGCTTCGAGGACGTCGGGCGCGCCGCGGACAACGCCCATCCGCCGACGCACTACGCCGAGCGCACGCGCTTCATGGACCTCGGCGTCCGCCTCAACGCCAAGGTCATCCCCGCGCTCGCCTGCGTCGAAGAGCAGCTTCGAACCGAGTGCGCGGACTCTGGCTACAGCCCCGTCCGTCTCTCCGGCATCCGGACGCGCAACACCTACCACAACGGTCAGGTAAGCAATCACGTCTATGGCATCGCCATCGACGTCGATCCCCACCTCAACACGTGCTGCGGCTGCGTGGCCCAGTGGGGTGAGCACCCGCTCTGCCAGCGCGAGGTCGAGAGCATCTACGAGCGCATGGCCATGCCCGAGTGCTGGGTGCACGTCTTCGAGCGCTTCGGCTTCTACTGGCTCGGCCGCGACCGGCTCCAGGACACCATGCACTTCGAGTTCCTGGGCGACCCGGACCACGTGCTGAAGAGCCAGGGGCCGCCGCCCCACATGAGCCCCGCGTCGACGGACACGCCCGCTACGTCGGGCGACGCACCGTCCGCTCCGAGCGAATAGCCACGCCTCAGCGTGTGCCGCGGGCCTCGAGGGCCTCGCGTACCTCGGCCTCGTTCCGCTCGCGGCTCCGCCTCCGATAGCCGTAGCCGGGTCCCAGCGCCTCGGCGCGACGGCGGGCCCGCGCTTCGCCCCCGAAGCGTTCGCCGTAGCATTCGACGTCGCTCGAGCCGCGCGTCACGCAATGCGGGCGGAGGTTGTAGCGGTTCGCCTTCTCGTAGGCGACGAGGGCCGCCGCGAGCTCGCCTCGGCGCCGATGGTCGCCGCCGACGAAGCGGTAGTAGTCGAAGCGGGCCTCGCTGTTGACGAGTGCCAGCGTGACCAGTCCTGCCGCGACGACCGCACGTCGGCCCCAATCCCCGGCTCGCCGCGGGCGCTTCCGTGACATGGCCACGGCCGCGCTCGCCGCGAGCCCTAGCGCGGCGATCATACCGGCTGCCTTGCCGCCCGGTACGTCGAGCACGACGCCGGCGCCCACGAGCGCGAAGGTCCCAACGAGCAGCCAGGCTTCGGCGGCGCCCTCGCGGCGACCCTCGAGGCGCGCCACGCCCGCGGCGAAAGCGCGAAGCCACGCGGCGGGAGCGAAGGCCACCACCACCAGCAGCAGCATGTAGTAGCTGAACCAGCCGATCTTCAGACCGATTCTCTCCGCGCCCAGATGGAAGGTGAGCGGCGCCAGCCCGAGAAGCTGCACGAGGGTGCGCCGCCAGCGCGAGGTGATCCGGTCTTGCGTGGCTGCGGCGACGAGCGCCACCACCGTGACCAGCTGCAGCGCCACCGTGGCGGTGGCGAGCTGCGTGAAGAAGGCCGCCCGGTCGAGGCGCCCGATGAGCGGGAGCCCGGCCCCGGCCACCTCTCGGGCGAGCGCGTCGAGGTCGGCCTTGGCCAGCCGCTCCAGCGCCGCGCCGCTCTGCCAGTCCGGCTCGAGCTTCGCGACGGCGGTCCAGAGGTAGACCACGGCGCAGCTCCCGAGGAGCAGCGGCCACGCCGGGATGCTTGCGGGCCTGCTCGGGGCCGAGGCCTCCTCCCGCAGACCGCGGCCCATCAACAGGGCCCCGAGGAGAGGCAGGGAGAGGAGCGTCAGCAGCCCACCGCCGCGCCCCAGCAGGTCGAAGAGCGTGAGGAAGGCAAAGGGTGCCTTCGCCGCCTCGAGGAGGCCCAGGCCCAGGCCCAGGCCCAAGAGCACACCGCCGAGGGCCACGTCCCGGGACGGTGCCGGCCGGCTCCCCGGCAGCTCCGGATGGGTCAGGTCCCGGGCACGCAGCCGGGGAAAGGCCACCATGCAGAGCAGCACCCAGGTGAGCAGGTAGTGGTGCTGGTAGCTGTCCAGCATCGAGAGCGCCCAGCTCCAGGTGAAGAGCAGGCAGAGCGCGCCGAGGCCAGCCCGGGTGGGGCGCCCGAAGGCCAGCCCCGCGGCCAAGAACGCCATCAGGACGCAGATCCCGACGTAGTGCGCAGGCGTCGGGAGGGGCTGAATCGCATCGAGCCACGCGAAGTGCGCGACGTTGAAGGCGCCGATGCCGTAGCGACCGCCATGCGGCAGGAAGTCGACGACGAGGTCGCAGGCGAGGAGCACGAGCACCCCACGCTGGAGCGCCCAGGGCCGCACGGGGTCGACGTGGCCGAAGAGCCAGCGTCCGAAGAGCCCCTCGCCGCTCATCGCTCCAGCTCCCCCGGGTCGGCCGTCAGCGACTCGGCCGGGAGCTCGACCTCGCCGCTCGCGCAGTGCCGGACGTAGCGCTGCGGGGCGAGCGCCTCACCCGCCGAGCTCTCGCAGAAGTTTTCCAGGCGCACCGCGGCCACGCCCGCTTCCTCGCAGCGGCGCCGAAGGAAGGCCTCGATCACGTCCTGCCGGTTGCGGCGCATCAAGCTCACCCAGCCGACGTGCACGAGCCCGCGCAGATCGAGGGGAGCGCTCGCGATCCCGTCCACGTCGATCTCCACCGCTTCGCTCGTGCATCGATGGAGGCGAATCGCGGAGAACATCCGCCACGCGAAGCGCTCGTCGTAGGGGTCGCCACGCACGGTGTAATAGGTCAGCGGGAGCAGAAGCTGCACGGCGAGGAGCAGCATCGCGCCCCGCGCGACGCGCCGGCGCCACCGCGCCGGGGTGCGCAGATCCCGCGCCGCGTCGGGATCCAGCGCCGCCGGGGTGTCGCCGCGCTGGGAGGCATCTCCGTCGACGGCGGGCGGGGCCTCGCCGGGGCTCCGCTCGGGCTCCCGGGCCACTTGCGAGCCGTCGCACGGCGCTCCCGTCACGTCAACGCCGGCATGGGCTCGCGTCCCGGACGTCTACGATGACCCGGCGATGTTCACGCTCGGTATCAACCATCCCTGGGTCGATTGCGGCCACGACTTTGGGCCGCGGCCACCCCCTTGGCAGGGCGGGGCGCCGCGGGATTGGCCGGCCGTGGCGCGAGACCTGCGGCGCTGGCGCGAGGCCGCGGGTGTCACCGTCACCCGCTTCTGGATCCTCGCCGCGGGTAAGAACTACCCGGTGGGCGCCGATCCCTTGGGCGTCTTCGATCGCGCTCCCTTTCCCCGGGCCGGCCGTGGGGCCGAGCGACTCCTGCCCCGCGGTCCGCTCCCCACGCTCGGCGACGGCTTCCTCGACGACCTCGCCGCGCTCCTCGGCGCGTGCGCGGAGGCCGGCGTGCGCCTCATGCCGGTGCTCGCCTCCTTCGAGCTCTTCCACCCCCTCGAGGAGCAGGGCGGTGGGGTGCTGAGCCGCGGTCGCGGCGCCCTGGTCTTCGGCACCACGCGGGACGCGGCGCCGCGCCAGCTCCGCGCCTTCCTCGACGCCACCCTGGAGCCCGTGCTCGACGTGCTGGCGACCCGCCCCGCCGCCGTCGCCGCCGTGGATCTCATGAACGAGCCCGACTGGCCGACGGTGGGCGGCCCCCGCCAGCTCGTGCTCGGCCCCGGGCGTCCGCGCTTCATGGCCAAGACCGTCCCGGGGGAAGCGATGAGCGCGCTCTTGGCCGAGGGCGTCGAGCGCGTGCTGCGCCGGGGCCTCGTGGCCACCATCGGCTTCAAGGAGGCGAACCCCGGCTGGCTCAGTGCGGGTCTCCGCCGCCGGCTCGCTGCGCTGGGGCGTGGTGGGCGCTACATACATCAGCTCCATCACTACCCTTCGCCGCACGAGCTCCGCCGCCTGCCCGCGCACGAGCGCCTTCCCTTCCAGCCCTGCTGGGTCGGCGAGCTCCCGACGGCCATCGCGTGGCCTCCCACGCCCCACGCGATCCCCTGGCCCGACGAGCCCCGCACGCTCGGCGAGGCGCGCGATCCGGAGCGCTACCTCGCCCGTCGGCTCCGCATCATTCGCGCTCGGGGCTATCCCGGCGCGTTGCTTTGGGGCGCCCGCTCCACCGAGGGCCTCTCCGCCTGGGGCCCGGCTCAATGGCGCCAGTGCCTTGCGAAGGACCGTGCGCCGCCCCAAGCCTTCGCCTCGTCATGACCGCCAGGCACGCTCTCTACGACACCGAGGTCGAGACCCTCGACGGCCAGACCAAGGACCTCCGGGACCTCGAAGGCAAGGTCGCCCTCATCGTCAACACCGCCAGCCAGTGTGGCTTCACGCCGCAATACGCAGGCCTGCAGCAGCTCCACGAGCGCTTCGGCGGACGAGGCCTCGTCGTGATGGGCTTCCCCTGCAACCAGTTCGGTCGCCAGGAGCCCGGCGACGCGGCCGCCATCGCAGGCTTCTGCGAGACGCGCTTCGACGTCTCCTTCCCCATGCACGCGAAGGTGGAGGTCAACGGCGCCGGCGCGCACCCGCTCTACCGGCACCTCCGTGCGCAGAAGCCCGGGCTCCTCGGCAGCACGCGCATCAAGTGGAACTTCACCAAGTTCCTCGTGAACGCGCGCGGCGAGGTCGTGCAGCGCTACGCCCCGACGACGACGCCCGAGGCCATCGCCAAGGACATCGAGGCGCTGCTTCCGACCTGACGGGCACACCATTAGAGAGCAGGGGCCCGAGCGCGGCCCGGACCCCCACCGTAGGCGTTCGCGTGGCGCTCAGGCGACGAAGACTTTGAGCTCGTCGCTCTCCGCGGCGGTGCGCAGCTTTCGAAGCGCGAGCGCCTGAAGCTGACGAATGCGCTCGCGGCTCAGCCCGAACTCGCGGCCGATCTCCGCGAGCGTATGGGCCTCGTGCTCTCCGATGCCGAAGCGCATGCGCAGGATCTGCTGCTCACGCTCGCTCAGAGTCGCGAGCGCCGCGAGCACCGAGGCGTTGAGGTCGGTGTCGACGAGGTTGTCCATGGGGCTCGCCGCCTTGTCGTCGGCGATGAGGTCCCCGAGCTCGCTCGACCCGTCGCTGCCGACCGGCGTCTCGAGGGAGACCGTGTCGCGGGCGATGGCGAGCAGCCCGCGCACCTTCTCCACGGGGAGCTTCATTTTCGCGGCGACCTCCGCGGGCGTCGGCTCCCGCCCGAGCTCGCCCACCAGGCCCCGCGAGGTGCTCATGAGCTTCGTGAGCAGCTCGTGGGCGTGCACCGGGACGCGGATCGTACGGCCCTGGTCCGTCGCAGCGCGGGCCATCGACTGGCGAATCCACCAGCTCGCGTAGGTGCTGAGCTTGTAGCCGCGCCGATGGTCGAACTTATCGATGGCGCGCATGAGGCCCATGTTCCCCTCCTGGATCAGGTCGAGGAGGGGCAGGCCCCGCTTGAGGTACTTCTTGGCCGTGGCGACGACGAGGCGGAGGTTGGCCTCCACCATCTCGCTCTTGGCGCGCTCGACGTCGAGCTCGGCTTCCTCGATGGTGCCGCGTAGCGCGCGCACGGTCTTCGCGGGGCGCCCCGCGGCCTTCTCGACGAACTCGCGGTCGAACTTCTTGCGGCTGTCGAGGCGCCGAATCCACGCATCGAGGTCGTCTCGAAGCCGCGCGAAGGGCTCGCTGATCACCGCGTCCTGCGGGCGCATGGCGCCGTCGCGGACCTTCTCCCGAACTTCGTCGAGCTGCGGTCGCTTCACCTTCGACGCGAGGAAGGCGTCCCAGATCCGGTTTCGTCCGCGCTCGATCTGACGGGCGAGCTCTACCTCTCCTTCGCGGGTGAGCAGGCTGACGCTGCCGATCCAATCCAGGTAGGACTGGATCGTCTCGTGTGCCGGGTTGCGCTCCTTGCGCTCGCGGGTCCCCGTCACGTCCTCGGCGCGCTCGACGAGGCCCACGCCGTCCGTCTCGAGACGCCGGAGCAGACGCTGGATGGTCTCGGGCGCCGTGCTGCTCGCTGCGAGGGCGCGGCAGATCTCGTCGTAGGTCAGGAAGCCTTGGGCCTTCCCGCGGGCCTGAAGGGCCTCGAGGGCCTTCGTGGTGCTCGGCTCGCTACGGTCGCTCAATGCGTGTGCCTTTCGTGTGACGGGCGGTCGCGGATTCGGGGAGGAAGGGCGCGAGAAACGAGGTGCGCTGGAGAAACGGTGGCCACAGCGCGGCACTTCCTTGGGTCGAATTGGGGGGGAGGGGAAACGAGGAGGGCGGAGGCCCGTGGTCTTAAGTGGCGTCGAAGGGGCCAGATGGTTCATTTCGAGGCGATCGTTCGCGATGTCGTTCGCCTCAGGCCGCCTGGGCTGGACGGGTCCAGCCGATGCACCGGCGGGCAGGCTGTCGGTGAGAAGCGCCTCCACTTCACAAGTCGTTCTACGGGCGGTCTATTTCCAAGTTTCGTTTCGCCGGCGCCCTCACCATCTAGGGTCGAGTGGCCGGGTCGGCCGCAAACGAGGCGATTTGGGGATCCGCGGCGCGTTACCTCCCTGTCGCGTACGACTTCGCCGGCGCCGAAGGAGCCGAGTCGACCCCGGGCTCAAACGAGCTTCTGGTGGCGGCCGACGGCTGCGATCCCGGCGACGATGCGGGCCAGCGACGCGAGCTCCCCGCCGAGGGCGCGCGCCGAGCCGAGGGCACCGCGCTCCTTGGTGCTGTGCCCGTAGAGCCCGGTGAGGCGGAGGGCGGCGCCGGGGATGGCGGCGGCCAGGGTCTCGGCCTGTTCCCACGGGATGACGTCGTCGTCGCGGCCGTGAACCACGAGGGTGGGCGTGGTGAGCGTCTCGGCTGCCGGAAGCGGGTCGCAATGCTCGAAGGCGTCTTCGCCAGCCCCGTCGAGGGCTTCTTCGAAGACCGCCTCGCTGCCCGGTGCGACCCCGGTCCCGAGGAGAAAGAGCCCCCGCGTGTCTTTTGGCAGCTCTTCGGCCATGCGTCGCGCCACGGGCTGAAAACGCTCGGGCGCCGTCATCGGCGGTCGGTTCCACGTGGCGCGGACGAAGCGCCGGAATGCGTCCGCCAGCGGTGCGCGGTCCGCAGGCACGCCGGGGAGATGGTCGAGGACCTGCAGGTAGGCGACGGGGCGGCTGAGCGGGTCGTGCGGGCGCCCTACGTCGCCGTCGGCCACGGCGAAGCGCACCGTCTCCTGCCAGCTCGCGTAGCCGCCGAAGGTCACGAGCCCGCCGACCTCGTCGGCACGTCGGGCCGTGAGCTGAAGCGCCGGCAGGCACCCGAAGGAGATGCTGAACACGCCCACGCGCCGGCGAGGCCCGGGCTCGCGTCGCACCGCGTCGAAGGCGGCGCTGGCGTCCTCCGCGACCTCGGGGGTCACCCGGAGCGCCAGGTAGTCGGGCAGGAAGGGCACCGCGACCTGAAGACCGCTCGCCGCCAGGGCGCGACAGAAGCGGTCCAGCCGGGCGTCGGCGGGGCCCAGGAAGTGGAGCCCGGGCACCACGAAGACGCGACCCGTGGGTCGCGGCGCCTCGTAGATCCAGACCGTCACGGGGCCGCGTGGCCCCGGCGCGACGATCTCGCGTCGGCGAATGCGCGGCGGAAGGCTCCGCTGGGACGTCCAGGGACCCAGCCATCGTGCGAGGCGAAGCGCGCCGAGGGAGGTCTCGAGAGCGGGAGGCACCGAGAAGATCCTACGGCCGGTCGCGCAACTCGGCCGGCCATGGCCCGAGGACGTCACATGAACTTCGCGCCCTCACCCGCCCCGGAACCCTCCGCCGTCTTCCCCCGTTCGGCCTTCGAGCCGGTCGTCGTCCTCGCGCTATGCCGCGTCCCGCCGAGCCTGCGGGCGCGCCTCGAAGCGCGCTGGGAGTGCTGGGAAGCCAATGATGTCGCGGGGGCCGAAGCGTGTCTTCACGCGGCCGAGGACGACGCCATCCTCGTCCTGGACCCCGCGCTCGGGCCCCGGAGCGACGCTCTGCGGCTCCTCGGCGCCGCGCGCACGCGGGCGGCGGTGGTCTTCGCCGGGAGCATCGATGCGGCGATCGCGGCGGCCGCCTTTCGCGCCCGCGTGCCCCTCGTTCCGGCCGCGGACGAAGAGGCGCTGGCCGCCTATCTCGAGGAACGCGTGGGCGCGCTGGCGCACCGGGGGCTCCGTCCCCTCGAGCGACGCAGGGCCGCGGAGTGCGGCGTCGCCCAACGCCTCGCGGTGACCTTCGGTTGGACGCCTTCGGAGCGTGACGTCGTGCTCGGCCGCCTGCGGGGCGACACCGTCAAGCGCATCGCCGCCGCGCGGGGAAGCGGCCATGGAACGGTGAAGAAGCAGCTCGCCATCGCGTCCCGCAAGGCGCGCATGG
>CALCTH010000611.1 GCA_937893795.1 uncultured Myxococcales bacterium | reverse complement strand
AGTGGAGCTGGAAGAGGGCGAAGAGCAGCCAGGCCGCGGGCGAGCGGGCGCCCGGCGTCACGAGGAAGACGAGGGCGAAGCCGAGGGGCGACGGCGCCTCCATCAGCACCCAGCCGAGCCGCGCGGGAAGGGTCGGGCCCCAGCCCTCGCGGAAGTGTCGCCCGTAGGGCGCCGTGATCCAGAAGAGCAGCGGGAAGGTGAGCGCGCCGAAGACGGCGATCGCGAGGACCGCGCCGGCATAGAGGGGGTGCGTCTCGAAGGGCAGCCAGGCCGACATGCCGTCGTCTACCCCTGCTCGGCCGCCGCAGGCAACGAGCCCGGCGGAGCGCCGAGCGCCCCTCCCGCGTAACGGCACGAGGCGGGCGGCGTCGCGTGGTCATGGTTCTGCCGACGAAGCGCTGGGTCGCCCAGCACCCCGACCGCATTCAGCTCTACAGCGTGGCCACTCCCAACGGGAAGAAGGCCGGGGTGATGCTGGAGGAGAGCGGCCTCCCCTACGAGGCGCACACCGTGCACATCGGGAAAGGCGACCAGCACGACCCGGAGTTCTTGGCCATCAGCCCGAACGGGAAGATCCCAGCGATCGTCGATCCCGCCGGGCCTGGCGGTGAGCCGCTGGCCATCTTCGAGTCCGGCGCGATCCTGCTCTACCTCGCGGAGAAGAGCGGAAAGTTGCTCCCCGAGGACCCGAGGCTCCGCGAGGAGGCACGCATGTGGCTCTTCTTCCAGGTCGGCGGCGTCGGCCCCTTCTTCGGCCAGTTCGGGCACTTCCACAAGTTCGCGCGCGACAAGACGAGCGACGACTACGCGCTGACGCGCTACGCGACGGAGACGACGCGCCTGCTCGGCGTCCTCGAGGCGCGCCTCGAGGGCCGGTCCTTCCTCGTGGGCGACGAGCTCACGGTGGCCGACGTCGCCACCTTCCCCTGGGTCCAGGCCCTGGACGTCTACGAAGGCAAGGAGCGCGTCGAGTACGACCGCTTCCCGCGCGTCGAGGCGTGGGTGCAGCGCTGTACGGCGAGGCCCGCGGTTCAGAGAGGGCTCGCCGTCACGCCGTTCTGAAGCCCCGCGCGGCGCGGCGCGGCGCGGCGCACGCGACGCCGCGTCCAAGAGGCGTGGCGGGCGCCGGAGCTGGCGCGCTCGAGCTGGCGGTCGAAGGCACCTCGCACGGCGCATCCCCCCCGGCGCCACCCGAGGGCCAGCCGCGTGCGCGCGCCGAAGACATAGGTCGCGTCCTCGTGTACGCCTCCGAGGCGCGCACGAAGCGCCCTTCGGGGGACCCGCGCCATGCGTCCGTCGGGAAAGCGCGCGTAGACGTGGGACGCCGTGAGGGCAACCTCCTGGGCCATGAGCGCGTAGGGGCGCGTGGGCGAGGAGGCGAACCAGTCGCGGAGGGACCCGAGGAGCCGCGCTGGACGCGCGGCCACGAACGGATCGTCCGCCGGGCGGCGGTAGCTGCTGGCCGTGATACCCCGGGAAGGCGGCAGCGAGGCGACCGGCTGCCACGGGACGTCCGGATGGGAGGTCCAGCCGGGCGCGAGGCGCACGCGGAGGGAGCGGCTGGCGAGGTCGCGGAAGAGCGCGCGTACGACCTCCGCGTGCCGGGCCGCGTGGGCGGGCACGGTGGTGCCGAACAAGCGCCCCGGCGGCGCGAAGACCTCGCGACGCAGGCCGGCGCCCGCGCGCCAGCACACCTCGAAGGCGGGCCACTGCGGGCGCGCCTCGACGACGCGGAGGTCGCGGAGGGGGATGCGCAGGCGGAGGTCCGCGGGCCGGCGGAGCGCGATTTCTCCTGCACGGTGCGCACCCGCGAGCGCCCGGTGGAGCTCCAGCCAGCGGGGATAGAAGCCGCTCAGCGGAGCGCGGCCCAGGCGACGCCCCTCGTCGAGGTGCAACGTGCCGGAGCCGACGTATGCGAGCACGCACACACCCTAACGCAGCGTCCCGGGCAAGCGCGAGCGTGACGCGCCTTCGGGCCGGGCCAGCGTCACCGGTCCCCGAGCGTGCGGCCCACATAAGTGGACCCGCCACACGCCGGTGACCGCTACCGTTGCTCCCTTCCGGGCCTGGCGGGGTTCACGGGCCGGCGTTGGCAGGTCCTCGAAGTCGCGCTGACGTAGCGCACCTCGACGCTGGGGTCGAGGGTGGCGTGACGCGGCACGCCCGGCGGAGGAGGGGGGATTCGAACCCCCGGTACGTTGCCGCACACACGATTTCCAATCGTGCACCTTCGACCACTCGGTCACCCCTCCGGGAGCACCGAGGGGTTCGAGACCCATCGGTGCGTCGCATCTACTTCGTTTGAACCGAAGCAGACAAAGCAAACTGTTCTGGCAAAGAACGCCGGTGGAGTCCGAGGCGAATCGAGCTTCGGAGAGGAAGCTCGTGCCTCGCTCTTGGCGGAGAGCGTGGGATTCGAACCCACGGTACCCTCACGAGTACATCTGATTTCGAATCAGACGCCTTCGACCGCTCGGCCAGCTCTCCGCGGGCGAAGCTAGCACTGGGCGAGAGGGTGTCAACGGCGTGAACGAAGGCCCTCACGCCCCTCCGCGACGCCGCGCCCGGCCGGCGCGCAGCTCCCCGAAGAAGCGCCGCAGCACGGCCCCACACTCTTCGGCCATGACCCCGCCGATGCTCTCGAAGCGGTGGTTCAGGCGGGGATCGTCGCCGAGCCGATAGAGGGTCTCCACGGCACCACCCTTCGGGTCCGCGGCACCCCATACGACGCGAGGAACGCGCGCGTTCACGAGCATCCCAGCGCACATGGGGCAGGGCTCGAGGGTGACGGCGACCGTCAGACCTTCGAGGCGCCAGCTCCCGATGCGCGCGGCGGCTCGGCGGACGGCGATGAGCTCCGCATGGGCCGTGGGGTCCTGCGCCGTCTCCCGCAGGTTGTGACCCCGGGCGATGATCTCCGCGCCGCGGGCCACGACGGCACCAACGGGCACCTCGCCGCGCGCCGCCGCGCGCTCGGCCTCGACCAGCGCCTCACGCATGAGCGCGAAGTCGACGTCGGTGGCTGGTGAGGGGTCGAGGGTCATCGGCGTTCTTCCACGTCTCCGACGAAACCGCGCGAAGCCCGCGCCCTGGGTGGGCGCGGGCTTCGCGGGCGGATCCGAGAGGATTCGAACCTCTAACCCCTGGTTCCGTAGACCAGTGCTCTATCCGTTGAGCTACGGATCCTCGACCTGACAGAGACCGAGGCCCCTTGCCGAAGGGGCGAGAGACTAGCCCAGGCCCAGGCTTGGTCAAGGAGCGAAGGCCACGAGCAGCCGTCGCCTCGGCGGAGAGGGGGGGATTCGAACCCCCGGTACAGCTCGTCACCGTACGACCGCTTAGCAAGCGGTTCCCTTCGGCCACTCGGGCACCTCTCCAGCCCCCCTCGCGAGGGGCGAGCGTGATAGCTTCCGCCGCCAATGCTGTCAACGCCGCGTCGGCACGCTCTCCTCGCCCTCCTCGGCGTCGGCGCTGCCCTCCTCACGTGTCCGCCCGCGGCGCGTGCCTGCAGCTGCGCACGAGGCTCCACGGACGACCTCGTGAGCGCGGCCGACGCCGTTTTCGAGGCGCGCTTCGTGGGCATGGAGGGCGGCCTCGCCCAGCTCGCGTTGACGCGGGTGTGGAAGGGCATGGCCGACGACGTCGAGACGGCGGAGGTGGCCGGCGTGGGCCCCAACTCCGCTGGCTGCGAGGTCGCGATGGAGGCCGGCGAGGTCTACGTGGTCTTCGCCAGCCGCGAGGGCGATGCGCTGCGCACGAACGCCTGCTTCGGCACCGTGCGGGCGGACGACGCCCCCGAGCTCCTGGCCGAGCTCGGGCCGGGCTGCGTCCCCGTCGACCCGGACGTCCCGCCCGGGCCCGACGTCGCCCCCGTGCCCGGAGACCGTCCGCGGACGGTTCCCGCCGGAGAGAGCGGGGGCGCCCGGGATGCGCCGGCGGCGGAGGCTCGCGGGGGATGCGCGCATTGCGCCGCGGGACCACTCACGCCCGTGGGCGTGAGCGGGCTCTTCCTCGCGCTCGTGGCCCTCAGGCCCCTTCGTAGATCTCCATGATGTCGGAGAGGAGCTTGAGCGACTCGCCGTGCTCCCGCTGGAAGGCGTTTCGTCCGACGATGGAGCCGAAGCCGCCCCCCGCGTGGATCGCGCGGATGTCGTCGACGACGGCGTCATAGCCCTTCGACGCGCCGCCGCTGAAGATGACGATGCGCTTGCCCTCGAAGCAGCACTGCACGACGTGCCGGATGCGCTCCTCGAGAGTCTCCGTCGGGATGGACTCGTAGGCCTTCTTCGCGGCTTCCTGCCACACCACCCCCGTGGGCGGCTTCACCTTCACGATGTGGGCGCCGAGCTGGCACGCGATCTGCGCCGCGTAGGCGATGACGTCGACGGAGGTCTCGGCCTCCTTCGGCATCTTCCCGCGAGCGTAGGCCCAGAGAATGGTGGGCAGGCCCACGTCGCGCGCCTCCCGGATGAGGTTGCGGAGCTGCTCGTACATCACGTTCCGGTGCTCGCTGCCCGGATAGATGGTGAACCCGATGGCCGCGCAACCGAGGCGGAGAGCGTCGGGCACGGCGCTCGTGAGCGCCGAGATGGGGCTCTCGGGCCCGCCGAGCGTGTCGCTGTTGTTGACCTTGAGGATCAGGGGAATGCGACCGGCGTATTCGTGTGCGATGGACTCGAGGAAGCCGAGCGGTGCCGCGTAGCCGTTGCAGCCAGACTCGACGGCGAGCTTCGCGTGGTAGGCCGGGTCGTACCCGGCGGGATTGGGCGCGAAGGTCCGGGCGGGCCCGTGCTCGAAGCCCTGGTCGACGGGCAGGATGACGAGCTTGCCCGTGCCGCCCAGGCGACCGTGAAGCATGAGGCGCCGGAGGTTGCCGATGACGCCGGGCGTCTCGCCGGCGTAGTTCGCGAGAATGCCCTCAACCGTGCTGGTCATGGGACGCGCGATAGCACCCCAGGTGGGGACGGTTCAATCGCCTTCGCTCGCGGCGCCCCGCTGGAAGCGTGCGAGGAGGTCGGCGCGGTCCGTGACCCCGCTTTCGGCCAGAGCACGGGACCAGCCGCACTGACAGCGCCAGAGCCAGGTCCGCCCGGACCCGCTCTGGAAGCGCTCGGGCTTCACGCGCGTGCCGCAACGGGGGCACGCGCGCTCGCCCTTCAGTTCGTCGTTCCCCGTCATGTGGTCTGCGTTGGCACCAGCTCGTCAGTGGCGGAGGAGGAGGGATTCGAACCCCCGGATGGTCACCCATCAACGGTTTTCAAAACCGCCGCCTTCGACCGCTCGGCCACTCCTCCCTGTGCTTCGTCGGCGTCCGTTTTTAGCACGCGGCGACTCCGCGACGAGGTCGTGACCCGTCGTTGTAACGAGTACCTAGAGGTCCACCAGCGCGACGTCGAGCCCCGAGACATCTTCTCCGAGAAATCGAGAGGCCACCTCCGCGAAGCGATCCGGACGATCCGTGACCATGAGGTCGAGGTCCCCGGGGCCCTCCGGCGCCGCCAACGCCCGGTCCTCGAGGAGAGTGGCGAGGGCCTCCGCCGTCGCCTCGGCGCCGTCGACCACCGCGAGCTGAGGCCCGAGGACCTGGCGGCCCACCTCGGTGATCGTATTCCTCAGCAAGGGGTAGTGCGTGCATCCCAGCACCAGCGCTCCCACGCGTGCCGACGCCAGCGGCTCGAGGTATCGCGCCGCGACCTGCGCGGGCACCGCGCCCTCGACCCATCCCTCTTCCGCGAGGGGCACGAGGAGCGGGGCCTCGCGCTGCACCACCTCGACGCGCGAGGAGAGCGCCGCCGCCGCGCGTACGTAGGCCCCCGACGCGACCGTGCCCGCCGTGGCCAATACGCCCATGCGAGATCCGCGACGCGTGGCCGCGACGCCCGCAGCGGCTCCCGGCGCCACGACCCCGAGCACGGGCACGTCGAGCTCCACCCGGAGCATCGGCAGGGCCACGGCGCTCACCGTGTTGCAGGCGACCACGAGCACCTTGACGTCGCGGCTCGCCAGCCGCCGAGCGCAGCCCCGCGCGTAGCGAATCACCGTATGGGCGCTTCGCGTGCCGTAGGGGACCCGGGCCGTGTCCCCCAGGTAGACGAGGGTCTCGCTCGGCAGACGGCGCCGGATGGCCGCCGCCACGGTGAGGCCTCCGAGGCCCGAGTCGAAGATACCGATGGGCCAGCTGCGCCGCGCTGCGCTCAAGGCGCCGTCCTCCGAGGCTGGTTGACTCGGGCCACGCGCCAGTATGTATGGCCGCGCGCCGTGGTCCACTCGGCCCTCAACGCCTTGCCCGCGCCGTGATACGCTGAGGGTCCATGCGTGCGTCGCTCGAGGTGCTCGTCCTGGCGGGGGACGCACCTGCGGGGCCGGAACTCGCCGCGATGACCGACGTCGTTCGCGCGGCGGGCCTGCACCCCGTCGAGGAACCCGGCGGCGACGTCGTGCTTCTCGACGGTCGCCACGCCCCGGAGTCGACGCTCGTGCGCCTCGGCTCGCTGCGAAGCGCCCCGGACTACGCGGGCCGCCCCATCGTGGTGATCTTCCCCTCGGCGCACGCCCGCGGCGAAAGCGGCGAACAGGCCTTCGCTCTCGGGGCCGACGACGTGCTCGCGGAAGACGTGGGCCCCGGAGAGCTCGCCGCCCGGCTCCGGGCGCGGCAGCGGGCCCGCGGCGACCTCGGGGCGCTCGCGGAAGAGCGCAACGACGCGCGGGCGCTGCTCAGCCTCACGCAGAAGCTCACCTCCTTCCTCGATGTCCGCGAGATCCTCTACACGGTCGTGCAGCGCATCGCGGACGTCGTGCAGGTGGAGCGCGCGTCCATCGTGCTCGTTCCCGACGGGGACCCCGGCGTCGCGGACGACGTGGGCTACGTGGTCGTCACGAGCGACGACGCCGGAGTGTCGAATCTCCAGCTCGATCTCGCGAAGTACCCCGAGATCCGGGAGGTGCTCCGCAGCCGCCAGCCCCTGACCATCGCCGACGCCTCCACGCATCCCGTGCTGGACGCGGTGCGTGGCGACGACGGTCAGAGCCAGCCGGGATCCCTGAGCCTCTTCCCGCTCGTGCACGAGAATCACGCCGTCGGCGTGCTCTTCCTTCGCGGCGCGCAGCGCGGAGAGCTCCGGGAGCGAGACGCGAAGCTCTGTCAGACCGTGGCGAACGCCACCGCGGTGGCGCTGCGGAACGCACGGGTCATGCAGGCGCTTCGGGACCGCACGCAGCAGGTCACCTTCGCGCGCTTCGAGGCGGAGCGGCGCCTCGGCGAGCTCCGCCGCTATGCAGACCTCTTCGCGTCCGCGGCCGAGGGCATCGCCGTGGTCTCGTCCACGGGCCATCTGCTCTTCGCGAACCCGCGGAGCTACGAGATGGTCGGCGTCGCCGAGAAGGACGTCGAGGGCCTGGACGCCATCGAGCTGGTGCACCCGGACGACCGCCCGCGCACCGAGGATCTCTGGGCGGGCTTTGCCCGCGGGGAGTATCCGCGCGGCGTGGATCTCCGCCTCCGCCGCGGGGTCGGCGACTACATCGTGGTGAGCTGCTCCTTCGCGAGTCTCGGCGGCGAGGGGGACGGCGCGGTGCTCATCTCCTTCCATGACGTCACGGAGCAGCGGCGTACGGAAGCCGAGTTCGTCAAGACGATGGAGTTCCTCGAGTCGCTCATCGACGCGAGCGTCGACGGGATCCTCGCCGCCGACGAAGAGGGCAACGTCATCCTCTTCAACCAGAGCGCCGAGCGCATCTACGGCTACCGGGCCGAGGAGGTGGTCGGCCGGCTCAGCATGGATGAGCTCTTTCCCCGCGGCGGCGCCGAAGACGTCCGTCGCCGGGTGCGGGACGCGCGCTGGGGCGGCTCCGGTCGCCTCGAGCCGACGCGGGTTCACGCGCTCGGCCGCGACGGCGAGCCCATCCCGATCCGGCTGAGCGCGGCCATGATCTACGAGCGCGGGGAGCCCGTGGCGACCTTCGGCATCTTCACGGACCTGCGCGACCAGCTCCGTACCGAGGAGCGCCTCGCCGAGGCCCAGCAGAAGCTCGCGGACACGGAAAAGCAGGCTCTCATCGCCGAGCTGGCGGGGACCGCGGCCCACGAGCTGAACCAACCACTCACCAGCGTGATGGCTTACGCCGAGCTTCTGAAGCGGAAGCTCCCGGGCGAAACGCCGGAGCACCGGGCCGCGAGCACCATGCTCCGGGAGGCCGAGCGCATGGCCGACATCGTCCGGAAGATCGGCAAGATGACGAAGTACGAGACGAAGTCCTACGTCGGTCGCCAGAAGATCCTCGACCTCGACAAGGCCTCGGATCGACGGGGCTGACGAGGCTCGGCCCGCGCGCAGCGGCCGACGGTCACGTCGAGCCCGCCGTCGACGATGTCGACCCGGTAGGCCGGCGAGGCGCCGGCCACGAAGCGCAGCGTGAGCTCGGCGTGGTCGCCCTGATTGAGGATGGCCGCGCGCTCGACCTTCGCGTGGGCACCGGCGATGCGCCGCGCGCCCTGGGTGGCCAGCGCGCCCTGGACCATGACGCGGAAGCCCTCGTCTCGGCGTTCGCCGACGAGGCCCGTCGGCGTGGGGCTCATGGGGATGCGGAAGCGGCGCCCGCCCGGGACCTCGGCGGCGCCGAAGCTCCGGGCGCCGCGGGAGGCGTCGACGGGCGCCGCGGCCGCCGGCGCGGGCTCCGCCGAAAGGTTCACCACGGCGATGCGCAGTGCCTCGCGGGCCCCGCCTTCCCCAAGCTCCCGCTCCCACAGACCGGACAGGCCGATGCGCCCGCCGCCGCCGGAACGTCCGC
>CALCTH010000610.1 GCA_937893795.1 uncultured Myxococcales bacterium | reverse complement strand
AGCCCACCGAGCAGGCTCGAGCCACCGCGTCGACACTGCCCGTGGGGGTGGCGCCGCCAACGGGACCGGCACCGGCTCCGCCAGAAGATCGCGGCGCGGCGCGAACGCGAGCCCCCGCCGAGCGGCCGAGCATGCGCGCCACCCCGTCGGCCCGCGCAGGCCGCGGCAATCTCGTGGTCAACTCGATGCCCCTGGCCGAGGTCTTCGTCGACGGTCGACGTCGGGGACGTACGCCGATACCGCGCCTCGCGCTCCCGGCCGGCCGACACCAGATCGAGCTCCGGACGAGCGACGGACGCACGTACCGAGAGACCGTGGACCTCGAGGCCGGCACCACCGCTCGCGTGATCCACCGCTTTTGAGCTAGCTCTCGGACTCGTCGGGCTCACGCGCACCGGGTCCCGGCGCGTCCCGCGTGCCGACGATGCCGACCTTCAGGCGCTTCATGACGGCCTCGCGCTGACGGAGCTTGTAGGCGGCGTGACTCGCCTCGCCGCGTTCGTTCCGGCGGTCCGTCTCCTGGTCGAGCACCTGGAACTCCGTCTGCACGAAAATCACGCGCCCGAGGGACCATGCCGCCGGAGGCGCCGAGGTGAGGAGGGACTCCGGGAGGCGCACGGGCATGTCCACGACGAAGTGCACGACGCGGAAGCTCTCCGCCGTGAAGACGTTGTCGACGAGGATCTTGCCCTCCTCGTCGTCGGGCTCTCCGCCCTCGACGCTGAGGCTGAGCTGGAGCTCGGGCAGGTGGCGGCGGAGGTGCGGGCTCTCCTCGCAGTGGCGCTGGAAGGGGATGAGCGTGTTCGTGCTCTCCTTGGGAACCACGTAGCTGAAGGGAAAGACCTCCCGCGTCAGCATGTTCAGCACCGGGAAGACGTCGTCCTTGGTCTCCGTGACGACGCGGAAGCGGAGCTTGTCGTAGATCTGCGCCGCACTGACCTCCTGCTTGGAGAGCAGCTTCGTGTAGAGCGAGTCCTTGTTCTTTCGGCCGCCGATGAACTCCACGATGGGGTAGCCACGACGAAGCGCGCCGCCGACGACGCGATAGACCTTCTGCTCGACGAGGTGGAAGACCTCCTCATCGGACGTGGGCAGCATGAAGAGGAGCTCCCGCGCCTCGAGGTGATGGATGATGTGCATCACCTTCAAGATCGCGCAGGCGCAGAGCTGACGATGGCCCTTCCCCGAGGCCAGCTCGAGCAGCCCCGCCACGTCGCGCTCCGCGACGGGGCGCGGGATGGGAAAGTCGAACTTGCGCCGGAGATAGCTCATGGCCGAGCTCTTCACGGCCTCGCAGCGGGCCCGGTCCCCCGGGTCCTCGAGGTCGATCTCGTGCGCATGGAGGAAGCGCGCGACCTCGTCGGAGCTCCCGTAGTTCAGCCGGTGCCAGTCGATGACGGAGCCCCCGCGGAGCATCATGCGGATGCCCTCGAGCTCGGCGAGGGTCAGCCTCGCCAACTCCTGAAAGCCCTCGGGTCGGTCCGCGCTCACGGCGGAGACGCTAGCAGGGGAGAGCGCAGCCTGCGCTCGATGCCCGGGGTCAGCGGCGCGCGCTTGGAACCGCGGAAGCCTCGGAGGTCGAGGCATCGGCTCGGGAGCGGGTCGCCTCCGCGCGGCCGAGTCGCAGCGTGCCCATGAAGATCCCGAAGGTCACGCCGAGCACCACGAGGTTGCCGAGCACGGCACCCTGGCAGCCAGCCAGGACGAAGAGAAGAAGGAGCGGTAGCGTGCGCATCGGAGGTCGCTGAGGGTGGGCGGGAGCGGGGACCCATGCTGGGGTCTGGCGCTCCGGCGGGCCAGTTTCTAACAGAACGGCACCGACGGGGCCAGGCTTTCCCCTCACGCCGAGAACCACCCCCGATCGGGGACGTCCGCGGGACCCTCGCGCGGCTGCTAGGCTCCCCACGTCCGATGACCGACTCGCTCTTTCCGGCGGACCCCACGCCAACGCTCCCGCTCCTCCCGCTGCGCAACTCGGTGCTCTTCCCCGCGTCCGTGGTTCCCGTGAACGTGGGGCGTCCTCGCTCCGTACGCCTCGTCGAGGAGGTCGTCGGCGAGGGGGCTCCGCGGCCGCGCATCGGCGTCATCGCGCAAAAGAAGCCAGAGACCGAGGACCCGACCTTCGACGACGTGCACCCCTTCGGGACCATCGCGCGCATCCTCAAGGTCATCCGGCTGAGCTCCGGCAACTACTCGGTGGTCCTCCAGGGCGTGTCGCGCATGCGCGTGCTCGAGCCGCTCGGCCGGCACCCCTGCATGAAGGCGCGCATCGAGCGCATCCACGAGGCCCCACTGCACGACGTGGAGCTCGACGCCCTCGCGGCCCATCTCCGCGAGCGCGCCCGCGAGCTCGCCACGCATCTCCCGAACCAGCCCCGGGACGCGAGCGCGCTCCTCGAAAACGTGGGGGAGCCGGGAGCGCTCGCCGACCTGGTCGCCTCGAACCTGCCCGTGGGCAACTCCGCCAAGCAGGACGTGCTCGAGACCCTCGAGCTCCGCTCGCGGCTTCGAAAGGTCCTCGACCTCGTGAACCGGCAGGGCGAGGTCTACCGGGTCAAGAAGGAGATCTCGACCATGGTCCAGGAGGAGATGTCGCGCTCCCAGCGCGAGTATCTGCTCCGGCAGCAGCTCCGGCAGATCAAGCGCGAGCTCGGCGAGCCCGAGGACGACGAGGACGAGATCGAGGCGCTGCGCGAGAAGGTCGTGCTGGGCGATCTCCCGGCCGAAGCGGAGAAGGCCGCGAAGAAGCAGCTCGGGCGCATGCGCACCATGAACGCGGCCTCGAGCGAGTTTCACGTCGCGCGCACCTACGTCGAGTGGCTCACGGAGATCCCGTGGAACAAGACCACGGCCGATCGCCTCGACGTGCCCGAGGCGCGGCGCGTGCTCGACGAGGACCACCACGGCCTCGACATCCCGAAAAAGCGCATCCTCGAGTACATCGCGGTCCGCAAGCTCCGGCACTCGGTGCGCGGGCCCATCCTCTGCTTCGTCGGCCCGCCCGGCGTGGGCAAGACCTCCCTCGCACGCTCCATCGCCCGAGCGACGGGCCGGAGCTTCGTCCGCGTAGCCCTCGGCGGCGTGCAGGACGAGGCCGAGATTCGCGGCCACCGACGCACCTACGTGGGCGCCTTCCCGGGCCGCATCGTCACGGCGCTGAAGAAGGCCGGGAGCCGCAACCCGGTGATGCTCCTCGACGAGGTCGACAAGCTCGGCGCGGATTACCGCGGCGACCCGGCGAGCGCGCTCCTCGAGGTGCTCGACCCGGAGCAGAACGACACCTTCGGCGACCACTACATCGAGGTCCCGGTGGACCTGTCGAGCTGCATGTTCATCGCCACGGCGAACCGGAAGGACACGATCCCCGGACCGCTGCTGGACCGCATGGAGGTCATCGACCTGCCGGGCTATACGCAGGAGGAGAAGCGCTCCATCGCCCGGGGCTTCCTCGTGCCGCGGCAGCTCGAGGACCACGGGCTCACCGTCGAGCGCCTCGACGTGACGGACCCGGCCATCGACCGGCTCATCGACGAGTACACGCGCGAGGCGGGGGTGCGCCGCCTCGAGCAGCAGGTCGCGGCGCTCTGCCGGAGCGTGGCGGTCCGCCTCGCGGATGGTGAGGACGTCACCCAGGTGGGCACGCCCGAGTGGGTCGAAGAGGTGCTGGGCGCGCCGCGCTACCGGCGGGAGGCGCTCGATCGCACGGCGCAGGCCGGCGTGTCGACGGGCCTCGCGTGGACCCCGGCCGGCGGCGACGTGCTCCACGTGGAGGCGCGGCGCATGCCCGGGAGCGGCAAGCTCGTGATGACGGGGCGCATGGGCGACGTGATGAAGGAGTCGGTGCACGCGGCCTTCACCTATCTGCGCGCGCGGGCCGTGGACTTCGGGCTCCCGGAGGACTTCCTGAAGGAGATCGACGTGCACGTGCATCTCCCGGACGGAGCGCTCCCGAAGGACGGAGCGTCGGCCGGGCTGCCCATCCTGACGGCCATGGCTTCCACCTTCACGCGGCTACGCGTGCGTCCGGACGTCGCGACGAGCGGCGAGATCACCCTCCGCGGGAGCATGCTGCGCGTCACTGGCATCAAGGAGCGTTGCCTCGCGGCGCACCGCAACGGCATCCGCACGGTGGTGCTGCCGAAACGCAATGAGCCGGACCTCGACGACGTGCCCAGGGAGATTCTCGACGACCTCGAGGTCCATCTCGTCTCGCGCATCGAAGACGCGCTCCCGCTCCTCCTGGAAGGCGATCCGCTCGCGCCGGCGTCGGCCGCGGTCTGATCGCCGGGCCGCATGAGCTCCCCGAAGGGCCGCGTCGCGGCGCTGCTCCCGCGCCACACGAGCGGCCGCATCGCCCTGGCAGCGAGCGTCGTGCTCGGCCTGGCGCTCTCGGCCTCGCGGCTGCTCGGCGTTCACGGCGCCGAGTCGGCGGTGGCGCTCGGGCTCGTGCTTCCTCCCTTCGCGGGCGCGGCCGGCGCCGCGGCCTATGCCCGCGCCGCGATCAGGCTTCACGACATCGGCCTGGACGTGTTCGACGGGCCAGATGGCGTGAGCTTCGACGTCTACGTCGGCGGTGGCCAGGGGCGCACCCCGGTCATCGGCCAGTGCATTCGTCGCG
>CALCTH010000609.1 GCA_937893795.1 uncultured Myxococcales bacterium | reverse complement strand
CACCCGAGGCGCGAACCGTCGCGAGCCGGTTCGACGATTCGCGCGCGGGGCGGTCCAGGCGCGCCTCCCGCTCTCGGGCCCGCCGCGAGCGGTCGCCGTCCCGATCGCGTCGCTCACGGGCGAGCTGCTCGTCCGCGTTGCCGGGCTCGGGCGTCGGGCTCTCCTGCACGGGCGCACCGGCGGCGGGCGCCGGGGCGTCCTCCACCAGGCTCCGGACCCGCGCGACGGTCTCCTGCTCGACCCGGTTGTTCTCCTCGGCGCGGTGGCGGGCGTCGGGCGGCGGGGCTTCGACGGGGTTCGTCGCGCGCTGCTCGACCGCGACCCGGTTCTCCTCCGGCCGCGGCTGCTGCGGCGTCGCCGTATCTTCCGGGATCACCGGCTGCAAATCGCGCTCGGGCTCCGGCTCGGGCGGAGGGGGCCGTCTCACGCGCCGACGCCGACGACGGCGGCGCGGCGGGGGGACGTCCGCCACCTCTTCCTCCGACACCTCGGCGTCGGGGTCCGGCTCGCCCTCGGGCGGGTCGGCCGCCTCGGGCGCGGGGAGCGGCTCTTCGTAGCGAAGCTCCACTTCCGCGGGCGCGGCCGGCGGCGCCTCGAGAGACGCCAGCAGCCGGTCGAGGGCGAGCTTCCGGGCCATCCACCCGAGGCCCTCCCAGACGGGGAGATGCATCCCCAGGGAAAGGAGCACCGCGAGGAGGAACGTGGTGAGGCTGGGTTCGAGAGGCCGTCGCATCGCGCCCGAGCGGATAGAGTGGCAGGTCGCACGCCCGAAGGCGACATCACTTCGTACGCCCTCGGACGCCTCCCGCTACGTGAGCGCGGGCCGCCTCCCGTCCGCTACGCACCCACGATCACAGCGTGAACGGACGTTCGCGGTGTCATCGAACACGAACGGTCGTCGTGGTCGTCCGGGTCCCTCGGCCGTTCGTGCGCCGCGTCGTCGACCGGGTCGTGGTGCTGCGCGGTCGCGTGCTTCGGGTCGTGCGGGTCGTGGTGCCACGCGTGCCTCGGGTGGTGGTAGTGCGCGTGGTCGTCGTGCGCACCGCCGGAGCCGTGCGTGCGCGGGTGGTTCGCACCGTGGTGGTCCGCGGCGGCGCCGTACGGACGACCGTGCCGCGCCGCGTCCAGTTGCCCTGGACATACACGTAGCCGTTCCCGCGACGCACCCAGCGCGGCTGAACGTAGACATATCCGACCCGCGGTTGGATGTAGTAGCCGCTGATCCACACGTACTGGACGCCGTTCCACTCCCAGTGGCCGTCCACCCAGACGGCACCCTGATAGGGCACCGCCGGCCGGGTCACGACGACCTGCTGAGGGGGAGGCGGCGCCTGGTAGACGACCACGCCAGGCTGCGCCTGAACGGGCTGAGCCACGACCGTCGCGGGCTGCGCCACCACGGTGGTGGGGGCAGCGGTGGCCACGACGGTGGTGCGCCGCGGCGTCGCGTGCACGGTGCAGCCGCCGAGGGCCACGGCGACGAGAGCGGTGAGGGGAAGTCGCGTGTTCATGGTCCAGGGTCTCCTATCCGGGATGGCGCCGCGAAGCTGCAACGTCGATGCCAAGGTTCGATCAGTATAGCGCCAGCGCGCGAGGCCGCCCCCCTTGCGCCTCGGGGGCACCAGGTGCTCGGATGCGCGCGGCTGCGGGCCATCGGGAGACGTGGACATGGGCGAACTCGAGGGAATCGACGCGGACACGGCCGCACTTCTTCAACGCTACGGCTTCGACGGCAAGACCTTCGAGGGGCTACGCGAGCGTCTTCGGCGGGGAGACGCCGGCGCCGCGGGCAATCGCCTGACCGGGACGGTGGTCCCGCCGGAGCCCGACGACATCGTGACGCTCCCGCCGCCCGGCTCCCCCGAGCGGGAGCGCCTGGCCGCCGTGGGTCGCGCCTTGATCGCCGACGGCGGCGGCGCTTCCGTCATCCTCGCCGGGGGCATGGCGACCCGTTTCGGCGGCGTGGTGAAGGCCGGCGTGGAGGCCGCCGCCGGGCTGACCTTTCTCGAGCTCAAGCTCGCCGACGCGCGGGCCGCTGCGGCCGCGGCGGGTGGCCGCGTGCCCGTCTATCTGATGGCCAGCTTCGCGACGGAGCCCGAGGTACGACGGCTGGGCGAAGCCGCGGCCAGCGAGACCACGCCCGTCGAGACCTTCGCGCAGGCCATCTCGCTGCGCCTCGATGGCGAGGGAGACCTCTTCCGAGACCCGGAGGGACGGCTTTCTCCCTATGCGCCCGGGCATGGAGATCTCCCGTGGGCGCTCCGGCACAGCGGCGTTCTCGCGCGCTTCCGCAACGCCGGGGGCCGCGTGATCGTCATGTCCAACGTCGACAACGTCACCGCCACCCTCGACCCCGCGATCGTGGGCCTCCACGTCGAGGGCGGGCGACCCATGAGCGCCGAGATGGCCCCGAAGCTCCCCGGCGATAAGGGCGGCGCGCCGGCGCGGGTCGACGGGACGCTACAGATCGTCGAGGCCTTCCGCTTCCCCGAGGCCTTCGACCAGGACCGCATCCCCGTGTTCAACACGAACACGCTCCTCTTCGACGCGGACGCCCTGGACCGGGACTTCCCGCTGAGCTGGTTCGCCGTGCGCAAGAAGGTGAAGGGCGCCGAAGCGCTGCAGTTCGAGCGTCTCGTCGGTGAGCTCTCCGCGTTCTTGCCGGCGACCTACGTTCGCGTCGAGCGGGAAGGGGCGGACGCGCGCTTCCAGCCGGTCAAGGACCCGGCAGAGCTCGCGCGCCGGCAGGAGGAGATCCTCGTGGCCCTTCGGTCCCGCGGCATCCTCGCGGACTAGCGCGTGACCCGGTCGCACGGGCGGATCGCGGTGATGGGGCTCGCCTCGCTTTGCGCGTGCGGGTCCGAGGGGTCGATGCGGTGCGTGCTCGACCCGGGCGAGACGCTGGGAAGCACACGCGGCGCGCGCTTCACGCACCTCGCCCTCGGGCCCCGGGGCGAGGCCTTCGCGTCGAGCGCGGAGGGTCTGCGGCGCTTTCGCTCGGGAGAGGCGCCGGAGTCACTCGGGCCCTCGTGCGACGGGGGCCTCGCCGTGCACCTCCGCCGCGGGCTCGTCTGGGTGCTCTGCCTGACCCGTCCCTTCGAAGCGAAGGACGAGCCCGGCGTGCTCACGCTCCGAGCACTTCCCGCTCCTGGCGGGAGCGACGCGCCGCCGCGCTTCACCTTCGCCGCCGGCGGCGCGGACAGCGCCGGGGTGGCCCTCGACGCCCATCCCGCGGGGGGCCTCGCCCTCGCCTGGCACGACGCGGGTCGCGTGTTCGCAGCGCGCCTCGCCGTGGACGGAGACCCTGGGCAGGGCGCCGGTGGGAATGGACCGGAGCTCGAGACCGAGCTGGTGAGCGCGTCCACCGCGCGCGCCGGCGCACCGCGGCTCCTTCGCGTCGGCGAGCGCACCTTGCTGACCTACGGAGAGGCCTGGCGCGACGCCGCGGGCGAGGCCGGCCGGGTGCTGGTGAAGGACCTCGCGGGCGGGCTGCCGCAGGAGGTCGCTCGCGTGCGCGGCGACGCGCGCCCGGCCCCCGACCTCACGCGGGACGAGCGCGGGCTCGTGGTGATCTACCGGGAGCACCGCCCGGGGCGAAAGACCGCGCTCTACGCCCGGCGCCTCGACGACGATCTGCGTCCCAAGGCCCAGGCGCGGCGCGTCGCCCGCGCCGACGGGGAAGGTCGCCCCTCGGCGTTGGTATGCGGGGGATCGCTCATCACGGTCACGCCGAGGAGCTGGGGCCAGGCGCGCATCATCGGCGCCCGGGTGCTCGATGCGACGCTCCGGGATCGGCTGCCCGAACGACAGCTCTACGAGTGGGACGCGCGCTTCGACGCGGTCGCGGCCCGCTGCGAGCATGACACCGTCTCGCTCCTGGTCGCCGAGCGCTCGCTGCCCGGCGAGGCGCCGGCCACCCTGCAGCGCCTCGCGCTGCGCTGCCGTGCCCCCTAGCTCGTGAGGCGCTCAGGGAACGAAGGACCGCCCGTCCCAGCGGAGTCGGCGCGCCTCGTCCGACCACGGGAGCAGCAGGGGGAGCGGCGCACCAGCGGCCGGAGCCTCGCGGGCCCAGGGCCAGCTCTCCGCGTCCCAGCCCCGCGCCCGACCGGGCCGGAGCTCGAGGCCACGGCGACGTGGGCGCACCTCGTTGACCACCTGCCGTCCGTCCTGGCGGCGCGCAACCTCTGCGCTCAGCAGCCGCGCGAAGCCCCCCGCAGCATCGAAGCCGTGCACCATGAGCAGCTCGCGCTCGACGTCGCCGAGCTGCTGGGCGGCGCGGAGGAGGAGCTCGGCCTTGCCGTCACCGGTCAGGGCGATGCTCTCGAGCGCGCGCAGGTCCTGCGCTGCGCCCACGGGGAGCTCGTAGTAGAGGTAACCGCGCCCCTCGCGGAAGCCGGGGCCGAGCACGACCAACGCGCGGCCGAGCACGAAGACGCGCTCCCGACGCCGATCCCCGGTGACGTCGACCTCCCGGGCGAAGCGCGGCACGACGGAGGCGGGAACCCCGCGCTCCCGGCGCAAGGCGGCGAGCACCTCGTCGGCGCTCGGAGCCTCCGGCGGAGCAGGCGGCTCCGGCGCGCCGCGCAGGGGGGTGCGGGTCTCCTGGCGCCACTGGGCG
>CALCTH010000608.1 GCA_937893795.1 uncultured Myxococcales bacterium | reverse complement strand
GCTCCCGGCGCCGGCGCCGGGGCGCGCGCCGCACGTGGGCGCCGTCCTCCGTGCGCTCGCCGTCGTCCTCGCGGAGGGCTTCGCGCGCCGCTGGGCCTTCCGGCGCCTTGGCGAGGGATCCCGCCCGCACCTCCTCGGCCTCGGCTTCGGGGCCGCGAACGCGGCGTTGGCCGGGCTCTTCGCGCTCGCGGTGATGGCGCTGGCGCTCGGACTCCGCGAGGGGACGCAGGGCGATCTGACGTCGCTTGGCTTCGACGCGACGGTCGCCCCCCGCATCGCGCTAAAGCTCGACGCCTGGTGGAACGTGGCGCCCGCGGCACCGCTCCTCAGCGCGGGGCAGGGGCTTCTCCGCGTGCTCTTCGAGGTGGGCCTCGCGGCGATGGCGGGCCGTTGCCTCGCCTCGGGCCGCGCCCCCTGGCTCCGCGTCGCGGCGCTTCAGCTCCCCTTCGCCCTCGCCGAAGAGCTCGCCCACGTCCTCGCGCCGAGCCTCGCCGCGGGCGAGGCCCTGCGGATGGCGACCTACGGCGCGCTCGGGCTCGCCGGCGTGTGGATGGCGCGCTCCGCGTCGGGACGCTCCGCGAGGTAGCCGGCGAAGCCCTCCATGAGCGCCTCGAAGAGCAGGTTCCCCAGCGCTGCGTAGCCGGCGGGGGTCGCGTGGCGCAGATCGCCCATCGCGAGGCGAGGGCTCGACCGCAGCCAGCGGCCCATGGAGCCCTCGCCGCCCATCGCTTCGAAGGTGTCGAAGAACGCGCAGCCGGCCGCGGCGGCAGCCCGCCGCTGGGCCCGCACGATGAGCGGCACGTTGGGTAGCGTGACCACGCGTCCGCGCGTGTCGCGCGTGCCCTGGTCGAGGGGGGCGAGCACCAGGCAGCCGAGATCCTCGCGTCCACCGTGCATGCGCGCGAGCACGCGCCGGTACTCCGCTTCGTAGCGCTCTTCCGTGAGGGGGTCACTCGCTTCGTTGCCGCCAAAGCCGAGCACCAGGAGGTTCACGCCGCGGCGCGCGATCTGCGCGCGGATGTGCTCCTCGTCGTAGTTGAGCAGGCGCGGCGCGCGGGCGCCGACGAGGCCGAGCGAGTCATAGACGACGCCCGGGCCCCTGCGCTCGAGCACCGCCCCGTAGAGCCGCGGTTGACCCCGCCCGCCGAAGCGCACCTCGAAGCGGTGGGCGCCGTCGGGAACCTCGACGACGGCCACGTCGTCGCTCAGGCCCCTTTCGCCCTCGGGCGGCGCCGGGCCTCGCGTGTTCACCGTGAGCGTCTCCTCGCCGTCGACGCGGATCTTCACGAGGCCCCCACGGGGGTAGCGCTGGAACCAGAGCTCGAAGCGCGCGGCCGCATGACCCACGGGGCCGCGCTCCGTGGTCGCGAAGCGCGCCCAGGAGCCGGGGCGCCCGCGGTACTGCACGCCTCCGTAGCCGTAGCGCCGGTCGCGGGGATCGTGGTTGCGGACGATCTCGCGGAGCGCCCAATCGTCCGAGGCCTCGTGCTCCACGCCGCGGTGCCGGTAGGGCATGTAGCCCTTGGCGAGCAGCACGAAGCCGTGCCCACCGTCCCCGAAGCGCTGCTGCAGGCGCTCGCGGAGCGTCGACGTGAAGAGGTCCGTGGCGATGCTCGAGTCGCCGTAGTGGGCCACGCGCGTCATGGCTTCTGGCGAGCGTCGCGCGGTCCGGAGGAGCGCCTCGTAGAAGGGCGTCAGGCCGCCGTCGGGGTCCTCGAGGTGGACCTCGATCCCGGCATAGAGGGCGGGCGGGACCTCGACGAGAGGCCCGAGGGGCGCCGCGTCGTCGGCGCGGGTCTCGAGGGCCTGCGTGACGGCGCTGCCCAGGGCGTCGGCGCTGACGGGCTCGCCGCCGGGGCTGCCGGTCCCGGCGAAGGCATAGAGGGCCTCCGCGGGCGTGAAGAGGCTCGCCAGCGGCGCATCGTCACCTGGTTGCCAAGGCCGAAAGCGCTCGAAGGCCGGGACCACGTAGGTGAGCCCGAGGAGGCCGAGGAGCGTGGCCAGGACGACGCCCAGGTGCCGAAGCGCGTCGACGGTGCCCTCGGGGGAGGGGTCCAGGGAGGCCCGGCTCGCGCCGGCAGCGTGGGTCGCGGGGTCCGGCATGGTCAGAACTGGAAGTAGATGAAGGGCACGGCTTCCGCCGCGGCCACCATGGAGAGGAGCGCGCCGGCGGCGCCGAGCACGAGGCCCTGCGTCGGGGCGGGCAGGCGCACGAAGAAGGTCTCGAAGGCGACGTAGAGGCGCTGCGGCGTGAAGTGGGCGGCGAAGGTGAGGGCGAGGACGATCCACACGCTGGCGCTCACCTGGGCCATGGAGCTCGTGCCGCTGAAGAGGCGGTCCCAGACCGCGCCCGCGTTCTCCATGCTCGTGGCGCGGAAGAGGATCCGGCTGAAGACCACGAACTGCATGTTGAGGAAGACGAAGAGCGCGACCTCCCCGAGGCGCCGGCGCGGCTCCGCCGGCCGCTGACGCCAGCGATGCCACGCGCGGTGCCCGGTCATGGCAATGGCCTGGAGCAGCGCGTACCAGAAGAACACCTCGAAGTTCGCCCAGTAGCCATGCCAGATCCCCACGAGGAACATCGTCAGGAAGAGGTTCAGGTACGCGCGCACGGGGCCCACGCGCGAACCGCCGAGCGGGAAGTAGAGGTAGTCGCGGAGCCAGCGGCTCAGGGTCATGTGCCAGCGTCGCCAGAACTCGGCCGGGCTCGCGGCCTGGTAGGGCCGGTCGAAGTTCTCCGGGAGCTCGAGACCCATGAGCATCGCCGAGCCGCGCGCCACGTCCGTGTACCCCGAGAAGTCGAGGTAGAGCTGCATGGTGAAGGCGTAGAGGGCGACGACCACCTCCGTGGCCGTGAAGAGCTCTGGCTGGTCGAAGACGCGGTCGGCCAGGTTCACGGCGAGGTAATCCGCGAGGGCGACCTTCTTCACCAGCCCCACCAAGATCAGAAAGAGGCCGCGGCTGACCCGTGCCGGGTCGAGGCGAGGACGTACGTCGAGCTGCGGGAGGAGCTCGCTCGCACGAACGATCGGTCCGGCGACGAGCTGCGGGAAGTAGGTCACGAAGGCGCCGAAGCGAAAGAAGCTCGACGTGGGCGCCAGGGTCCCGCGGTAGATGTCGATGGTGTAGCTGAGCGTCTGGAAGGTGTAGAAGCTGATGCCCACCGGGAGCGCCATCTCCAGGAAGGGGAGGCTCACGGGGACGCCCAGCTCGGCGAAGCCTTCGCTCAGCTCGAGGGCGAAGAAGTTGTAGTACTTGAAGGTGAAGAGCAGCCCGAGATTCCCGCTCAGGCTCGCCACCAACCAGGCCTTGCGGACGCGCGCCGTCGTAGCCTCGTGGATGCGCCGGCCGGCCACGAAGTCGAGCACCGTCGAGCCGCCGATGAGCACGATGTACTCGGGCCGCCACGCCATGTAGAAGAGGCAGCTCGCGGCGAAGAGGAGCGCGACGCGAAGGCCCGGTCGGCGCAGCAGGGCCCAATAGGCGCCGACCACCAGGGCCAGGAAGTAAAGGTAGTCGAGGCTATGGAAAAGCATCGGCCGTCCGGTGCGGCGCGCACGTCGCCCCCGCCCCGGCTGGGGTCTACCGGCTGCCCCGCGGACGCGCCAGCTGAGAGCGAGCGCATGGACGCGGGCGGCCTCGCCGCGCGCAATGACGCACGAGGAGCGACCAGATGAAGATCGAAGGAAGCGTGGCGCTGGTGAGTGGCGGGGCCTCGGGCCGCGGCGAGGCGACGGTGCGGGCCCTGGTGGCCAAGGGGGCCAAGGCGGTGATCGTCGACCTCGCCGAGGACAAGGGCGAGGCGCTCGCCGCGGAGCTCGGCGCGGGCGTCGTCTTTCGGAAGACGAACGTGCACGACGCGGGAGAGGTGCAGGCCGCGGTGGACGCCGCGAGGGCCCTCGGGACGCTGCGCATCGCCGTGAGCTGCGCGGGAGTCGGCTGGGCGGCGCGCACGCTCAAGCGTGATGGGACGCCGCACCCGCTCGACCTCTTTCAGCAGATCATCGATGTGAACCTCGTGGGCACGTTCAACGTGCTCCGGCTGGCGACGAGCGCGATGAGCGCGGCCGACGCGGTGGATGGAGAGCGCGGCGTGGTCATCAACACCGCGTCCATCGCGGCGTACGACGGGCAGATCGGCCAGGCGGCGTACGCGGCGTCGAAGGGCGGGGTCGTCGGCATGACGCTCCCCGTGGCGCGAGACCTCGCGAAGGTGGGCGTGCGCGTCTGCACCATCGCCCCGGGCACCTTCGCCACGCCCATGCTCGCGACGCTGCCCGAGGAGGTGCGACAGGCTCTCGCCGCCGGCCTCCCCAACCCCTCCCGCCTCGGCGATCCGGCCGAGTTCGCCGCGCTGGTCTGTTCGATTGCGGAGAACGGCTACCTCAACGGGGAGGTCGTCCGCCTGGACGGCGCTCTCCGCATGCCGCCGAAGTAGCTCAGCGCGCGAGCGCCGCGCGTGCGCTCGCTTCGAAGGGCGCGCCACGCGGGATGCGCCCTTCCGCGCGCTCCGGGCGCCCGCCGCCCCCGCCGCCGAGCACGGCGGGCAGGCGCAGGGGGCGCCCCCCGCAGGAGGGGCGCCCCAGGGGGCCCCCAGGCCGCACCCAGGCGAGGGGG
>CALCTH010000607.1 GCA_937893795.1 uncultured Myxococcales bacterium | reverse complement strand
CAGTATCTGATGCGGGCCCCCGGCGTGGCGCCGGAGCAGATCGCGATCATCGGCTACAGCGTGGGCGGGGTGGCCGCGCTCGAGCTGGCTCGCGCCGGCGCGGAGCTCACGGCGGTGATTGGGCTGTGGCCCATTCTCGACAGCACGCGTGCTGCCGACGCGACGCCCATCCGCGCCGAGGTGCTGGTCCTCGTCGGGGCCCTGGACCCGCTGACGCCGGAGGCGAGCGTCGACGCCTTTCGGGCCGCGCTGGAGCGCGAGAACACGCCCCCCCGCATCGAGGTGCTGCCCGGTGTTGCCCACGCCTTCACGGTGCCGGCGGTCGGCACCGACGTGTCGACGGGGTTCGCCTACGACGCCGACGCCGAGGCCCACGCGTGGCGCGCCGTCGATGCCCTGCTGCAGCGCGTGGCGCCGGCGGCCCACTAGGCCGGCCGATCGATCGGTTCCACGAGCCTCGGGGCCGTCGAGAACCATGTGGCCACAGGGGAACGGCCGGATTCGCGCCCGCGCGGGTCGAGGGTGACGCTCACGCCAGCGCATCGCGCAGCGTCTGCTCGAGCAAGGGTAGGAAGCGGGCGACGCGGGCCGGCATGAGGCGGCGCGCGGGATAGACGGCATGGATCGGGAGGTCCGAGCCCCGGAGCTCGGGGTAGACGTGCATCACGCGCCCGGCGTCGATGGCTTCCCGCACGAAGAGACGCGGCATCAGGGAGAGCCCCGCGCCCGCCTCGATGAGCGCCACCTGGCTCTCGGCGTCGTTGGCGACGGCTCGGGCCGTGGTGGGCAGCCTGCGCTCGCCGCCTTTTCCGGTGACGAGGATGTGGTCGCGCGGGACGGCCGTGTGTCCCACGTACCCCACGCGCTGCAGCGCCTCGGCCAGAGTGCTCGGGAGCCGCGCGGCCAGCGCGCAGCCCGCGACGAGGATCTTCGGGCTGGCCCCGAGCTTCTTGGCGACCAGGCTCGAGTCCGGGAGCGGCGCCATGCGAACGGCCACGTCGATACCCTTGGCCACCAGGTCTACGGAGCGATCGTCGGCCATGAGCTCGAGGCCCACCCCGGGATGGCGCGCGAGGAACGCGCCGCCGGCTGCGGCGGTGATGCGACTCGCGATCCCGGCCGGGGCGGTCACCCGAAGCGTTCCCGCGGGCTCCTCACGCTGCGCCACGAAGGCGTCCCGGGCGTCGGACCACGCCTGGAGCGCGACACGCATGCGCTCGTAGAGAAGCTCGCCCTCCTGGGTGAGCCGCATGCTGCGCGTCGTGCGCTCGAGCAGCCGCACACCGAGCGCGTCCTCGAGGGAGCGCACGTGATGGCTGACCGTGCTCGGCGCCATGCCCAGCGCCGAGGCCGCGGCGCGAAAGGAGCCGCCCCGTACGACCTCGGCGAAGACCGCCGCGCGAGGCAGCTGGTCGGCGTCCGCGGCGAGGGACACGGGGCTCATTGAGCGATGATATCGAATTCTAACGCCTATGATCGATGATTGTTCAGCTTGCGCGGATCGGGGACGGTCACTGTCCACCCCGTTCAGGAGGCAGGCGAATGCAGGAGCGACTTCATCTCTCGATCCGAGGCCGACGAGCGACCCGAAGGCTCGGGTCGTCACTGCTCGTGCTGGCCCTGATCTTCACGGCGTGCGGTGACGATGGCGCGCCGACGCCGGATGCCATCGTGGACCAGGTGTTCGCCGCGATCGCGGCGGGCGACCGCGACGCCATCGAGACGCTGGTGCGCGAAGACTACGTCCAGCATTCCGCGCTGGCCGCTGACGGTCGCCAGGGGCTGCTGGATTCCCTCGACGTCTTGGCCACCCTCGCCGTCGAGCGGCACCGCACGCTGGTGGACGGCAACCTCGTGGCGCTCCACCAGACCTACACGTTTCCGGACGGCGCGCGGCAGGTCGCCTTCGACGTGTTCCGCGTGGAGGGCGGGCAGCTGGCCGAGCACTGGGATGCTCTTCAGCCCGAGGTCACCGAGACCGTCAGCGGCCGATCGATGACCGACGGGCCGACGGGCCCCACGGACCTGGAGCGGACCGAAGCCAACCGCGCCCTCGTCGTCGAGTTCGTCGCTGCGGTGCTGACGCGCGGCGAGTTCGATCGGCTGCCGGAGCTCATCTCGACCGGCGCCTATGCTCAGCACAACCCGCTCATCGGTGACGGGCTCGAGGGCCTCGGCACGTTCACGAGCGGGCTCGCCGAGGCGGGCATCGCCTTCTTCTATACGCGGTCGCCGCTCGTCGTCGCCGAGGGCGACTTCGTGCTCGTCGGTAGCGAGGGCGCCTTCGGCCCCGCCGAAGATCCGCCTTTCGCGATCTTCTACGACCTCTTCCGCGTCGAAGATGGGCTCATCGTCGAGCACTGGGACGTCATCCCGCCGAGCCCCGACCCGACCGCGCTCCCCCACGACAACGGCTTCTTCTGAAGGTCCGTCGTGCGAATCGAGCGGGACGGGTTCGGGTGCAACCGCCACTACCTCCTCGCGCTCTGAGGATGACGGTGGCCGCCCTCACGCACGTCCGGCCGTGGGCGCTGCACCCATCACGCCCCAATCTTCCTTCCAATTCGTCCCAACGCGGCTCCAAAAAGTGAGTCCCCCGAGAGACCGATCGTCGCGGAGCAGGGGACCGACCGTTGCCGAGCGCCGCTGAGACCGTCGTCCCGCGGGGGACCGATCGCGCTGCCGGAAGGATGCTCGACGGCCGGTCCGAAGTTCGGTCCGGTCCGCGCGGGGGACCGATGCGCCGGGAGCGAGGGACCGATCCGGCCGGAGCGGGGGACCGATACGTCCCGACGCCCTGGCGCGACGCGGCTCGGCCGCGTTGCTCGACGCGACGAGCGGGGGACCGTCGTAGTCCGAGGCGCGCGGCCGCTGCGCCGAGCTCGTAGGGGAGATCCGCCGCGCGCCCAGGGGCGAAGCCGGATGCCAGTTGACGGTGAGCGCCGCTTTCGCGACGGAGATCACTCGCTAAAAAGGCCGACAAGACAGGCCACGTGGCCGCTATCGCTCGCGATACCGGGCCTTGGGGCCGCCCCATATCGAGGCGCGGCGCCCTGGCGCGGGCGACAGCGTCGCCGCGAGCGGCCCCCCTGGGCCGGACGCAGGCGCGCCCGTATCCACCGGCGCGTCCGGCAGTCAAAGGCGATAGTCAGCATGAACGCCCGACTCCGCAGGCTTGGACCCGGTAGGGGCACTTGGGCACCCGGGGTCGCCCCCTCGTGTTACGTCTGAACCCCTCGTGACCATCTCCGACACGTCCCCGGAAGCCGCGGAGATGCTCCGGGAGCGCCTGCGGCGCATGACGCCGGGAGAGCGGATGGAGGAGGGCTTTCGGCTCTGCCGCTTCAGCCGCGAGATGATGCGCGCGGGCATTCGGGCGCGGCATCCCGAGTACGACGACGAGGGCGTCGAGATGGCCCTCGCGCGCATGCTCTGGGGCGACGAGCTCTACCGCGCCGCCCGCCCGGATTGGCCGCTGCTCGATCCATGAACGACGACCTCGCCGCGAGCCTCCGCGAGATCAGTCGGCGTCTCGCCGCGCACGGCATTCCCTTCATGGTGGTCGGGTCCGTCGCGGCGCTGGCCCACGGCCGGTCTCGGTCGACGCAGGACTTCGGCCTCGTGATCGACTCCGACCTGGCCCGTCTTCGCGCGTTCGTTCGTGACCTGCCGGAAGAGCGTTTCTACGCCTCCGAAGAGGCCGCCATGGAGGCGGCGCGCGACGGGTCCATGTTCAACGTGGTCGACGTCGAGACGGGGTGGAAGGTCGACCTCATCCTCCGAAAGAACCGTCCCTTCTCCATCGAGGAGTTCGGGCGGCGTGTCGAGGTCGCGGTGCTCGGTCTCCGGCTGCCCGTCGCGAGCGTCGAGGACGTCATCATCGCCAAGCTCGAGTGGTCCTCGCTGGGCGGGGGTTCCCGCCGTCAACGCGAGGACGTCGTCGCCCTGCTCGAGCAGGCGCGCGACCGGCTGGACCTGGCCTACGTCGAGTGTTGGGTGGACGCTCTCGGACTACGTGACGAGTGGGAGGCGCTGCGTCGCCCCGGTTGAGCGACTCCCTCCCGCGTCGCTTCGCGGCGGCTTCGTCGCCCGGGCGGAGTGGCACCCTCCTCGCGCGCCGGGCCGCCGGGGAGCCAGCCCGACCGCTCCCGACCAAGCGTCTCTGACACGGTTCCTGCCGTAGGAGCTTCGGTGCCGCCCAGGCCACCCTACCTGGGACGGATCGTCTTACCGGCTACGCGTCCACCGGCCAGGTGGCCGGTCCTAGCGCTTCGAGAAGCGAGGTGTAGTCGCGCCACCCGACCTCCGGCGGGAAGGGCGCCTCCTCGAGGAAGCAACGCAAGAGGGCAAGCGCCTGGTCGCGACTGAGCCACTCGTCATGGAGGAGCGAAATGCGTCCGAGCGTCGTGCCGTCCTCGAAGCTCACGACGGGCGTCTCCGTATGCGCGCGCTCCAGCCGGCCCATGCCGCCGCGCTCCACCACGAAGGCCAGCTTGCCCCCGGCCACCTGCACGAAGCTCTCGCGCGCCTCGTCTTCCACGACCAGGAACTTCTTCTTCCCCACCGTATCCAAACGACCGAGCGCCTGACGGACCCGAGCAAACGTTGGCTCGAGGACTTCGACGTGCCTGTCGACCCGCAGTCTCACCGGGACATAACGTAGCCGAAATCGCGATGCGCTAGCTGGCGGCGCGTCGAGCGTCTACGTGGCCCGCGCCGGGCTGCCGCCGGTGGCTCGAGCGCTTCGTCCTCGAGCCCAACGCGCGGGTTGAGGACTGACTGTTTCCTTCTTAGTGCGTCAAAACGGGGCGGTTCATGCTGACGATCGCCCCCTCAGTCGACCTCGAGCCCGCTCCCGAGGAACGTGTCGGGGTCGCGGATGTTCGGGGCCAGCTCGACGAGCGCGAAGGGGCCCTCGACCTCGCCGAGGTCGAGGGCACAGCTCCGGCCTGCGATGCACTCGATCGACGCGAGGACCGGGCCGTCGAGGCTCCCAGCGAAGGCCCGCGCGCGGACGTTCGAGAGCGGGACGTCGATGCGGAGCGAAGGCGGGGTCGAGGCCACGGCGCTCGGTGCGATGGCCATGGCGGTCAGAGGAACGGCGTAGTACCCGGGCTGATCCATCCCCTCGCTGCGGGCGTAGAGCCCCGACGTCTCTTCCGGCGGCTCGGCGAGCCGGTCTGCCCGAGAAGCTGGGCTCCGGATGAAAGCTCTGCCCTTCGAGCCGGGAACGGTCGCGTCGAGTGTCTGCGGATTCGCGCGGGGGCCGGCAACGCAGGGAATCGCGGGGTGTGACCCGTCGATGGGCCCGGGCCCGTCGTGTTTCGCGCCTGAAATCTCGTGCAGATTCCGAGCAGACGGTCCGCCGTTCAACGCCAGGTACAAGCTGATCGACGCATCGGGGAAAGACCTCACTGACGACGTGACTGGCTTGTGGTTGGGGATGGCCTCGCTCCCATAGCCCGCAAGCTACGTAGAGGCTGGACGAGACCCCTTCGCCTTCTGCGCTGGGAACCCCCGCATGCCTGCTCAGGAGGGCGGCGCCGTTTGCACGGGCTGTCAGCCCGGCGGCACGCCTTGTTCTACGGTACCCCGTGTGCTGAGCTGCAATGGACGTCGTCGGGACCGAACCCTGACTGCGGCGGCGCGACCTTCAACCTGTTCGGCGCCAGCAACGGCGTCTGCGGCCCCAGGGGTAGTACGGGGCTCGACACCTGCCACCCTCCACGGGTATTTCGATGAACCGCCACCTTCTCGTCGTGCTCGCGCTCGCGGGTTGCACCTCCTCTACGTCCGAGCCCGCGCTCGAAGTGCGGATTGCGGATTTAGAAGATCCGTCTGATCTGTGCGTCGCGTTCGGGGACAACATCCTCGATCCGATGCTCGAATGCGGTCACATCAGTGATGTAGAAAGCAGAAACCGGAGCATGGATGCTTGCGAGAACATCGCTGCGGGTGTCGGCCGAGTCTATCCAGACTCGTGCGACACTACCGTGGGCGACGTGATTCGCTTTTTCATAACCAACAGCGTCGAGCCCAACTGCGGCATCAGATCTGCAGATGAGTGGAGCGCTGAGGAGCGTGCGCAAATCCTCGCCTTCAATGACGACCCGTGCAATCCGTGGAGCCTCGCGTTCAGGATGAGTCCTGGCATCCCCTGACCTGAGCGGCTCCGGCCGCGCACCCTGACGCCCCCGTGTTCGACATGCTCGAGCGCGGGGGTTCGTCGTTCCGCTCTCACTCGCTCGATGGCTTTTCCCGTCACGGGCGGGGAATACGTGTTCGCTGATAGGTTCCCGGGATGCCGTGAGACGACCCCTGATGACGCCTTCGCCTTCCTGCGCGAGGTTGTGATTCCAGTGCTCTACACGGACCAAGAGCTGAGCGAGACCGACGTTGTGGTGGGGCCCGCTGAGCCCTTCTGCCCGCTGCGACGACTCTGAGCGGCGCGCACACCCCGACGCCCCCGCGTTCGAACTGCTCGAGCGCTCGAGGTGGACGTCGCGGCCATGGCGACGCCGGGAGCCCACCAGGCGCCCGCCCAGGCCACGTCGCGGTCCGGGACCGCTTGGCAGCAAACGAGGCACCATCGGCATTTGACTATTGTTCGAAAAACGATGGATGCTCGATAACATGATGGGGGCACGCGAGTTGACGGAGCTTCATCGGCCGGGCAGGACCTCGGCCCTCGCCGGCGGGGTCCTCCTCGCCGCGTTCTTGCTGGCGGGCTGCCCACGCGCCGGGCTGGACCCCGTGGACGCGGTCATCGCAGAGAATCGGGAGTACCGGCTCAACGTGTCCGCCGAGACGCCCGACTACTTCGAGACCCGCGCTCTTCCGAGCGAGTACCCGGCGGCTCCGGAAGACCACGCGGACCGCGCATGGTTTCGCTTCGAGGACGGCCTCCTCGTCGGGGGGCCCTTCGACTTCGAGGCCGCAGGGGACGCGGACGGCGACAACGTCTATCGCGTGGTGGTCCTCGGGGACGATTCACGCGGTGTCGAGTCCCTGGCGCTTTTCGTCACGGTCACCGTCACGGACGAGAACGAGGCTCCGGCGCTGACGGGACCCGAAGAGCTCACCGTGCCGGGGGACATGGCCGTCGAGGTGTTCCTCTCCGCCACGGACCCCGACGGCGACGCCCTGAGCTTCTCGCTCGGGTCCCGCGCCGACGAGGGGCTCTTCACCATCGACGATGCGGGGGTCCTCCGCGCGCCGGGCTTCGACGCCTCGATGCCGCGCGATGCCGATCGCGACGGGGTCTACGAGGTCGAGGCGCGCGTCAGCGACGGCGAGCTCGACGCCTCCCAGCAGCTGCGGGTGACGGTGCGCGCACCCGAGGGTTCGGGACCCACGGGTCCCGGCGTCTTCGCCGTCGTCGGAGCGGAGGGGGGCGCGCGCTTCGGAAACGCGGTCGCGGGCGTCGACGACATGGACGGCGACGGGCTTCCCGATCTCGTGGTGGGCGAGCCCGGCGTCGGCGCGCACGTGATCCGAAGCGCCGCGTTCCTCGACGCAGAGGACCGCATCTTCCGCATGGACGATTTCGGCCGGGCCCTCGGCGTGACGCTCGCGGGCGAAGGGCTCGACGACTTCGGCCTGGGCGTCGGGAGCGCCGCGCCCGGAGACGCGGCACGGTCCGATGTGCTCGTGACCCGGAGCTTCTCCGACGCGGGGCCCCCGGGCTCTCTGGTGGCCGTGGTCAACCTGGGGGACGTGGACGTACGACGCACGACGTCGGCAGAGCCTCATGCCTTCGCCGACATCCCCGGCGACCCGTCGAGCTTCCTGCTGCTGGAGTCGCAGGACTTCGACGGGACGGGCGCGGTCGTCGCCGAGCTCGGCGATCTCGACCGCGACGAGCGCCGAGAGCTGCTCGTGTGCGCGCCGAGCTACGACGGCACGGCCGGGCCCGACAGCGGCGCTGCCTTCGTGGTGTTCGGGGACGGCCTCGCGCGCACCCGCGCTGCGGACGTGGACGGGCGAAGCCGCCTCGACGACCTCGTCGCGAGCGGGGAGGCCGTACGCATCGACGGACGCCTCGCCTTCGGGCAGGGATGCGACGCGGCCGACGCCGTCGGCGACGTGGACGGCGACGGCGTGCCCGACCTCGCCGTCGCCGAGTCGGGCGCGGATCGCGGCGCGGTCACCATCGAGGCCGCGAACGTCGGGCGCGTCACCCTGCTATCCGGCGCCGACGTCGTCGCGGCGCGGCCGGCGGGAACGCTGGCGCTCGCCAGCGGCATCAGCTTCGAGGGCGCGCGGGAAGGGGATGAGGCCGGCACCGTGGTTCGCGGCGTGGGCGACGTCGACGGCGACGGGACGCCCGACCTCTTCATCGCCGGCGGCGGCGCCGGCCTCGGCGCGGACCGGGCCTACGTGGTCTTCGGTGGTCGCGACGTCGCGGGCCTGACGGACGACACGGGCGTCGTGCCCCTCGACGACGCCGTGACGGCGGGCGCCGCCCTCGCGCTCGAGGGCAATGCGGAAGAAGCGCCGCTCGCCTTCGACGCGCTCCTCCTCGGCGACCTCGACGGGGACGGCCTGGGTGAGCTGGCCATCTCCACGGCGCGGAGCAGCGCGGCCCTGCCGCGCGTGTTCATCGTCACGGGCGCCGCGCTGCGGGGCGCGACGGCCATCGATCTCGGTAGCGCCGGGGGAGCGGTGGAGGGCGTGGTCGTCACGGGCCTCCGGCCGGGCGAGGAGACCGACATCTCGCCGGGGCTCGCCCTCGGCCGGCTCGGCTCCGTCGACGGCGACGCACTCCCGGAGCTCGTGCTCGGGGACCGGCGACCGAGCTTCGCGTTCCCGGCGCCCAACGGCGAGGTCGTGGTCGTGACCGGGGCCCGCCTTCGCCGCGAGATCGAGGGAGACGGGGAGCTCGTGCTCGCCGACGCGCTCGACGCGTTGACGCCGGGCGAGTGAGTGATCGCTGGCGCCGAGCGCTGGTCCCCGTGCCGGGTCTTCGACTACCTGCGCCCCGAGGACCCCGCGCAGCGCCGGCGCCGGGCGGAGCATCGAGACGCGCCTGCGCGGACGAGATGTCTTGGGCACGCCGAGGTCAGAATCCTCCCCGGGCACCCATGAGGCGCGCGAGGACCAGATCGACTTGCGGGTCGGAGCCGCACCAGGCTTGACACTCGTCGTCGAAGTAGGTCGCGTCCGCCTGGAGGGTGAGCTCGAGCCCCGGTTCGGCTTCCGCTGGAAAGACCTCCAGGACGATTCGTGCATCGTCGTCGAGCCCGGCGACGACGAATCCCACCTGTCCAAAGTCGGGCGCCCGTTCCTCCAACACGATCGGGCCCGGCGTCTCACCGAAGGTGGCGTCGTCGGTCGTCAGGCGCGCTTGGCTGCTCGGCGGTAGCCCGTCGAGCAGCATATAGAGCGTTGCCCCCTCCGGACCCGCCGAGCGAGCCCCCGAGAGGTCGAGATCGAGCTCGATGACGATGCGGGCTGCGCCCTCGTTCACCGCCAGCCGACGGGAGAGGAAGGCCGTCGGGTCGCAGTTGGCCGTCGTGTCCGTGGCAAGCGAGAGCAGTGCCGTAAGAGACAAGGCAAGTCTCCAGTGCCGCGGGGTAGACCGATGACTCAAGCGACCAGACTAGCCTCGCTCTCAAAGAGGTTCCACGGCGCATCAGGCTCCCGCGCCACCGCCGCGAGCCGGGGTCATGCGGGCCGTCGCGGCTGCCGCCTCCGCCGCTGGCCGCGAGCGCGCCGGGGTCGCGCCCGTCGTCGAAGCGCCGTTGTTGAGCCCCCCGGGTGCCCTGGTGATCCTCTTCCTCGATGCGTTCCCTTTCCGCCCTCCTCGCGGTCTTCGTTGCCGCTTGCCCGGCCGAGTCGATCCCCGGGACCCGAGACCTGGGCCCCGACGCCGCGCCGGTGGACGCGGGGCTCGACGGCCGCGTGATGGACGCCTCCCCAGCCGACGCCGCGCGGGCCGATGCGGCTCCGAGTGACGCGGGTCCGAGCGACCTTGGCCCGGACCTGCCGATGGACGCCGGTGCCGACCGCGACGGCGACACCATCCTCGACGCACAGGAGAGCTTTCCCGGTCTCCCCGACGCCGACGGTGACGGCGTCGCGAACGCCGACGACCTCGACTCGGACGGCGACGGCATCCCGGACGCCGACGAGGCCGGCGACGCATTGCTGCGCACCGCCCCCGTCGACAGCGACGGCGACGGCATCCCCGACTACCTCGACCTCGACTCGGACGACGACGGGCTCCCGGATCGCTACGAGGCCGCGGAGGGCACGGATCCGGCTTCGTCGGACTCGGACGGAGATGGCGCGGACGACTTCGACGAGCTCGTGGGCGGTTCGGACCCGAACGACGTCGCCGACGTGCCGGGGCCGCGTACGACGGTCTTCCGCGTCCCCTTCCGGGAGGAGAGCACGCCCTCCTTCGCGACGCTCCGCTTCCGGACCTACGTGCGCGTGCTCGACGCGTACTTCCTCATCGATACGGAGCCCGCCATGGCCTCGACGCGCGACGCCTTGGTGGCCGGGTTCGTCGGTCTCGCGGACGACCTCATCTGCGACGACCGGGGCACGACCTGCCGCGAGGACGTGGACTGCGCGCGGGGCGACATCTGCAGCCTCGACGGGAGCTGCATCGAAGACGCGGCACGCGAGGGCTGCGTCGAGGACCTGTGGAGCGGGCTCGGCGCCTACGGCGGCGGCCTGGACGCCTACGAGAACCGGCAGAGTCTCTCCGCGAGCTCCGTCGCGACCCGTGACGCCATTCCCCCGCTCGGCACCGCGCCCACCGCCGGAGACGAGGTTTTCGACGCGGCCGCCTGCGTCACCGACCGCCGTGCCTGCCCCTTCTCCGGCTGCGGTGGCCCGAGCGGCGTCGGCTGCCCCTCGTTTCGCCGCGACGCCATTCGCATGCTGCTCGCCATGACGAGCAGCGGGGACTGCGATCCCTTCGACCCGCCCACCGACTGCGGGTCCGGGGCCACGGCCGCCGGCGGACGCCTTCAGCTCAACCGCATCAGCTTCCGGGGTGTCGACGCCGAGGAGGGCGCTACGGTGGTCTCGGAGCCGCTCCAAGACCTCGCGGTCGCCGCGGGATGCGAGACCCGGTCCGGCGAGACGTGCGTGGACGTGGGTCGTGGGGCGGGGGCGCTGACGGCTGCGGAGGCCCTGCTCCGCCCGCTGCCCTTCCCGACGCTCTTCGTCGACATCGATGCCCGCGACCTCGAGGGAGACTCGGGCGACGCGCTCCAGTTCATCGATCGGCTCGCCATCGATCTCGCGTCGCGAGGGTGTGGCGAGCCCGACGAGGACTCCATCGCCGACACGGACAGCGACGGCTTCGGGGACGCCTTCCGGGGTCTTCAGCCGGGCACGCCCGCGTGCTGGCGCGCGGTCGTTCGCCCCAACCGCACCGTC
>CALCTH010000606.1 GCA_937893795.1 uncultured Myxococcales bacterium | reverse complement strand
GCTATCGCGGCCCCGGCGAGCCGGCCTACACCGGGGAGTGACCCTCGGGATGGTAAGTTCGGTAACCGGGTCCGTCTCCGTTCCCCGGCCCGCCTCCGCGCCCGCCTAAATCAGCCCGAGCTCGAGGAGGGCGTCTTCGGTCATGCGGTCCTTCGTCCAGGGTGGATCCCAGACGAGCTTCACGTGGGAGCGGCGCACGCCCGGGGTGCGGCCCACGCGGTCGGCGACGTCGGTCACGATCTGCCCGGCCACCGGGCAGGCCGGCGCCGTCAGGGTCATGCGCACCTCGACCTCGCCCGCGGCGTCCACGTCGATGCCGTAGATCAGCCCGAGGTCGTAGATGTTCAGCGGGATCTCGGGGTCGTGGATGGTCTTGAGCGTCGAGACCACGCGCTCCTCGTGCTCCCCCGCCGCCACGGCCTCGACCGACGCGCCCTCCGCCGGGCCGCCGAAGGCCTCGTCCACGTCCCGCAGCTCCGGCGCCGACTGGCCCAGCACCCCGAGGTGCCGTTTGGCTTTCCTCGGCTCCGGCGCCTCGATGCGGTGCACCTTCAGGGCCTCGACGTCGAAGTCGCGGTCGCTCACCTCTGTCGCCTCACCCAAAGAACGCGCGGACACGCTCGAGACCCTGCACGAGCGCGTCGATGTCGTCCGTGCCGTTGTGCACGCCCAGGCTGGCCCGGGCCGTCCCCGTGACGCCGAAGTGGTCCATCACCGGCTGGGCGCAGTGATGGCCGGTACGGATGGCGACGCCCTCCGCATCGAGGATCGTGCCCGCGTCGCTCGGGTGGATGCCCTCGAGCGTGAAGGCGAGCACGCTCGCCTTCCGAGGGGCGCTGCCGACGAGCGTGAGCCCCGGAATCTCGGCCAGCCGCGCGTGGCCGTAGGCGAGCACCTCGGCCTCGTGTGCCGCGACGTGGTCGAGGCCGAGGGCCGAGAGCCACTCGATGGCCGCTCCGAGGCCGATGGCCCCGGCGATGTTCGGCGTGCCGGCCTCGAACTTGTAGGGAAGGTCGTTCCAGGTGGAGCCCGCGTCGAGGGTCACCCGGTCGATCATGTCGCCGCCGCCCTGCCAGGGCGGCATCGCCTCGAGCAGCTCCTGCCGCCCGTAGAGCACGCCGATGCCCGTCGGGCCGTAGAGCTTGTGGCCGCTGAAGGCGTAGAAGTCGACGCCGAGGGCGCGCACGTCGACGGCGCCATGCACCACGCCCTGGGCGCCGTCCACGACCACGATGGCGCCCGCCGCGTGCGCCCGCTCGGCCATGGCCTGCACCGGCAGCACGGTGCCGAGGCTGTTCGAGATGTGGGCGAAGGCGCAGACCTTCGTCTTCGCGCTCAGCTTCGCCTCGAAGGCCTCGAGGGTGACCTCGCCTGCGTCCGTGATGGGCACGTGCACGACGCGCGCGCCCGTCCGCTCGGCCACGAGCTGCCAGGGCACGATGTTCGAGTGGTGCTCGAGCTCCGTCAGGAGGATCTCGTCGCCTTCGCTGAGGTTCGCGCCGCCCCAGCTCGAGGCCACGAGGTTCAGCGCCTCGCTCGCGCCGCGGACGAACACGATCTCCTCCCGCGCCGCGGCGCCGAGGAAGTCCCGCACCGTGTCGCGGGCGCCCTCGTAGCGCGCCGTGGCGCGCTGGCTGAGCGCATGCACGGCGCGGTGCACGTTCGCCACGTCCTTCGCGTAGGCGTCCATGGTGGCGTCGAGCACCGGCTGCGGCTTGAGCGCCGTGGCCGCGCTGTCGAGGTAGACGAGCGGCTTGCCCGGGTGCACCTCCTGGCGGAGCGCCGGGAAGGCGGCCCGCACCGTCGCCAGGTCGAAGGACGGCGCTGCCGTCGCGAGCGCGGTGCTCATGCGTCGCCCTCGATCCCGTCGCCCTTCGCCTCGTCGACGTCGAGGGCGAGCTCCATGGCCGCCGTCACCTCCCCGCGCGGCAGGCGCTCGCGGAGCGCGGCCGCGAGCTCGTCGCGGAGCGGCGTAGGCGCGCTCTCGAGCAGCTCGCGCAGGAAGGCGTGCACGAGGATCGTTCGCGCATCTTCGCGCGGTACGCCGCGGGCCCGAAGGTAGAAGAGCGCGTCCTCGTCGAGGGAGCCCACCGTCGCGCCGTGGCTGGCCACGACCTCGTCGTGGTCGATCTCGAGGTGCGGCTTGGTGTGCGCCCGGGCTCCTTCGCTCAGGAGCAGGTTTCGGTTCTGCTGGTGGGCTTCCGCGCCGGGTCCGGTGCGCGTCACCTGCGCCTGACCATCGAACACGGCGACGCCGCGGCCATCGAGCACGCCGCGATAGGTCTGCGTGCTGGTGGCGTGGGGTGCGTGGTGCTCGACCCGGAGGTGGTGATCGACGTGGTCCTGGCCGTCCACGTGGTAGAGGCCGTCGAGGTCGCAGCGGCTGCCCGCGCCTTCCAGGCGGACGCGGAGATCGAGGCGCGCCAGCCGGCCTCCGAGGCTCACGACGAGCGAGCGGTAGCGGCTGTCGCGCTCCTGCGCGACGCCGAGCGCGCCGATGAGCGACGCCTGCGCGACGTCGTGGACGCGTATGTGGCGGAGACCGGCGTTGGCGCCGAGGCGCACCTGCGTCACCGCGTTCGTGAGGCCCTTCGAGCTTCCGCCGAAGCGCTCGACGAGCGTCAGCTCCGCGTTCGGCTCGAGCACCACCAGCAGCCGGGGCGTGCTCACGGAGCCCTCGCCCGCGCCGTGATGCGTGACGGTCACGGGGGCCACCACGTGGCCCTGCGCGTGCAGCACGACGAGCTCGTCGGCGAGCACGCCGTTGAGGGCGACGAAGTGCGCGTTGGGGAGCGTGGGCTCCACCGCCGCGAGCCAGCCGGCGACGTCGGCCGGGAGCTCGCCCTGGAGCCGGTGGACGTCCACCCCCGGCGCGGCGTCGACCACGAGGCCGCCCTGCGCCGGCGTCGCGTCGGCCGTCGTGAGATCGCGGACCGAGGTGAAGCGCCAGGCCTCGGTCTTCCGCCCGGGGAGGCCGCTCGCTTCCAGCGCCGCCTTCGCCGCGCTCCGCAGTGGCGCCACGCCCTTGCCTGGCGCCGTACGTGAGGTGTCGAGGAGCGCCATCAGATCGCCGCCGCCTGACGGATCTCGTCGTAGCCCTTGGCCTCGAGCTCCAGCGCCAGGGTCTTGTCGCCGGTCTTCACGATGCGGCCGTCCACGAGCACGTGGACCACGTCCGGCACGATGTGGTCGAGGAGCCGCTGGTAGTGCGTGATGACGAGCATCGAGCGCTCCGGACCACGAAGCGCGTTCACGCCCTCGCTCACGATGCGCAGCGCGTCGATGTCGAGGCCCGAGTCCGTCTCGTCGAGGATGGCCAGCCGCGGCTCGAGCACCGCCATCTGGAAGATCTCGTTCCGCTTCTTCTCGCCGCCGCTGAAGCCGTCGTTCACGGCGCGCTTCAGGAGCTCCTTCGGGAGCTCGACGGTCCTCGCCTTCGCGCGGGCCAGCTTCATGAACTGTGCGCCGCTGAGCTCGTCCTCGCCGCGGGCCTTGCGGATGCTGTTCAGCGCCGTGCGGAGGAAGTGCAGGTTCGAGACGCCGGGAATGGCGACGGGGTACTGGAAGGCGAGAAAGACGCCGGCGGCGGCACGCTCCTCGATCTCCATGTCCAGGAGGTCCACGGCTCCGTCGGGCGTGTCCAGGAGGATCGTGCCGTCCGTGACCTCGTAGCCCTCGCGGCCGCTCAGCACGTAGCTGAGCGTGCTCTTGCCGGCCCCGTTCGGGCCCATGATCGCGTGGACCTGCCCCGCCTCGAGGCGAAGGTTCAGGCCCTTGAGGATCGCGTTGCCGTCCACGCTCGCGTGGAGGTTCTCGATGGTGAGCATCGGGTGCTTCTTTCCGTTCTTCGGGGGTGGCGCGCCGTCCGGCGGCGTCAGCCCACCGCTCCTTCGAGGCTCACGCCGAGGAGCTTCTGCGCCTCGACGGCGAACTCCATGGGGAGCTCCTGGAGGACTTCCTTGGCGAAGCCGTTGACGATGAGGCTGACCGCGTCCTCCTCCGAGAGGCCGCGCTGCTGGCAGTAGAAGAGCTGGTCCTCGCCGATGCGCGACGTGGTGGCCTCGTGCTCGAGCTGCGCCGAGGGGTTCGCCACGTCCACGTAGGGGACCGTGTGCGCGCCGCACTCGCTTCCGATGAGCAGCGAGTCGCAGACCGTGTAGTTCCGCGCGCCCGCGGCGTTCTTCGCGATGGAGACGCCGCCCCGGTAGGTCTGCACGCCGCGGCCGGCGCTGATGCCCTTGGACACGATGGTCGAGCGCGTGCGCTTGCCGACGTGCACCATCTTCGTGCCCGTGTCGGCCTGCTGGGCGTTGTTCGTGAGCGCGACGCTGTAAAACTCGCCGATGCTGTCGTCGCCCTCGAGCACGCAGCTCGGGTACTTCCACGTGATCGCCGAGCCCGTCTCGACCTGCGTCCAGCTGATCTTGGCGCGCTGCTTACACACTCCGCGCTTGGTCACGAAGTTGTAGATGCCGCCCTTCCCGTTCTCGTCGCCCGGGTACCAGTTCTGCACCGTCGAGTACTTGATCTCGGCGCCCGGGAGGGCGACGAGCTCGACGACAGCCGCGTGGAGCTGGTTCTCGTCGCGCTGCGGGGCCGTGCAGCCCTCGAGGTAGCTCACGAAGGAGCCTTCGTCGGCGACGATGAGCGTGCGCTCGAACTGGCCCGTCATTTCCGCGTTGATGCGGAAGTAGGTGCTCAGCTCCATGGGGCAGCGGACGCCCTTTGGGATGTAGACGAAGGAGCCGTCGCTGAAGACCGCGCTGTTCAGCGTGGCGAAGTAGTTGTCCGAGTAGGGCACCACGGTACCGAGGTACTTCTTCACCAGCTCCGGGTGCTCCTCGACGGCCTCCGAGATGCTCATGAAGAGCACGCCGGCCTCGGCGAGGCGCTCCTTGTAGCTCGTGTGCACGCTGACCGAGTCGAAGACCATGTCGACGGCCACGCCGGCGAGGACCTCGCGCTCATGCACGGGGATGCCGAGCTTCTCGTAGGTCTCGAGGAGCTTCGGATCGACCTCGTCGAGGCTCTTCGGCCGGTCCGCGTCGGACTTCGGCGCCGCGTAGTAGCTGTACGCCTGGTAGTCGATGTCCGGGTAGTCGATGTTGGCCCAGCGTGGCTCCTTCATGCGGAGCCAGTGGCGGAAGGACTTCAGGCGCCACTCGAGGAGCCACTCGGGCTCGTTCTTCTTCGCGCTGATGAAGCGAACGATGTCCTCGTTCAGCCCCGGCGGCGCGTACTCCTGCTCGATGTCCGTGACGAAGCCGGCGTCGTAGCGGCGCTTGAGGACCTCGTCGATTTCCTGAGTCGCGGTGGCCATGGATCTCTTTCTTGGATCTCTTCGGTGTCAGTGGCTGCGGAGCCGCGCGTTCGCGTCGGCGGCGCTGAGCGAAAGGGTGATGAGCGCCCCGCCGGCGCGATGCGCCATGTCGGCGAGGGAGATGGCCTCGAGGGCCGTCTGCACGGCGCCGTTGATGCGCTGCCAGTTGCCGCGCACGCCGCAGTGCTCCTCGTGCGAGCAGCCGTCGTCGGTGGTCTCGTCGGTGCACTCGGTCACGGCGATGGGGCCTTCGAGGGCCGTGATGACCTGCGCGATGCTGATGTCGGCCGGCGCCGCCGAGAGCGCATAACCGCCCCGGGCGCCACGCGTGCTGGTTACGAGGCCGCCCTTGGCGAGCGCCTTGAGCACCTTGGCGGCCGTGGGCTGCGGTACCGCCGTGTCCTCGGCCAGCTCGCGCACGGACCTCGGCCCGTCGAGCGTCGCCAGGTGCGAGGCGAGCACGACTCCGTAGTCGGTGAGCTTGGAGATGCGAAGCATTTCGGAGCGTTGGCCAGAAAGAGGACCAGCCAGGTCCGATTTTTAGGGTGCCCGCGCTTCGTCGTCAAACCGCACCGCTCGAAGGCCCGCGTCCCGGGCGCTCACGTCGCCAGGAGCCCGGGAAGGGGCGCCGCGCAGCTCGCGTCGTGGGCGGCGCGGTCGTAGGGCGCGAAGCCCTGGAGCGGCGCCGAGCCGGAGAAGGCCTGCCGTCCTTCCACCTGCCAGGCCTCCCGCGGCACGTCGAAGGCGTCGAGGTAGGTCGTGTGCCACTGGAGGAAGTTGGCCCCGGCGCGCCGGCCCTCGTGCGCGAGGATCTCCTCTTCGTCTCGGAGCACGCGGGCGTTCCGGTCCCGGAAGTCATAGTAGCGCCCCGTGGTGAGGCGTCCGCCGGCGCTGCCGATGGTGAGGATGGGCAGCGAGTCGCCCTGGTGCGTCTCCGGCCCGGACTCCTGGCCCCACCACACGAGCGTGTGGTCCAGCATGGTCCCGTCGCCCTCGGGCACCGAGTCGAGGCGGCTCACCAGATCGAGGACGGCCTGCGAAAAGAAGCGCTGCGCCCCGTCCCGCAGCAGCCCCCCGAGCCGGGTCGCGTGGGCCGCGTCGTCCCGCGTCACCGCGGCGTGGGCCACCTCGTGGTACCCGCCGTCGGCCTCCATCGTGTACGTGAAGGGGTCGTCCGCGCGCAGGACGGCGATGCGGCTCGAGTCGCAGAGGAAGCCCGCGAGCACGATGCCGTTCACGTTCCGGTAGTTGAGGTGGTTGTAGGGCGAGGGCGCCATCTCGAGCTCGTAGTCGTCGCGGGGACGCACCGTCGTGCAGCGCGCGTGCACGGCCGAGGAGGAGGCCTCCCGGAGCTCGCTCAGCTGGTCCATGTAGAGCGAGAGGCGCTCGCGGTCCTCGGTGCTCAGCCTTCGGCCCGCGCCGAAGGCGCCGCTCTGCACGCGCCGGTAGCCGTCGAGCACGGCGTCGATGGGACCGATGCCACCGTCGAGCTCGTCGGCGTCGACGAAGACGCCGTCGAAGATGGCCTGCGCGCCGACCTCGGCCGCGGTCTGCACGCCGCCTTCCGGTCCACGCCGCGGGTCCACCAGCTCGATGCTGAGCCCGCGGTTGGCGAAGAGCATGAGCCGGCGCCGCGGCACCTCGTCGTAGAGCGACGTCCGGGCGAGCACCTGGTCCGACGTCTCCCGGTCCGGCGCGCCGTCGATGGACTCGCTCGACATGAGTCCGTAGTTGCCGAGGAGGTGCCGGCAATGCCCGTAGTAGAAGGGCACGTCGAGGCCGCGGATGAGGTTCATCTTGCCGAGGAGCGCCTCCGTGAAGCGGTCCTCGGGCCCGCGGAGCACGTCCGAGACGATGCGGTCGCCGTCCTCGACGCGGGAGGTCAGAGGCCCGACGTGCGCGTCGTGAAGCGGATGCGGGAGCACCTCGCTCGCGGCGGACTCGGGCGGATGCATGTGCCGATTCCAGAGGCCGCCGTTGCGCGTGGTGATCACCACCATGCGCCGGGGCGGAGCCACGGGCTGGGCCCGCGCTCGCGGTGCCGCGGGGAGGAGGCTCGGCAGGGCGGGAAGCGCCAGCGCGGCGCCGCCTCCCATGAGCATCCAGCGCCGCCCGAACTTGCGAATCGTCATGCGATCGCGTCGAGCATACACCGCCCGCTGGTCCTCCGGTGGGCACGATCACACACTCCCGGCGTGGCGCCCGTCTACATGGACCACCACGCGACCACGCCCGTGGATCCCCGCGTGGTGGAGGCCATGCTCCCGTACTTCACGGAGCATTTCGGCAACGCCGCGAGCCGTAGCCACGCCTTCGGACGGACGGCCCGAAAGGCGGTGGACCGAGCCCGGGCCCAGGTCGCGACGCTCGTCGGGGCCGCGCCGGACGACGTGGTCTTCACCAGCGGCGCGACGGAGGCGGATAACCTCGCGCTCAAGGGTACGGCTCCGAGGATTCGCGAGCGGACGGGCGCGTCCCGCCTCGTGATCCCGCGCACCGAGCACAAGGCCGTCGTGGACTCGGCGCGGCGCCTCGCCCGCGAGGGCTTCGAGGTGACGTGGCTCGACGGCGAGACCGACGGACGGATCGCGCCCGCCGCGCTCGAAGCGGCCCTCGACGCCGGCCCGCCGGTCGCGCTCGTGAGCGTGATGCTCTGCAACAACGAGGTCGGCGCCGTCAACGACGTGGCCGCCCTCGGGGCGCTCTGTCGCGCCCGGGGCGTGCTCTTTCACTGCGCCGCGACGCAGGGGCTCGGCTATTTGCCATTCGAGGCGTCCTGGGCAGCTCTCGTGAGCCTCTCGGCGCACAAGCTCTACGGGCCGAAGGGCGCTGGGGCGCTGGTCGTCCCGAAGCGGGGCGCCACGCGGGCGCCCGTCGTCGCCGAGCTCGACGGCGGAGGTCACGAGCGGGGCATGCGAGCCGGCACGCTGGCCGTTCCGCTGCTGGGGGGCTTCGGCGCGGCGGCGGCGATTCAGGCGGCGGAGGGGCCGGCGGAGGGCCAGCGGCTGGCCGCGCTCCGCGATGACCTCGGCCGCCGCCTCGGCCAGGCGGAGGCCCACCACGTCTTCGGCCCCCCCGCCGGGCCCGCGCGGCATCCCGGCAACCTCAACCTCGCCTTCGACGCCGTGCGCAGCGAGGCCCTGATGGTCGCCCTCGACGACGTGGTCGCGGTCTCCAGCGGCGCCGCCTGCTCCTCGGCGAGCATCGAGCCCAGCTATGTGCTCCGGGCCATGGGTGTGGACCGCGAACGGGCCGCGGGGTCCCTTCGCTTCGGCCTCGGAAGGGGGACGAGCGCGTCCGACGTCGAGCGCGTCGCCGCGGCCGTCCTCTCGGCCGTCGACGCGCTCCGGAAGCGCTCGCCGGAGTGGCGTCTCCGGGGCGAGGCCCTCGACTGGTAGCGGGTCACGGTCTGGGGAGGGAGGTCATGCTCTTGGAGCGTCTGCGTCCAAGCTCTAGAAAGGACCCCATGCCGCTTCCCATGGCCACGCCCGGGCTCGCTCTCGCCGATGCGCCGCTGAGCACGGACCCGCCGCAGATCACGGTCACGCCCAAGGCTGCCGCCATGGGCAAGAAGCAGCTCGCCGACTGGTCGGCCGAGCTCGAGGGCCCCGTTTACGGCCTCCGGCTAGGTGTGAAGGGCGGGGGCTGCAGCGGCTACTACTACGTGTACGAAGTCGCCACGAAGGTCCGGAAGAAGGACCAGGTGTGGGACTTCGAGGGCCTCCGGGTCGTCGTGGACCCGCGCAGCTTGGCGCTCCTCGACGGCGGCGTTCTCGACTGGGAGCAGCGCCTCATGGGCTATGGCTTCAAGTGGGAGAACCCCAACGCGAATGGCGACTGCGGCTGCGGCTCGAGCTTCAACGTGTAGCCCGTCCGTGGGTTGGGGCGCCCACGGAAGACCGCCGATCCCAGCGAAAGCGCTCCGGGATCGGCTAAGCCAGTCGAGCCGCCAATCACCCCTCCGTGGGTTGGGGAGCCCACGGAAGACCGCCGATCCGAGCGAAAGCGCTCCGGGATCGGCTAAGCCAGTCGAGCCGCCAATCAGTATGGACGATCTGCCCATCACCTCGCGCGTCGTCCTCCCGGCGAGCGATCTCAGCTGGACCGCCGTGCGATCGTCCGGGCCCGGGGGGCAGAACGTGAACAAGGTCGCCACCAAGGTCGACCTGCGCTTCGACCTGCCGGGCACGGTCGCGCTCAGCGACGCCGTGAAGCGGCGCCTTCGCGAGCTCGCCGGGCCGAGCCGCCTCGACGCGGAGGGGCGCATCGCCCTTCAATCCGACGGGCAGCGCTCCCAGTCGGGCAACCTGGACGCGGCGCGCGCGAGGCTCCGCGCTCTCGTCCTCGAGGCGCTCGCCCCGCCGAAGGTGCGCCGGGCAACCAAGCCCAGCCGCGGCGCCAAGCGTAGGCGCCTGGACGAGAAGCGGCGCCAGGGCGACAAGAAGCGTGCGCGTCGCCCGGTGCGAGGCGACGAGTGAGCGCGCGCCGCACTCCTCCTTGGGAGGCGAATCCCAGTCCTGCACGTCCTTGCCCGCGAGGACGCTGAGGATGTCGAGGGCGGCTGCGGCCCCGTCGCCGGCGCTGATGATGGCCTGGCTCCGGCGCGGCCGCGCGCTCCGGCCAAGCACGTAGACGCGCTCGAGGGAGCTGCGCCCCTGGCGGTCGACCACGATGGCTCCGTTCTCTGCCGCGAGGCCGAGCGCCGTCGCCAAGGGCGCTCCCTTGCCCTCGCTCAGCACGAGGAAGTCGCTCCCGTGCGTCCCCTCCTCCGTCGTCACCTCGAAGCCGCCGTCCACGGCCGCGGCCGCGGTGACCTTCGAGGCCACGAGCCGCGCCCCCTGCGCCGTGACCTGGGCCCGGGCGGCCGCCTGGAAGTCGGAGCCGCTCGTGTCGGGTACGCCGAGGTAGTTGTGAAGGTGCGCGTAGTGCATGACCGTCTCGTCGGTCCCGAAGACCGTGACGTCATGGCCTCCCTTCGCGAGGAAGAGCGCGGCGCTGAGGCCTCCAGGGCCGTCCCCGACGATCGTGATCGTTGCCATGCCTCGTCCATGGTCACCCGTCTCCGCGGGCGCCAGCGGAATCGGCGATCAGCGCGGGTCGCGCATGGTCTGCGGCTCGAGGCCGCGCTCACGGACGCCGGACGCCTCGGGGCCGAAGAAGTCGTCGCAGGCGGCCTCGATGGCCTCGAGGAGCGTGGCTGCGGGCACGGGCCAGCGGCGGGTCGTCGGCGCGGGCGGCGAGGAGGGAGTGCGCGCGGCCGCGGAAGGGGCCTCGTAGGCGACGGTGGCGTGGGCGGCGGAGGGCCGCTCGTTGAGCAGCTGGGACATGAAAGAGGACCAACGGCAGACCGTCCCAAAACATGAGGGGCGTCGCGTCGGCGGCGGCGCCTCAGAGCCCCCGCGCACCCGGGGTGTCTGCCCCTTCGGGGTCCACGGGCTCGCCTCCGACCGGCCCGGTCTCGTCGGTCCGCGGCGCGCCGCCGACCCCGAGCGAGGTCCCCTGGTCCCAGCGCGTGAGCGCCTCGAGGCCGAGGGGCCGGAGCGGCACGCTGGGGCGCCCCCGGCGCGGTCGCGGCGCGACCGCATAGCGCGAGGTGTACGGGTACCCCCGATACCCGTACACGATCACGGCCGCGGCGGTGTCGGCGCCGCCGTCGGAGGAGCTGAGGTAGGCCGCGGGTCGGTTGTGAAGTGACGCGCTCCGCCTCAGTGACAGCCTCGTCGTCGTCCAGCAGGACACCCACGGATTCGATCCTCAGGTCCTCCTCAAGCTTGCTTCTGTCCTAGCTTTCTAGTCGTATGTGGTGCTTTGGAGCCATAAGCCCGGCGTCGCGGGGAGCCGCTGGCCTGGCGCCGCCTCCAGCACCTCCCGGGCCAGCGTGGGGTCCTCGGTCAGGGGCTCGAGGTGCCGCCCTCGGTGGCGGTAGGCGCGGCTGTCGCCCACGTGCGCGACGTGCGCCACCCCGCGTTCCGGCTCCAGGTAGAGCGCCACGAGAGTGGTTCCGAGGGACCGCCCTTGGGCGAGCTGAAGCACGTGCGCGTGCGCCGAGTGCACGGCGCGCGAGAGGCGCCGGGCCCCCGTCGCC
>CALCTH010000605.1 GCA_937893795.1 uncultured Myxococcales bacterium | reverse complement strand
AGGCGCGCGTCGAGGTGGAGCGCGGCGGCGCCGCCGGTGTGCTTGGCGCCATGGAGCCGCGCGGGCCGCTCCCGCGTGTCGTTGACGACGACCAGCGCCGGCGCGAGCAGCCCCGGGAGGTCGCGAACGGTGCCATGCGCCGCGACGCCCCGGCCGGCGTCGACCGTGAGCAGGCGGGCGTCGTCCCGGCGGGCCGCCGGGGCTTGGGCGATCAGCGCCTCCGGAAGGTCGTAGTCGAGCTCGCTCCGCTCCATCGGCGGGAGCATGGGCCGAAGCGCCCGCGCGCGCTCCCGCCGGACCCGGCGTCAGGGACCCTTCGAGATTTCGAGACGATCGAATGCCTCGACGATTCGGGGCTCTCCGCCGGCGACCGGGACATAACGCATGCTCCTCGCTGGCCGGGCGCGATGTGTCGGCGCGCCTGTGCTACACCGTTCGGCCTGATGCTTCGACGTTCGCCTTTCGCCGCCTTTCTTCTCCTGGGCCTACCGTTCGTTCTCATCGCCTGCGGCGACGATTCGGACGGTACCGGCATGCCCGACATGGACGTCGACATGCAGGACATCGACATGCCGGAGGCCGCGCTTCCGGTGTGCGACCCGGGCGCCATCGTCGAGCTGGCCTCGACGGGCTCGCTCGGCGAGACGGTCACCATCGACCTCGACACGACCGACCGCGCCGCCCGCGACCTCTCGGGCTGCGGCGCCGCGGGCGACGCGTCGGGCCAGATCGCGGTCCGCTACACCGTACCGGGTAGCGGCGACGTCGCCCTCGACGTCAGCACCGTCGGCGGCGCCACGGACGGCAGCCTCGAGACGGTCGTCCAGGTCCGCACGGACTCCTGCGAGTCGCCGGCCGGCATCTGCGTCGCGACCCCCGGCGCCCAGGCTGACGGCGTGGCCATCGTGCCCGGCGGCACCACGGTGCACTTCATCGTGACGGCCAACGATGGCGAGGGCGCCATCACGCTTCGCGTCACGGCCGAGCAGGCGACTACGCCGGTGCTCGATAGCTACACGGTCATCGACCTTCGCCCGGAGGAGGGCACCGCAGGCTTCACCGAGTTCGCCTTCACGGGCTCGGACGCGGCGGCCGACGTCGTGGCCTTCGAGCTGACGGTGCTCGACTCCACGGGCAACCCCTTCCCGCTCACGATGGACAACCAGACCACCATCACGCTGGCCCTGGCGGACCCACCCGTCACTAACGACTTCACGACCATCACGCGCCTCGTCTCGCTGAACGACTTCTTCGATGGGGACGCCCGCGCCGTGCGCATCGCCCTCGTCGACAGCCAGGGCTCGGCGTCCAACACCATCGAAGAGGACATCGTCATCGGCAGCGCCGCGCGCCTCGGCGAGACGTGCAGCGACACGGCCCTCTGCATCGGCACCCGCATCGAGTGCTTCGAGGAGGAGGGCGTCAGCACCTGCGTGCCCGACACCGTGCTCACGGGCCTCTGCGCTGACGCCGACGCCAACGCCATCGATCTGACCGGCCTCACGCCGACCACCGGCGTCGCCGCGCCGCTCGTCTCTGCCATCGTGCCCGAGCCAGACGGTCCCGCCGGCGCCGCGTCCTCGCCCTGCGTCACGGCCATTGCGCCGCTCGCGATGTTCACCGAGGGCAACAACCTCCCGCCCGACTTCTTCACGGCCGGGCCGGAGACGGCCTTCCGCGTCGACCTGCCCGCCGGGGCCGTGGCCTACGACGTGACGGTCACGCTGGAGGTGCCGGAGAACGGCGCCGGGACCCTCGGCGAGGCCTACGCCATCTACGGGCGCACCAACTGCGTCGACAGCTTCGACACGAGCCTGGCCTGCTACGACGAGATGATCGACGACATGGCCATGCTCCTGCCGGGCGGACCTCGCCCGAGCCTCACCTTCGAGGATCAGCTGCCCGGGAGCTTCTACGTCTTCATCGAGCCGCTCCTCTTCGGGGGCATCAACTTCCCCGGCATGGTCCCGGGCGCGCCCAACGCCGGCATGGACTTGGAGGCGCTCTTCACCGTCATCCCCATCCTGTCGGGCGGGACGGCATGTGACCCGAACGCCATCCTCAACCGCTGCGCCATTGGCGCGTGCCCGACGATCGGGGACCCCGTCTGCCCCTGAGCGGAGCCCGCGTCGGCTGACCGCGACGAGGTCCGTAGCCTGGGTGCTGCGGACCTCGTTCGCGTTTTTCGCGCGCGGAGCCGCGGGTCGGGCATACTGGAGGCGAGATGGCGCTCATCGAGACCGAGGAAGCGGCCCGCCGGCTGGCGCGAGCCATCGCCAGCGATCTGTCGCTCTACAACGAAGACAAGATCGTGGAGGGCATCCAGGGCGACAACCTCCTCGAGGTGCTCGCGGACGAGCTCGAGGAAGGCCGGGCGCTCTTCAAGAGCCGCGTGGCCCCGGAGCTCTACGCGAAGAACTTCTACGACCGCGCCATCATCGACATCCTGGTGCGGTCGAAGGGTCACGTCGCCTCGCCCCTCTGGTGAGCCAACCGGGCGAGTCCGCGGGAGCGAGGCCGAGCCCCCCCGGTCCGGCCGCCATCGCCCGCGTGCTCGGTGAGGACGACGCGCCGCCCGGAGGCGCCCGCCTCGACAAGGTGCTCGCCGCCCTCGGCGTCGCGAGCCGTTCGACGCTTCAGCGCTGGATGGACGAGGGCCGGGTCCACGTCGACGGGGCGCCCGGGCGCGCCAAGCAGAAGGTCCGTCCCGGTCAGCGCATCGAGGTCTGGCCCGCGCCGCCGCCGCCCTCGGCGGCTCTCCCCGAAGACCTTCCCCTCGACGTGCGCTTCGAGGACGCCCACCTGCTCGTCGTACACAAGCCGGCGGGGCTCGTGGTGCATCCGGCGCCGGGCCATCCCTCGGGCACCCTCGTCAACGCGCTCCTGCACCACGTCGACTTCGCCGACGCAGCGGGCGATCCCATGCGCCCCGGCATCGTGCACCGCCTCGACAAGGACACGAGCGGCCTCTTGGTGGTCGCCAAGACCGAGGCGGCGCGCGAGGGGCTCGTGGCGCGCTTCGCCGCGCACGACGTGGAGCGGCGCTACGACGCGCTGGTCCTCGGGCACGTCGAGGGCGCGCGGACCTTCGACACGCTTCACGGGCGTCACCCGCGGGACCGGAAGAAGTTCAGCGGCCGCGTGCCGCGCGGCAAGCGCGCCGTCACCCACGTGGAGCCCGTGGTGGCGCTACCGCCCTCGGCGCCACGGGCGACGCACGTCATGTGCCGGCTCGAGACGGGCCGGACGCACCAGATCCGCGTCCACCTCGCCGAAGCGGGCCATCCGCTCCTCGGCGACGGGCTCTACGGTCGCTCCCCGCGGGACCCGCGGCTACGCGACATCGCGGGCGAGCTCGGTCGCCAGGCGCTCCACGCGGCCACCCTCGGCTTCGAGCATCCCGTGACCGGGACCGCGCATCGCTGGGAGGCTGCGCTACCGCAGGATTTCCAGGTCGCGCGGGACGCGCTCGCGGCGCTTTGAAAGCGCGGGATCAGACGCCGAGGCGCTCGCGAAGGCTCGCTCCGTTCGCCTGCATGTCGATGTTGCGGAACACGCAGAACACCGTCTCCGCCTCGATGCCTTCGAGATGCGTCGCGATGCTCTCGATGGACTCCTCGTCGTAGCGCGAGCGGTGCCCCGCCGGGCCCGGGAGGCGCACGTAGACCAGCTCGCTCGGCGCCGGCGGATCGAACGTGAGCGGGTCGTAGGCCAGGGAGACCGGCCGCTTGTCGGCCACGGCTTCGGCGTCGGCCGTGCCCCACGCGGGCAGGTCCAGCACGACCCGCGGCAGCGAGTCCGGGAGCCAGCCGACGAAGCTCCGAAGCGCGGTCTTCGTCGCCTTGGAGGCCTCGAAGTCCGGGGGCGCCTGGAAGACCACGGCGCGGGCGCCGAGCGTGTCGGCGAAGGTCGCGAACTCCTCGACCAGCGCCGCGTTCTCCTTCGTGCGCCGAAAGCCCGATTCGCCGAGCGCCTTCGGCGCGAGGGCGGTGAAGGCGAAGCCCTTGGGCGACTCGCGCAGCCAGCGCCGCACGGTCCCCGCGCCAGGAATTCCAAGCTCCGTGTCGGAGATCTCGACGGCGGCGAACTGCCCCCAATAACGGCTCACGGGCACGGGGAACCCTGAGCAGGCCACGAACAACATCCCGCGGAGTCTACAGGGTTTTTCGCCGCAATCTAGGCCGTGTCGAGGCGAAGGGCCGGCGACGCGCCGCTAGTCTGGATCCTCGATCTTCCAGACCTCGCCCTCCCGGACGAACTGCACCGTGGCGCCTTCCCCGTAAGGCATCGTGGCCCGGTCGCCGACCACCTCGATGGGCGCATCGAGGTTCGCCCGAAGCGCGGCGAGGAGGCGCTCCGTCTCCTCGCGGCCCTCGCCCTCGAAGACCCGGGCCATGCCCTCGACGCTCATGCCCTCGCGGTCCGCGTCGGGGACGAAGCGGAGCACGACCTCGTAGCGCTTGCGCGTCATGGCGCGGACGAAGGACCGAAGCGCCGCGCGGGGCGTCGACTGGTCGTAGATGTCGACGGCGTTCCCGCGTACGCGCCACCCCCCCTCCTCGAAGACGAGCTGGAGCGTGTCCCCGTCGCTGAGGCGTACTTCGGCGGTGATCTCGGCGTCGTCGTCCGCCGTGCGGAGAAGCGCGGCCAGCTCTCGCGCGCTCTCGGGACGGCTCCGCATCTGCCGCTCGAACTCGCGGAAGGGGACGCGGCGCCGGTAGTCCTCGGCGAGGAGCGCGTAGGCGTCGCGCGTGCGGCCGCGCTCCAGCGCGCTCGCGAGGCGGTCGAGGCTCCCCCGAGGTGAGCTCGCCGCGGGGCCGCAGGCGAGGGCGAGAAGCAGGCTGAGGGTGGCTGCGCGCGCGCGCATGAGCCTCCGGATACCACGCTCCCGGCCTCGGCGCCGTCCTCTCGGCGGCGACGCGGCCCCTTCTGCTATGGTCGCCTCGCCTTGGCCACGCCGGAGAATCTGGACGCGCGCCTCCTGCGTTTCCGTAGCGATCCCGAAGGGGAGGACGCCGTCGCCCTCGCCCGTGGGCTTCTGGACGCGAAGCGCGCGAAGGAAGCCGGCGAGGTGGCCAAGCAGCACCTCGAGCGCGCCCCGGAGGACGCCGAGGGGCTCCTTTGCCTCGGACGCGCCTGGATGGAGCAAGGCGACCTTCTGCGCGCGCAGAAGACGCTGCTTCAGGCGGCGCGCGTCGATGCCCGCTCGGCGGCGCCCTACCGCTGGCTCGGCGAAGTGCTGCTGCGGCGCGGCGATCCGGAGCGTGCGGCGCGCGTGCTGGAGAAGGCGGCGTCCCTGGGTGGACCCGACCCCACGGTGGAGCGGTTGGCGGCGCGGGCCGGGCGCCTCGCCCGTCTCGCCGCGGGAGACGGTCCCGCCCCTGGGCCCCCATCCCCTCCCTCGCCGCCTACGCGGGCGCCGGCCCCGACGCCTCCGCCTCCGCCGTCGACGGAGCCCCGCTCTCGCTTTCGCGAGCACCTCCCGACGCCTCACGTCGGCACCGACCGCCCGGCGACGGAGGGGCGCGCCGAGGGGCTCCAGGAGACGCTCGCCGACATCGTCGACGCCGCGACGGCGCCCCAGGGCCGCGGGGCTGACGAGGTGCGCTCCCGCGACGCCCGCGGCGAGCGGCACGCCGCGGCCTTTCCCGACGAGGAAGCCGGCGCGGGCTTCGGTGCCGACCCTTTCGCCGAGCCGGCCCCCGAGCCCGAGCTCGTCGAAGAGGTGGAGGTCGCCTCGCCCTCCGCGAGTCGCGCGGCGCCTGCCGAGGGCGGCGATCCGTTCACGAGCGGCGGCCTCTTCGTCGGTGCGCCGCTCTCGCGCTCACCCCGGGTCTCCGAGCCGCCCCCGCTTCCGCCGCCCTCCTCCCCGAGGTCGTCCACGCCGCGGCCCTCCCCGGTTCCGCCGGCGCCGCCGGCCGACGACGTGGCCTCCTCGCCGGTGACGCAGCCCTTCAGCGAGCCGCCGAGCCAGATCGCGGTGGCCGTGGACGATGCGAGCGCGGCACCTGGCGCTCGCGAGGACGTCGACGCCGTGCTCGCGATGCTGCACCGCGAACAGCTCTTCGAGGCGCCGGACGAGGCCCCGACGGTCTGGCCGGACCGGCGCGAGGCGCGCCACGACGGGGGCCGCACCCGCATCGGCCGCGTCCTCACCGTCGTCTGGGTCCTCGCGGTCGTGGGCGCCCTCGGTGGCACGCTCGCCTACCGGCAATGGGTGGCCGGCCAGGAGGCCGAGGCGCGGGCTCTCGTGGACCAGGCGCGGGCCGATGCCTTCCGCGGGGACCACGCCAACCTCGTCGACGCGGAGCGCGAGCTGCGGCGTGCGCGTGAGCTCATGCCCCTGGACGAGGCGAACCCGGACGTCCTCCTCTTCGTGCATGCCCAGCGTGCGCTCGAGGACGGCGCCTTCGAGCCGGGCTACCTGCGCCCGACGCTCGAGCGCGCGCGGGCGCGGGGGCTCACGGGGCCCCTCGTCGAGGCTGCCGCGGCCATCCTCGCCTACGCCTCGGGGCAGACCGAGGAGGGGCAGGCCGCGCTGGGCCGTGCGCGCGACACGGGCCAGGACGACCCCCGCGTGCTCTACGTCCTCGGGCGCCTGGAGCAGCGCCTCGGGGAGGAGACGGCGCTGACCCATCTCGCCGCGGCCGTCGAGGCCGCGCCAGAGATGACCGTCGCCGCCGTCGCGCTGGCGGAAGCGAAGGCGGATGACGGACGCCCCGAAGAGGCGCGGGAGCTGCTCGACGGCGTGCTCGAGGCTCATCCGGACCATCTGCGAGCGACGCTTTGGAAGACCTATCTCGAGGCCGACGGAACGGAGCCCGCGGCCGCACGGCAAGCGCTGGCGGGCCTGGACGAGCGGCTGGCGCACGGCGCCCCGACCGACGCCGTGCTCGCGGCGCTCACGGAGGCGCGGCTGCTGCAGCGCGAAGGGAAGGGCGCGGAGGCCGAGGAGGCCGTCGAGGAGGCCGCGCAGGCCGGCGCCACGGAGCCGCGACTCCTGGGGCTGGTAGGGCGAGCGGCGCTTCGCCTCGGGCTCCTGCCGAGGGCGCAGC
>CALCTH010000604.1 GCA_937893795.1 uncultured Myxococcales bacterium | reverse complement strand
AACGGGACGAAAAACACACCGTCTGGGAAGGCATCCTGGACGGCCTCGGCCACGCGCAGCTCCACGCGGCGCCCGGTGTCGCCTGCTTCGACGGTCACCCGATGCGACGCGAGCGCCTCCCCGTCCCGGCGCACCTCGATGAGGTGCTCGCCCGGCGCGAGCTCGAGGTCCCGATCGCCGTTGGCGGCCTCGGTGGCGTCGGCGCGGCGGCCGTCGACGTAGAGCACGCCCTCGGCGTTGGTCCGTACGCGCAGCCCCACTTCGGAGGGCTCCATCGTGGACGGCTCGGGGGCTTCCGGCGGCGCGTCGTCCCCGGCGAGGACGTAAGCGATGGTGCCGAGCACGGCCAAGAGGAGCACGGCGACGACCCACCAGGGGAAGCCCTCCGTCGGTACCGTGGGGTCCGCAGCCTGGGTCTGCACGACCGCGTGAGGCTTCACGTCCCGCCCGGGCTTCTTCACCCCCGGCTTCGGAGCCATGGCCTCCCGGCGCGGCAGCTCGGACGCGATGTCGGGCCGGGCCGGCGGCAGCGGGTACTGCTGGTACCCCGCCTCGGGCGCCCCCTCCGCGGGGAGCAAGCGTGGGCCCGACACCTCGGCCACGACGCAGCTGATGTTGTCGTGGCCGCCGCCCTCGTTGGCCAGGTGCACGAGCCGATCGGCGATGGCCTCGAGGTCGTCCCCCTCGGCGAGCACGTCGCGGATGGTCTCCCCGTGCACCATGCCGGAGAGACCGTCGGAGCAGAGCATGATGCGGTCGCCCTCGTGCAGCTCCAGGAAGGTGAGGTCGACGCTCACGTCCTCCGTGGTGCCGAGCGCCTGGAGGATGATGTTCGAGTGCTCGAAGGCCTCGGCCTCCTCCTCCGTGAGCTGCCCCGCCTCGATGAGCTGGTTCACGAGGGACTGATCCTTCGTGACCTGCGCGAGCTCGCCGTTCCGCAGCACGTAGCAGCGGCTGTCGCCGACCTGACCCACGAAGAGCATCTCGTCGACGAAGCCGGCCACGGTGGCCGTGGTGCCCATGCCGCGCCGGGAGCGGTCCATCTTCGCCGCGCCGAAGATGCGGCTGCCCGCGTCTTCGATGGCGTACACGAGGCGGTGTGCGAAGGCGTCCCGGTCGCTGACCTTCGTCGGCGCCGTCATGACCTCGAGCACGGTGTCCACGGCCATCTGGCTCGCGACCTCACCCGCGGCCGCGCCGCCCATGCCGTCGCAGACGGCGAGGATCAGAGAGCGGGAGAGGTCCGCACGTCGGGTGGCCTCGGCCCGCTCCGAGCCGTCCCCGGGCGTGCCGCCCATGCGATGAGACGCGCCCTCGGTCCCCACGTCGAAGGCGATGAAGTTGTCCTCGTTGTGCTCACGCACGAGGCCCACGTCCGTGACGCCGAAGTAGCGGAAGCGGACGGCGCCTTCGCGCGGCGCGTCGCCCGCGTCCGTGCTCTCGTCGGCCTCCGCCTCCGGCGCCTCGAGGGCGTCCGCGGCCTCCTTGGCCACGGGCCGCTCCGGGGCGGTGGCGACGAGCTCGCTCTTCGCCGGCGCCAGGCCCTCCTCGGCGTCGTGACCGTCGTTCTCGGTCATCGCTGCCCTTCGGCCCCCGCGGCATCGAAGCGGAAGAGGTGCCGGCCGACGCGAAGGCAGTCTCCGGGCTGGAGCTCTACCTCGCCGCGAAGGGCCAGGGACGTGCCGTTCGAGGAGCCGAGGTCGCGAAGCAGCACGCGCTGGGAGCCGCGCTCCAGCGTGATCGAGGCGTGCCGGCGGGACAGGAAGGGGTCGTCCGTGAACACGACGTCGCCGGTTTCTCGCCCCAGCACCGTCTCGTCACGATACAGATAATGCACGTCGCGTCCTACCCCTTCCGTGGTGTACTGGACGAGGCGAGCGTAGCGCGGGACCTCCGGCGTACCGAAGGCGAGGACACCGCGAAGACTGGCCGGGCCGAGGGGGCGCTCGGCGTCCTCCACCCGCTCGAAACGGAGGAGCTGCTGTCCGATGAGGACGCGGTCCCCGTCCTCGAGCGGAACGGCGTCGCGAAGCCGCTGAAAGGTCCCGTTCACGCTCCCGAGGTCACGCAGGTAGAAGCGCCCCGCTTCGGTGCGAAGGCGCGCGTGCCGCGGCGAAAGGTAGGGATCGTCCGGCAGCACGATCTCCCCTTCGCTGCGACCGATGTCGGTCTGCGGCGCGTGCACCGGAAAGACCTCGCCGTCGCTGCCGTCCTTGCGGATAGAGACGAGGCGGGCGACGAGCGCCGGCGCGGGCGTGGGCGGCGGCGAGTCGGGAACCGTACCGAAGCCCTGACGCCCCACGGGCTCCACCTCTCCCATGGGCGCGTCGGCATAGCGCGCCCCGCAGAACTTGCAGAACTCGGCGCCGATGTCCCCGATGCCGCGGCAGCGCCAGCAGATCGGCTGGCCGCTCGGAGCCGCGGTGGCCGCCGGGGAGCGACTCGACGAAGCGGGCGCCGCAGCTGCGGCGGCCGGCGCGGCCGCTTCCGGCGCCACGGCCTCGGCGGCCGGGGTGATGCTGGCCCCGCAGTGGACGCAGAAGCGCATGTGCGCACTGTTTACGCCTCCGCACTGACCGCATCGCACCTCGTTCGCCGCCATCGCTCGGGTCGGGCCGCGCCCGGCGCAAGGCCACCCCTGGCCGGGCCGCGGGCGACTCGCGAGACGGAGTGGAACCCGCCCGGCGCCATCGCGTCAAGAAGCCGAAGCAGGCGCAAAGTCTCTGAAATCTCAGAAACGCGCCGAAATCTCAGAAACGCTGCAAGACGAGGCCGAAGCGGAGGAAGAGCACCGCGTTCGCCAGGAAGTCCTCCGCGCGCTGGGTCCCGTCGCGCGCCGTATAGGGCGCGCGGCCGCAGACCCGGACGCCGCCGGCGCCGGAGAAGGCCACGCGGGCGCTTCGCTCGGCCTCGAGGCCGAGGAACGCGTCCAGGCTCACGCCGCCCGTGTCGACCCGAAGCCGATCGCCGAAGAGGGTCGCCCCGAGCGCGCCTCCCAGAAAAGGATGGAGCTCCCGCGTCGCGAGGAAGAAGTGACGGAGCTGGACCGAGAAGGTCTGGAGCGAAGGCAGCTCCTCGACGCTCCGGCCGTTGAAGAACCAGGCGTCGTAGGCGACGCCCAGCGCGAGGCCCCGAGGCCAGCGCAGCTCGAGGCTGCCGCCGAAGCCACCCCCGGAGCGGAGCAGGCAGGGGCTGCCGCTGGGGCAGAGCGGCTCGTTGGCCACGGGGATGATGACGTCGCCACGAAGCTCCCCGGCGAGGCTCGGCGGCGCGTCCGCGGGCGGCGGCGGGGGCGTGAAGTCCGGCGCCTCGGCGCGCGCCCCCGAGGCGCCCGAGAGCAGCGCCAGCGAGGCCCCGAGCACGAGGGCCTCGCGGAGACGGCCGCGGCCTACGCCACGCATCGGCTGGGCACCCCACATCGCGGCCCAGCATCGTCCCCCCGCGCCGCCATCCGCAAGGACCGTGGGAAATCGCCAGCGCGTCGCTTGACGCCGGCGGCTTGGCGGTCCAACGGCATTTCCAAGATCATGGAGATCTACCTCGACAAGCGCGCCGTCCGGCAGCTCCGCCTCTCCGCCAGCGATGCGTTGGAGGAGTGCGAGAGCGATTCGCTCCGTGAGGATCTCTTCGAGATCTTCGACGACGAGCAGGTGGAAGAGCTCGAGCGGCGCATCGACAGCGGCGACATCCACGACTTCATCTCCCTCATCCTCGGCGAGTGGTCCCTGGAGGACGTGGAGGAGCTCTTCGAGCTGCTCGAACAGCAGCTCTCCGAGGCGGACGTCGACCTCAAGTACCAGTCGCCGGAAGAAGACGACGACGAGGACGACGACGAGGAGGAGACCGAAGGCGAGGTCGAGTACGACGACGACGCGCTCTGAGCGCGCTCAGGGCGGACAGCGTTCCTCATGAAGCCGCGCCGCCCGGCGCCGCGCCGCCCCGACCTCGAACTCGCCCAGCACGCGCCGAAGCAGGCCGCAGCCCGAGGACGTCCGCCCCGTGTCGAGGAGGAGCGCCGCATGCTCGAGCATGGCG
>CALCTH010000603.1 GCA_937893795.1 uncultured Myxococcales bacterium | reverse complement strand
GGGGCGCGCGCGAGGCGAGCGCCGGCGCGCCCGCGCGGCGCTGGCTCCCCGGACGGCTCCGGGAAGCGTCGCGTACGCATCGTGGCGACGCGCTCGGGCCGCTCCGCGACGGCGTCGATGCGCTCCTCGCCGCGTCTCCGCCCAGCTTCGGCGTCCTCGTTCAGGAGCTCGTTCCCGCGCTGCGCGCCGAGCTCGCGGCGCAGAAGGCCATGCGCGGGGAGCTCGACTTCGACGATCTCCTCCTCGAGCTGCGCGCCGCCCTCGACGGGCCCAGCGGTGGCGCCCTCGCCGCATCGCTTCGCCGTCGCTATCGGCACGCCCTGGTCGACGAGTTCCAGGACACGGACGAGGTGCAATGGGCCATCTTCCGCCGGCTCTGGCTCGAGCCCTCGAGCCCTGGGCGGCGGCTCTTCCTCATCGGCGACCCGAAGCAGGCCATCTACGGCTTCCGGAACGCCGACCTTCATACCTACGAGACCGCGCGGGACGCCATCGCGCCGGCCGGCCCCGTCCGCCTCGACGTGTCCTTCCGGGCGACGGAGCGCCTCGCCGCGGCCTACGACCGCATCTTCGCCGGTGACGACGGCGACGAGGGGTCCTTCTTCCGCGGCCGCCTCGTCTACGAGGGCGTGCGCGCTGGCCGGCCGGAGCGACGGGCGACCTCGCCGAGCGGTGCGGATGCCGCGGCCGTCGTGCTCTGGCAGCCGCGGGCCCGGGACAAGCCGGCCCTCGCCGACGTGCGGCGCTCCCTCGGCGCACGCATCGCCGAGGAAGCCCGGGCCCTCGTCGAGGAGGGCGGGCTGAGCGTCGGCGGTCGTCCGCTCGGCTACGGCGACCTGCACGTGCTGACGCGGACCGCCCGCGAGGCCGAGGGCATCGCCGCCGCGCTCCGGGATGCCGGCGTCCCTCATGCCTTCTTCAAACAAGACGGCCTCTTCGACACCGACGAGGCGCGCCACGTGCTCGCGCTCCTCCGCGCCATCGAGGACCCCAACGATCGTTCGGCGCGGCTCAAGGCCTGGCTCACGCCCTTCTTCGCGGTACCCATCGAGCGCCTCGGCGCGTGCCGCGACCTCGACGCGCAGCATCCCCTCGTCGCGCCCTTCTTTCGCTGGCGTCGGGTGGCCGAGCGTCAGGACGCGGCGGCGCTGCTCCGGGCCCTGCTCGAGGAGACGGGTCTCATCCAGCGGCTCCTCTTCGCCGAGGACGGGGAGCGAGCGCTCACCAACGTGCAGCACGTGCTCGAGCTCCTCCTTACCGAGAGCCGTGGCCGCCGCGGGCTCCCGGAGCTGGTCGCGCGCCTCGACGCCTGGGTGGCGGGGCGGGCGGAGCCCCTCGTGGGCGGGACGCTCCAGCGCAAGCCGGGCGACCGGCCGGCGGTGCAGCTCCTGACCATGCACAAGTCGAAGGGCCTCGAGGCCGAGGTCGTCTTCGTGGCTGGCGGCTTCGGCCGAGCCCGGGGTGGCGGCGGCGACCTCGAGCCCCTCGTCTGCCACGACGAAGCGGGTCACCGCGAGGCGTGGCACCGGCCCGTGCCCGAGGGGGTGCTGGCGCGCGCAGCGGCCGAGGCGCGCGAGGAGGAGGAACGGCTCCTCTCCGTGGCGCTCACGCGGGCCCCGGCGCGCCTCTACCTGCCCTACTTCGGCCTCGCGCCGGCGTCGGCGGGTCCCCAGGAGGGGCAGCCGCCGAATCCGCCCCGCGGTCCCTATCGCTGGCTCGACCAGCGCCTCGAGCAGCTCGTGACGCGCGGATACGTGGACGGGGACGCCGTCCGCTTCGAGATCGTGGACGTCGGCCCGGAGCACGCGGCGCCGCCCGCGGACACGGAGGACCTCCGCGCGACGCTGGGCCCCATCCGCTTCCCGCGGCTCCCCGACGCCGGTGCCTTCGCGGCCCTTCGGAGCGACCGGGCGGGCTGGCTGCTCACGTCCTACACCCGCCTGGAGGCTGGCCGGGAGGCGCCGCTCGGCGGAAGCGAGCGTCGCCTGGCCGCGACCGACGATGGCACCGACCAGGAGCACGCGACCGCCGTGGTGGACACCCTCGAGGCTGCGGAGGGCGCGCGGGCGCCGGCGCTCGAGCCGGAGGGGGACCCCGCGACGCGGCTCCCGGGGGGCGCGGGCATGGGCATCTTCCTGCACGAGGTGCTCGAGGAGCTCGACTTCGAAGGGCTCCGGGCCGCGCCGGACGCCACCGCGTGGCTCGCCGATCCGGCCGTCGCGCGCCTCTTCTCCGCCCGGGCTCGGCGCTCCGGGATCGCGGCCTCGGACCTCCCGGACGCCGCGGCCCTGCTCCATCGCGCCCTCCACCAGCCGCAGGAGCACGGGCCTCTCGCATTGCCCCGAGGCCTCGCGGGGCTCGGCCCCGAACGCGCGGCGGAGATGCGCTTTCACTTCCCGCTGCCGGAGCCCGCGCATCCGGCCCTCGGTGCGGCGACCGACGCGCTCCCCGCCGCGCCGGCCGGCGGTTTCTTCGCCATCGACCGCGGCGTCATCCGCGGCGTGGTGGATCTGGTCTTCGAGCACGAGGGCCGGGTTTACGTGCTCGACTGGAAGAGCGACCGCATCGCCGCCTCCGTCCTCGAGGCGCACGTACGGGATCACTACGCACTCCAGGCCCGGCTCTACACGCTCGGCGTGGTCCGGCATCTCGGCCTGAGGGACGCCGAGGAGTACGAGGCCCGCTTCGGCGGGCTTCTCTACGCCTTCCTTCGCGCCATGCGTGCGCCGAACGAGGGGGTGGTCTTCGCGCGGCCCGGCTGGGACGAGGTCCGTGCCTGGGAGGCCGAGCTGCAGGCGAAGGCGCCCTTCGGCTACGCGCTGCGGCCGAGCGCCGGGGGCGCGAGATGAGCGGCACGCACGCCGTCGAGAGCCCGCCCCGCCTCGACCCGGGGGGGTCCGCGCGGCTGGCCGTCGAGGGTGCGCCGCGCCTTCCGCCGGCCTTGGTCGCGGCGGCCGAGGCCCTCGAGCTCGACCTCGGGGAGCT
>CALCTH010000602.1 GCA_937893795.1 uncultured Myxococcales bacterium | reverse complement strand
GAGGCGCAGCGTCACGCGACCCGCCGTGGCGCCCTTGGTCTCGACGGCGGCGCGCTCGAAGCGCTCGAGGTCGGCCAGGACCCTCCTCGCATGCGGCAGGAGCGCGCGCCCGGCGGGCGTCAGGCGGAAGGTCCGTCCGCTCCGCGCAGCCAGCTCGACCCCGAGCGTGCGCTCGAGGCGGGCCAGGGCTCGCGAGACCGTCGACTGCGCCACGTGGGCCCGGCGCGCCGCCGCGGTGAGGCTGCCCGCCTCGGCCGCACGCGCGAACCAGCGGAGCCCTTCGAGGCGGACGCTCCCGGTAGAGCCATGCGTCTTGGGCATGTTAGGCATGCTCCTCGAGCGGGTACCACGTCGGGCCGTGGGAGCACAGCGTGGGGGCATGCAAGCCCTCGCCTTCGGCCGCTACGGCGGCATCGACGAGCTCCGCTGGCAGGAGCTCCCCGTGCCGCGCCCGCCGCGTGGTGGCGTCGTGGTGTCCGTCTCCCGCGCGGCGCTGAACCCCAAGGACGCGCTCTTTCGGAAGGGCCGATTCCGCACGCTGAGCGGCCGCCGCTTCCCCAAGCGGACGGGCCTCGACTTCGCCGGGACCGTGGCCGCGTCGGAGACGCCACGGCTGGCCGTGGGGGACCGGGTCTTTGGGTTCCTCGACGAGTGGACCTTCGCCCGCGGCGCGCTCGCCGAGCGCGTGGACGCGCGAGCGACGGAGGTAGCCGTGCTGCCGGCGTCGGTGCCCTTCGAGGCGGGTGCCGCCGTCGCGCTGGCGGGCTCGACGGCTCTCCAGGCGCTGCGCGACCTCGCCGGAGTACGTCCCGGCAGCCGCGTGCTCGTGCACGGGGCCTCTGGCGGGGTCGGTACGCTCGCGATTCAGATCGCTCGGGCGCTCGGCGCGACCGTGGTCACCACCTCCAGCCCGCGAAACCACGCCCTCTGCGCGCGCCTCGGCGCCAGCGAGACGTTGGACTATGCGGAGGGACCGCCGCGCTCGAAGGAGGGGCCCGTCGACGTGGTCTTCGACGTCTTCGGGAACCTCGGAGCGTCCGCGCGCGGCGCCCTCGGCGACCGGGGCGTGGTGGTGGGCACGGTGCCGAGCCTCGGGCGACTCCTCGTGCACGCCGCGACCCGTTTCTCCCGGCGGCCCCGGAAGCTCGTGCTGGTGCGGCCGCGTCCCGCCGACCTCGGGCAGCTCGCGCGCTGGCTCGAGGACGGCACGCTCGAGCCCGTCATCGCGGGCCGCTTCGCTCAGGAGCGTGTGCACGAGGCCTTCGAGGTGCTCGAGTCGAAGCGCACCCGGGGCAAGCTCATCGTGGAGCTGGGCGCATGAGCGACACGAAGAACGTCGTCGTCACGGGAGGCACCAGCGGCATCGGGCTCGGCATCGCCCGTGCCTTCGCGGCGGAGGGCGCCGCCGTCACCGTGCTCGGAAGGAGCAAGGAGCGCGGCGCAGAGGCCGTGCGCGGCGTGGAGGGGCTGACCTTCGCGCGCTGCGACGTGCGGGACGCCGACGCGCTCACGGCCGCGCTGGCGCCGGTTGGAGCCATCGACGTGCTCGTGAACGCCGCCGCCGGCAACTTCCCGGGGCCGGCGGCCAGCCTCTCTCCCGGCGGCTTCCGCGCGGTCGTCGACATCGACCTGGTCGGCACGTTCCAGGCGAGCCGCGCCGCGTTCGCCTCCCTTCGCCGACCCGGTGCGCTCGTGCTGAACATCAGCGCGCCGCAGGCCTTCGTGCCCACGCCGCTCCAGGCGCACGCCTGCGCCGCCAAGGCCGGCGTCGAGATGCTGACCCGCTGCCTCGCCCTCGAGTGGGGCCCCCTCGGCGTTCGCGTCGTCGGTCTCGTCCCGGGGGCCGTGGCCGACACGGAGGGCTTTCGTCGCCTGCTCGGGAGCCCGGAGGCCGAAGGGCGCCTGCGCGAGACCATCCCCCTCCGCGCGTTTTCGAGCGTCGACGAGGTCGCGACGACGGCCCTCTGGCTCGCGTCGGGCGCCGCGCCGAGCCTCACGGGGACCTCGCTGGTGCTCGACGGCGGGCTTTCGCTCGCGGGCGGGATGGCCTACGCCCGCGCGCTCGGCGCCGTGCCCTGAGGCGACGCCCTCCACGCCGCGCCCCGCGCTGAGGCATGATGCGCGCGTGGAGTGGGACGATCTCCGCTACGTGCTCGCGGCACGGCGCGCCGGCTCGCTGAGCGGTTCGGCGGCGGCGCTCGGCGTCGCGCGCACGCCGGTGGGGCGCCGGCTCCGGGACGC